>NZ_CP019449.1:945625-1260833 GCF_001984035.1 Sphingopyxis sp. QXT-31 | reverse complement strand
ATTACGACCGGCGAATTGGTCGCGCTCGCCGCGGCATTGACGCCGATGTCGAGCACCGACTGCAGGATCGCCTCGCCGAAACGCGAGAAGAAATGGCTGTTGACCTTGGCCTTCAGCCCGCCGCGGCCGAGCGGGTCGCCCGAGGGCGAATTGAGCTGGATCGTCGCGCCATCGGGGCGGATCAGCCGCGTCCAGGTGATGAAGGCGCGCTTCTGGCCCTGCGTCGCTTCGGAGCGATATTCGCCGATCAGCCGGCTGCCGCGCGGGATGAGAATGCGGCTGCCGTCGAAACCGCGCACGTCGCGCGAGACGACAGCGCGTGAGAAACCGGGGCGCGAACTGTCGAGCGGGGTTTCGAGCACTGCCGGGATCAGCGAGCCCTGGACGACCGTGGTGCCGCGATTGGCGAGTACCCCGGCGCGGACGCGGCCCGCTTCGGCGGGACCGGCGCCGCGTTGCTGCGCGCCGTCGCCATCGCTGCCCTGCGATCCAGCGGCTGCCGTGCCGCCGGCGCCGTCATAGACGAGGACCGACCCGCCGCCGATCGCGCGCGGCGGCGCGGGCGGCGTCTCATAGCCGGGGGGCGGTCCCATCGGCGCGGGCTGCGGCATATAAACGATCTGCGGCGGCGGAGGCGGCGAACGGGGCGGCACGGCGCCCGGGTTCCCGACGAACGGCGCGGGGAGCAGCTCTGGCGGCTGCGGATAATCGGGCAGCGCCAGCGGCGGCGGTGCCGAAATCATCGCAACCTGTCTGCCAGCCACGGCAGGCGCTTCGGCGTTTTCGCGGCGTCCCTCGAGAATCACAAACAGCAGCACCGCTGCCAGCAGCGCGAAGCCGACGAGCAGCGGCGTCGGCAGGCCTTGGCGCGGACGGCGGACGACCGGGGCGTTGTCGGGCGCCGCAGCGGGCATTTCGGGAGCGGTCGTATCGGTCATTTGGGGCGCGCCTGGCTGCGGCGGACGGCGCGCGCGAGCTTGCCGTCGAGCCGGAAGACGAGGCGCGGGACGACCTCGTCGATGGTGAGGATGCCGTCGCGCATCATCGCGTCGACCAGCTTTTCCTGGCCGAGTTCGTCGACGGTGTAGACCGCGGGCAGCGTCGCAGCGGCGTCCCACTGCATGAAGGTGCGCTGGCCGTCCTCGCTGATCGCCGCGGGGAAGAGTTCGCGCGTGCCGGTCAGCTTGTAGAGCCCCTGGTCGATGCGCTGCTCGTCGGGCGGGGTCGAGACCGGCGTCGGTTCGGGATAGACGAAGCGAACGATCTGCGCGTCGCCCGCCCCGCCGCCGCGCGACGGCACCAGCTCGAACAAATAGGTCCGCGTGCCCGTCACCACGGTCATGTTGGTGGTGATGCCATATTGCAGCGGCTTGATGAAGATGCGGTCGCCGCGGCGGCTGGGGGCAACATGCCAGGCACTGCTGTCGCCGAGCGCGATATTCTCGATCGTCTCGTCGGCCGAAATCTCGACCGTCAGCTGATAGCCCGGCGTCGCGCTCAGGCGCACGACCTTGCCCTCGGCATAGCTCACCGCCTGGATCGACGCGTCGAGGCCGATCGGCACCGGATCGACCTGGGCGATCGCGGGCAGCGCCAGCAAAGCTGTGGCAAAAAGGGCGGCCGAACGGATCACAACGTGACCTGCGTCCCGTCGGGCAGCACCTTGACCGTGTCGCCGCGGCGCGTGCGGATCGACGAGGGTGGCTGCGGAAGCGGTTGGCCGTCGGCCCCGACCGGAGCGGCACCGGTCGTAGCAACGGGGGTGACTGGCGCAGCCGCCGCGGGTGCCGCGGCGGGCAGCATTTCGGGATCGCGGCGATAGCGCAGCACTTGGAAGCCGAGCGGGTTGAACACCCGGTCCTCCTGTTTCATCGGCTCGCCGGTGTAGCGGTAGCGGATCGTGGCGACCCAGCTTTGCGCCGGCTGCCAGTCGCCGGTCGCGTCGCGGCGGCGCGTGTCGAAGCGGATCAGCGCGACATTGGCGCTGACCGGCGACACGCTCTTCACCTGCGTTTCGACCACCGTCCCGCGCGGATACTTGACCAACGGGCTGGCCGCGCTGCCCGACTGCATCAGCGTCAGATAGTCGCTGCGTGCGCGATCGGCGGACCAGAGCGCGACCTTGCGATAGTCGTTCTGAACCGAATCGACGTCGTAATTCTCGCGCGCGATGACGTACTGTACCAGGAAGCTCTGCGTCAGCGCGGTATCGCCGCTCACTTTCGCGGGCGCCAGCGGATTGAGCGCCTGAACATAGCCCGTGTGGCGATCGACGAGCAATGTATAGGGCTCGACCGTCTTGAGCGGTGTGAGGAAAACGAGCGCCAGCGCCTCGCACAGCGCGATCGCTGCGGCGACGGACGCGACGATCCATGCGGTGCGCCGCGATTTGCTCAGCTCGGCATGACGGTCGGCGCCCCAGCTTTCGGCGGCCTGCAGATAGTCTTCGCGGGTCTGTTTCATATCCTGTTTCATCTAGCGTGTGTCCCGCCGGTTGCCGCTGGTCGAGACGCGGCTCGTGGTGCGGCGGCGCGCCGGGCCATCGCCGCCGGTGTCGGTGGAGGCGCGCTGAGCGTCGCGGCTCGCGGCGGTTCCCGAAGCGGCGCTGGCGACGGCGCGCGCGCGGTCGTTGCCGCCGCCGCGGCTTGGTCCGGTAGAGGCCTCACGGCGCTGCATTGCTTCCACTGCATCGACGATAACCGCCGCGCGGGAGCGCGGATCGTTGCGGTCGGCGGGCTGCGTGGGAGCACCACGGTCGGCGCTGCCACTGCCACGCATCGAAGCGGGCAGATAATTTTGCGCCCACTGCCACTGCGGCAGGTGAAGCCCCGCGGCGACATAGAAAGAGACGCAGAGGATCGCGAGCGCGACGAAGGCGAAGACGATCGACAGCGCGAGCAACTCGGTCGCCGACCCCTGGATCGAATAGCCCGAGGCGCGGAGGTTGATCAGCGTGACGATACGCGGCTGGACGATCGCGGTCTCGACCGCGAGCACGAGCGAGCTCGCGGTGGTGCCGAGCGTCAACCCGATCAGCCCGCGAAGCCAGCCGCCAAAAATGCCGCGCGTTGCGTCGAACAGCAGGAAGGCGAAGAACAACGGCCCGAGCGCAAGCAGGATGCCAGCGGCCAGCCGCGTGAGCGCGACGCTGCCGAGCGCGCCGGTCAGGAAACCCATGCGCGCAGCTCCGAGCGCCTTGGTCTCATAGGTCGTGTCGGGCTCGATGCCCTCGCTGTCCGACACGCCGGCGCGGTTGGGTTCGCTGCCGACGCCCCAGGCGGTGAGCGTGCGATAGGCACGGTCGGTTTCGGAGAGGCGCGCCGCCAGCGAAAGATCGCTACCCGCGAGCGAGGCGGCGCTACCGACGGTCGCGCCGATCTGTGACGGCGTATCGATCGCGACGTCGTAGATCATGGTGCGGAACGAGGGCCAGCTGGTCGCCAGCGCGACGACGATGCCGATCTTGGCGAAGATCAACAGCCCGCCGCCGAGGTCGGGGCCGCGCCCCGCGAACATGCGATAGCCGATCAGCGCGACGAAGATCGTCAGCATCGCGGTCAGGAAGGCGGCGATGCCCGATCCCGGTCCCGATAGCGCCAGATAGCCCGCGTTGCCGATCGTCTGCGCCTGGCATTCGATCGCCGCGAGCGTGCCGCCGATGAAGCTGTCGGCCGACGAGGGGACGGGGCAGGGGGCGAGCGCGAAGGTCATGCGACCGCCAGCAGGCGCGACATCCAGACGCCCGGATCGTCGCCCGCAGTCTCGCGGATCTGGTCGAGCAGCCGCACGGTTCGCTCGCGGCCTGAGAGAATGGTGAGCAGGTCGCGCTCGCCGGTCAGGTTCAGCCGCACGACGACGCTGTCGTTGCCATGCTTGACGAGGAAGCAATGCGCGTCGTCGGGCAGCGTGCGGATCAGCTGATACTCATGCTCGGTCAGGCCGAAGCCGTCCATATAGTCGGCGGCGCGCGCCTTGGGGTTCGCCATGAAGATCTGCGTCGCGACCTGTTCGATCAGCGCGCTCGCGATCTTGCTCTCGAGCGCGTCCTGCGCGCTCTGCGTCGCGAAACCGACGATGCCGTTGCGCTTGCGGATCGTCTTTTCCCAATCCTTGATCCGGCGCACGAAGACGTCGTCGTCGAGCGCCTTCCAGCCCTCGTCGACGACGATGATCGTCTCCTCGCCGGTCAGCCGCTCCTCGACGCGGTGGAAGAGGTACATCATCGCCGGGGTGCGCATCGCGGCATCGTCGAGGATGACCGTCATGTCGAAGCCGATGGTGGCACTCTCCATGTCGGTCAGATCCTCGACATTGTCAAAGAGCCAGGCGCGCTCGCCGTCGCCCCACCAGGGGCGCAGCCGCGACCACATGTCGTCGGCGCGCGGGCGGTGGCCGCCGCGGAACAGCTCGGCGACGTGGCGCAGGCGGCGGTGCGCGGGCGGCTGCGCATAGCTCGCGTCGACCGCATCCTTGATCTGCGCCATTTCCTCGATACTCGCGCCGCCGACGAGCTGCGCGAGCCAGTCGATCAGGAACTGGCGATTGACCGGCGTGTCGTCGAGCTGGAGCGGGTTGAGCCCGCTTGCGACACCCGGACGGAGCTGGTCGTAACGCCCGCCGATCGCGCGAATGAACAATTCGGCGCCGCGATCCTTGTCGAAAAAGATGATCCGCGGATCGAAGCGACGCGCCTGCGCGAGCAGGAAGTTGACGACGACGGTCTTGCCCGACCCCGACGGGCCGATGACGGTGAAGTTGCCGAGATCGCCCTGGTGGAAGTTGAAATAATAGGGACCCGCGGCGGTGGTCTCGAACACCGTGACCGCCTTGCCCCAGACATTACCGTCGGCGCGGCCTGCCGCGAAATTATGCCCGCTGGCGAGCCCCGCGAAATTGGCCGAGGAGACCATGCCGCGGCGCACGATATATTTGAAATTGCCGGGGAACTGCGACCAGAAAGTCGGCTCCAGCGCGATATCCTCGCGCACCGAGATGATGCCGAGTTCGGCGAGTGACGCCTGGACGTCGGCGATATTCGCGCTGACCTCGGCCTCGCTCGCGCCGTGCACCGCGATCGTCATATGGTGCTCGCCAAAGGCGGCGCGGCCTGCGGCGACATCGTCCTTGGCGCGCGACAGCTGGTCGCGCAGGCTCAGCGCCTCATCCTCGGTCGATCGCATCCGGCGCAGCGCGAGGTTCATCTTGCCGAGCGCGGGCTGGCGGTCGACGAAGGCAAAGCTCTGCGTCATCACCATCTCGAACGGCAGGCGCAGCAGTTCGTCGAACATGCCCGTCGCGGTCGACGCTGGATAATCCTTGATCGCCACCATGCCGACGAAGCGGCGCCCCGCATCGCCCGCAGGCCCAAGCTCGATCGTCTCGGCGCCGAAACTGATCCGGCGGTCGGGCAGATACTCGCCGGCATCCTGATGCGGCGCGAGCAGGCGGCGCGGCTCGCCCGAATAGAGCTGGGCGAAGAATTCGAGCGGTTCGGAGCAGAGCCCCTGGTCGCTGTCGTAAAGGCCGAGCAGTTCGGGCTGGTAGCTGCCGAGCTGCGCCATCAGCGCCTCGCGCGCGGTGTCGAGCAGCCGCAGTTCCTGCGTCACGGTGGCGCGATAATCCTGCCCAGTCGAGCCGAGCCAGCCCGACAGCCGATCGAGCAGCCCCATGCGCCCCGGCGCGGGGCGACGGACGAGGGTGAGGTAGAGGTCGTTGTAATAGAGCTGCTTGGTCGCAAGCCGCGCCTGCCAGCGTTCGTCGAGCCCCGCCGAAAAATCGTCGCCGAACTCGCCATCGAGGGTGACGCGCGCCTCGCGCCGCACGACATGGTGATAGAGCGCATAGCGCGACGATCCGATCGCCTGCAGCATCGCGTCGCGCAGCAGCTTGCGGTAATTGAGCTCGTCGCTGTCGGCGGTCTCGAACAATATGCCGCGCAGGCGGATGACCTGCATCAGCAGGCCGTCGCGCGTCTCGATCGTGTGATCGTCGGCGTGCCGGGCATAGGGCAGATGCTTGCCCGCCGGCACCTCGCCGTCACTCGCCGCCGGGCGGGGTTTCAGGGACGATAGGAGTTGCACTGCCAGGTCTTGAAATTCTTGACGCGCGGACAGCGGCTGACCTTGGTCAGCCAGATGTCGAAGAAGCGCGGCTCGCGCAGGCAGAGCAGTGCGCCGGCCATATGGACGAAGACCGCGCCGATCAGCGCCCAAGGCGAGCGAAAGATGAGGAACAGCTCCGTCGCGACGATCGCATTGATCACGAAGAAGCTGTAGGTGACGCCCGCGAACATCTGCGGCCGCGTCAGCGCCACAAACAGGGGATCGCGGTCGAGATCGCTCATGGCGGCGCTCCTAGAGCCCGCTTCCCGAAGCCGACTGGATGCCCGCGACGATGCTGGCGGCGCCGAAGAGGATGAAGCAGCCGAGGATCACGGTGGCGCCATAGCGCCAGTTGATCCGCCCGGTGAGCATCAGGAAACCGACCGAGGCAACCGCGATGATCGCAACGACGGTCGCAACGGTTCCCAGCAAGGTGCCCTGCAGCCAGCGTACGGCGTTGACGATCGCGCCCGAACCCTCGGGGTCGGGCAGCACGGTTGCGGCATAGGCGTTCGCCGCGTGGAACAGGCCTGCCATCGAAGCCGCAATCGCCGACACTCTGGCTTTCAAACTACGCAAAATATTCCCCCCGACCCGCTGGCCTCAGCACTCCCCAAGCCTAAATGTCTATAGGCAAAGGGCTTAGCGGCGCAAGGGTGATGCGCCGTTCACCACAACGGTTCGTCGTTTCATAACGGGAGCGCGGCGGGGCGTCGAATCCCCGCCGCATACCCTAACAATCATTTGCCCGAGGGCAGGTCGTTTTCCCAACCATAGGGCGCACGCTTGCGGTTGCCGGTGTCGACCTCGTTCATCGTCAGCGGGTCGTAGAGCCGCCCGCCGAGCATCACGCGGTGGATTTTTTCGGTGTTGCGAATCTCGACCGTCGGGTCGGCATCGAGAATCAGCAGGTCGGCGAGCTTGCCCGGCTCGAGCGAGCCGATATCCCTGGCATAGCCCAGCGATTGCGCGGGCATGATCGTCGCGGCGCGAAGCGCGTCGATATTGCTCCACCCGCCCCTGACAAAAGACCAAATCTCCCAATGCGCGCCGAGCCCCGATTGCTGGCCGTGCGCGCCGATCGAGACGTTGCGGCCCGCCTCGGCGATCTTCAACGCCTCGCGTGCCGAATCGTCGTCGACATAATCGCCCTCGGGCGCGATGACGCGGCGCTTGTTCTGCGCGGCGAGATCGGTCGGCGGGATATGTTTGGTCAGGATCGGATGCTCCCACACATTGGTGTGCGCGCGCCAATAGGGATCGCCCGCCGGGCCGCCATAGGTGACGACCAGCGTCGGCGTATAATCGACCGTCGTCTGCCCCCACAGCTGCACC
Organism: Sphingopyxis sp. QXT-31; assembly: GCF_001984035.1. NCBI lineage: Bacteria > Pseudomonadati > Pseudomonadota > Alphaproteobacteria > Sphingomonadales > Sphingopyxidaceae > Sphingopyxis > Sphingopyxis sp. QXT-31. The sequence goes on along the minus strand of NZ_CP019449.1, from coordinate 1,253,397 downwards.
AGATCCTTGTAGAAGGTATGGAGCGGGATATTGTGTTCGACGGTCGAATTGCCGTCCTGGATCAGCGTCAGGTCCATCGTGTAGAGCGAGCCACCCTCGGGCACGACCTCCATCCCCTCGGCCTGAGCCGCCTTGACCACCATCTGGCGCTGTTCACGGCGCGGCTGGTTGTAGTTCTTGACGCTGTGCGCGCCCTGCGCCTTCAGCCGACGGACGTGCGCGAGCGCGTCTTCATAGCTGTTGATCTCGGCATAGACCCCCGCCGCCTTTGCGCCGTAGATGATCTCGCCGGTCGAGAAGATGCGCGGCGCGAGGATCAGCCCGGCGCGCTGCATCTCGGACGAAGGGAAAATCTCCGACGCGCGCGACGAGGGGTTGTGGCTCGTAGTCGTGCCCATCGCGAGATTGACGATCTCCGACCAGTTCTGCTGCGGCACCAGTTCGTCGTCGCCGTGCGCGCCATGCGCATGCGCATCGACGAAGCCCGGGACGATCGTCTTGCCCGCCGCGTCGACGGTGATCGCGCCCGCGGGCACGCTGATCGCGGCGAGCGGACCGACGGCGGTGATGCGGTCGCCCTCGATCACGATCGCGCCATTGTCGATGATGCCGCCGGCCTTGTCGGCCATGGTGACGATGCGCGCGCCGGTGATCACCACGGTGCCCTTGGGCTTCGCCACGGCCTGCGTCATCGCGAGCGAGACGCCGTCGGTCGGCGGCGCGAATTTCGGCGCCTTTTCGTCCGCCGGGGCGTTGAAGAACAGGCTCGCGAGGTCGGCGCTGAACAAGGTCGCACCGCGGCTCCAGTGGAGTTTCGATCCGCCGTTCGACCAGTGCATATAATCGGCACCGCTGCCGCTGACGCGCGTGACGGGCAGCGCGGCGCTCTTGGTGCCGAGCGAGACGTCCTGCCCACCGGGCATCAGCGGAGTGACATAGGCGTCGTAATTCTGGCGGAAGGCCAGCGTGCGGCCGTCGGGCGAAATCTCGTAATCGCTGACCAGTTCGCCGCTGGCGTGGACGCGCTTGTCCTGACCGTGGAGTCCGGTGCTGACCAGCTGGCTCTTGCCATCGGCGGCGGCGACCATGAACAGGCGGTCATTGTCGGCACCGAACTGCGGCTTGGCGCCATCGGAGCTGACGCGCTCGGGCGCGCCGCCTGCGGCAGCAACGCGATAGACGCCCGGATCCTCGCTCCATTTGGCCGACGTCAGCCCGCCGCTGCCGCGGCGCTCGAAGGCGATCGTCTTACCATCGGGCGAGAAGCGCGGTTCGGCATAATGGCCCGGAACGCTCGTCACCTTGCGCGACGCGCCGCCCGCGGCGGGGCTGACATGGATTTCGCCAAGGCCGCTGTCGGTCCAGCGCACGAAGACGATCGACCTGCCGTCGCGCGACCAGCTCGGCCAGGCCTCCATCGCATCGTCCTTCGCCGCGGTCAGCCGCCGCGCGGTGCCGCCCCTCGCGGGCTTAGTCCAGAGCTTGCCGAGCGTTTCGAACACCACGGTGCGGCCGTCGGGCGAGACTTCGGACCAGCGCGGCATCTTGGTCGTGAAGCTGTCGGGGGCGACCTCGACCGTCGGATGTGCCGCATCGACGATCACGCGGTCGTCGGCGATGCTGAACGGGATCACCCGCGCTTCGCCGCCGGCGGCGCCGACGCGGCGTAGCTTGCCGCCCGCCCAGAAGACCAGACCCTTGCCGTCGGGCGTCCACGCCATGTTCGGATAGACGCCGGTCACCGCCCAGGTTTCCTGCACATCCTGGTCGAGCGCATCATAGACTTTGCGCTCCTGCCCCGAGGCGAGGTCCTTCACATAGAGCTTTGACTGCGTGCCCTCGCGGCGGACATAGGCGAGCTTCTTGCCGTCGGGCGAAGGGGTCGGGCGTACCGCGCCGCCCGCGCCCGAGGCCGCCGTGCTCGTCTCGCCGTCATCGAGGTCGTAGCGCTCGATGTGGAACAGGTCGCTGTTGCTGTCCTGCGCATATTCGAAGATCGGGCCGGGGGTGACGTTGCGCGTGAAATAGACGCTCTTGCCGTCGGGGGCGAAGATCGGCTCGCCGAGCTCCTTCTGGTGGCGTTCGTTGGGTTTCTTGACCAAAGGCACTCCCGCGCCGCCCGAGACATGGTACATCCACACCTCGCCGGTGCCGAGCGAGCGGCCCGTAGTGAAATGCTTCTTGGCGACGATGAATTGGCCGTCGGGCGACCAGCTCGGCTGGTTGAGCAGGCGGAAATCCTCCTTCGACAGCTGGACCTTGTTGCTGCCGTCGCGGTTCATCAGCCAAATATTGTCGCCGCCGCCGCGGTCGGAGACAAAGGCGATGCGGCTGCCGTCGGGCGAGAAGCGCGGCTGATGCTCATAGGCGAGCCCCTCGGCGATGCGCGTCGGCGTGCCGCCCTCGATCGGCATCGTATAGATGTCGCCGAGCAGGTCGAAAGCGATCGTCCGCCCGTCGGGCGCGACGTCGACGTTCATCCAGCTGCCCTCGTCGACCGCGATGTTGACCTTGCGCGTCGTCATGCCGGGCGGCGCGTTGACGTCCCACTTCTCTGCTTTCTTCTCCTCAGCGCCGGATGCAGCGGGCGCCGGAGCGGTTTGAGCGAAGACCGAAGTCGAGCAGGCCAGCGACATGGCCAGGGCGAGAGCGAAGCGCGCCATTTTAGTTTCCCCTGTTGAAATTATGATGCGACCATATGGCTTTGGGCGCGGAGTGCAAGGCCGGGGTTTCGATGAAGGCGCTGGCCGCCTCGACCAGTGACTGCTAGCCGGAGGCCACAATATGGAGGGGGAGGCTATATGCCGCTGAAGGGCATCCGTGTACTCGATTTCGGGCGCTATATCGCCGGGCCCTATGTGGGCGCGCTGCTCGCCGATTATGGCGCTGACGTGATCCGCATCGAGGCGCCTGGCGGAAACGAGGACCGCTTTTCGGTGCCCGTCGCCGAGGACGGCTCGGGTGCGATGTTCCTGCAGATGAATCGGAACAAGCGTTGCCTGACGCTGAAGCCTGGGAGCGACGAGGGCCGCGCGATCGTGCGCAAGCTGATCGCGAGCGCCGACGTGGTGATCGCCAATATGCCCGACGGCGCGCTGGTGAAGCTCGGCCTAGATTACCCGACGCTGTCGGAACTCAACCCGCGCGTCATTCTCGTGACCGCATCTGCATTCGGGATCGAAGGACCGCTCGCGCAGCATGTCGGTTTCGACGCGGTCGGGCAGGCGATGTCCGGCGCGGTCTATATCGGCGGCAAGGACGGCGAACCGGCGCGCGCGCAGGTCAATTATGTCGATTTCACCACCGCGTTGCACTGCGCCTTCGGAGTGATGCTGGCGCTGCGCGAGCGCGAGGTGACCGGCGTCGGCCAGCGCGTGTCGGGCTCGCTGCTCGGCACCGCGCTCGCGATCACCAACGGACTGACGATCGACCATGCGCTGAACGGCATCGACCGCGGCATGATGGGCAACCGCGCCTTCAGCTCGGCGCCGACCGACATCTTCGCGACACAGGACGGCTGGATCATGACGCAGGTCGTCGGCAATCCGATCTTCGCGCGCTGGGCGCGGCTGGTCGGGCGGCCCGACCTCGCCGACGATCCGCGTTTCGCCAATGATACTTCGCGGGGCGGGCATGGCGCGGAACTCAGCGCCGTGATGGCCGAATGGTGCGCGGCGCGGACGAATCATCAGGCGCTCGACGAACTCGGTGCAGCCAAGGTTCCAGCGGGGCCGGTGCTGAAGCCAGCGGAGGCACTCGCGCATCCACAGGTCGCCGCGACTGGGCTGGTCGATCCGATGGAGTATCCGGGCGGCTTCGGTCCGGCGCCCGTGGTGCGCACGCCGATCACCCTTTCGGCGAGCGGCAAGGCTGCACCGCTGCGCGCGCCCTATGTCGGCGAGCATAGCGACGCGATTCTCGCGGAGCTCGGTTACGACGCCGAAGCCATTGGGGCTTTGCGCGCGCAAAACATTATTTGACGCTGCTCGACTGGACGCCGCCGCCTCGCGCGATTAAATACCGGCCAGTACACAATCTGACGCAGGAGTTCCCGATGAGCGACGCCACCGACTATGTTCCGCCGAAGGTCTGGACCTGGGACAAGGAAAGCGGCGGGCGTTTCGCGAACATCAACCGGCCGATCGCGGGGCCGACGCACGACAAGGAGCTGCCGGTCGGCAAGCATCCGCTCCAGCTTTATTCGCTCGGCACGCCCAATGGCGTGAAGGTCACCGTGATGCTCGAGGAACTGCTCGCCGCGGGGCACGGCGGCGCCGAATATGACGCCTGGCTGATCAACATCGGCGAGGGCGACCAATTCTCGAGCGGCTATGTCGCGATCAATCCGAACAGCAAGATCCCGGTGATGGTCGACCGCAGCGGCGCCGAGCCGATCCGCATCTTTGAATCGGGGGCGATCCTGATCCATCTCGCCGAGAAATTCGGCGCCTTCCTGCCGACCGAAACCGCCGCGCGCGCTGAAACCCTGTCGTGGCTGATGTGGCAAATGGGCAGCGCGCCCTTCCTCGGCGGCGGCTTCGGGCATTTTTACGCCTATGCGCCCTATAAGATGGAGTATCCGATCAATCGCTATGCCATGGAGGTGAAGCGCCAACTCGATGTGCTCGACCGGCGGCTCGCGGAGAGCGAATATATCGCGGGCACCGATTATACAATCGCCGACATGGCGATCTGGCCCTGGTACGGCGCGCTCGCCAAGGGGCTGGTCTATGACGCGGGCGAATTCCTGCAGGTGCAGGATTACAAGAATGTCCAGCGTTGGACCGATCAGATCGCGGCGCGCCCTGCAGTCAAGCGCGGGCGCATGGTCAACCGCGTGATGGGCGATCCCGCGAGCCAGCTTCACGAACGCCACGACGCGAGCGACTTCGACCTGCGCACGCAAGACAAGCTCGCGCCTGCCGACGAACGCTGAGCTCAAAACGCAACCCCATGATTTATTTGCCTGGGCGACTTTGACTTTGGCGATTTTTCCGTTAGCGTCGCGCGTCTTGGGGCAGCGGGATGGGGGGCATGACTGTGTTGCGCAGTTCAATATTCATATCGGCGTCGGCGGTAGCTATCAGCTGCGCGAGCCTGACTTCCCCCGCAGCAGCGCAGGATAATTATCTCGGCCAGATATTGAAGCTCGGCGGCAATTTCTGTCCGATCGGGACGCTCCGCGCCGACGGCAGCCTGCTCAGCATCGCACAGGAAAGCACGCTCTACACGCTCTATGGCACCACTTACGGCGGTGATGGTGTAACTACCTTCGCTCTTCCAGACCTGCGCGGACGCACCTCGATGGGCCAAGGACAGGGCCCGGGGCTGACAAGCCGCGTCATCGGCGAAAGGGCCGGCACCGAAACCAATCTGATGACGATCGCGAACATGCCGCGGCACGAACATACGGCGCTGGTGCGCACGACCTCTGCCGTCGGCGATTCGAAAGCGGCCTTCCGCAATCTGTTTGGCACCACGCCCGCGAACAAATATGTCAGCGGCACCGCGCCCTATGCGCAATTGATCAACCGCGAGACGCTGATCATCCGCAACACCGGCGGCGACCAGCCGTGGGATCACCGGCCGCCGACGCTGGCGGTAACCTTTTGCGTCGTGAATGCAGGGATTTTCCCGTCGCAGAACTAGGCGGCGACGCGGCACCGCGGGGCGGGACCAGGGGCAGATAGGGGAGTTTGACAATGCGGCATCTGAAACCTCTGGCGCTTGCCGCCGCATCGGGGATGGCAATCGCCGCCGCGTCGCCGGCGATGGCGCAGCAGTTCTTCATCAGCCAGATAATCGAGACCGGAGTGCCGTTCTGCCCGCGCGGCTTCGCTTTGGCGGCCGGGCAAATCCTGTCGATCCAGCAGAATACGGCGCTCTTCTCGCTGATCGGTACCACCTACGGCGGCAATGGCGTGACGACCTTCCAATTGCCCGATATTCGCGGCCGCATGGTCGTCGGCTATGGTCAGTTGACCGGCGGCGAGTTTTTCAACGTCGGGCAGGTCGGCGGTCAGCAGACGGTGACGCTGACCAATGCGAATCTTCCGGCGCACTCGCACGAGGCCGTGTTCCAGACGGCCAATGCCAATACGAACGACAACAAGCCGTTTCGCAACGCTTTCGCGGTGACGCCGGACAATCAATATAAGACGCCGCCGCCGAGCGGGCCAGCGACCTTCGACGGCAATCTGCACCCCGACACGATGGCGGTGCAGCAGACGGGCACCAGCGGGGTGCCGTTCCCGAACATGGCGCCCTTTCTCGTGACGAACTACTGCATCGCGCTTCAGGGCATCTATCCGTCGCGCAATTGACGCGGACCGACGGGATATCGAACGACATATGGAAATCGGAGGCGGGCATGACGGGCAGGGCGGCAATCAGGACCTTCACCATGGGGTTAATCGCGAGCGGGAGCGCGCTGGCGTACAGCGCGCCGGCGCACGCGGATGCGGCGGACCCCTATATCGGCGAGATCATCCTGTTACCCGGCAATTTCTGCCCGCGCGGCTGGGCGTCGGCACAGGGCCAATTGCTGCCGATCTCACAGAATACGGCGCTTTTTTCGTTGCTCGGCACCAATTATGGCGGCAACGGTCAGACGACCTTTGCGCTTCCGAACCTGTCGGGCCGCGCGATGAACTATTATGGGTCGGGACCGGGGCTGAGCCCCTATGTGATCGGCGAGGAGGCGGGAGCATCCACGACGACGCTGACCGTCGCCAACCTGGCGAAGCATGACCACCGCGGCGGGGTCCAGACCGCGAACGCGTCGGCGAATTCGGCCACTGCGAACGGCAACGCGCTGGGGGTGTCGTCGAACAACAGCTTCCTGTCGGGCACCGACCCGTCGGGCAATCTGATGGACCGCACCATGGTGCAGGTCGGCGTTACCGGCAGCTCGTTGCCGGTTACCAACCGGCCGCCCTATCTGACGATGTTGCATTGTATCGCGCTGCAGGGGGTCTTCCCGGCGCGCAACTGACTTACCGGCCCGCTGTACGGGGCCCAAAAAGAATGAACGGGTCGATCGGTGCCGCCATTTCCGGCGGCACTTGGCATATGTGATTTTCTAGGAGGAGGCGGAATGACGATGTTGCGCAAATCATATCTCTTGGCGACGGCGGCAGCCATCGCTGGAACGCTGGGGGGCGCCTCGGTGGCGAACGCCCAGGACAATTATATCGGAGAAATCCTGAAGGTTCCCTATAATTTCTGTCCTGCCGGCACCGACGAGGCCGACGGTCAGTTGCTGTCGATCGCGCAATATACTCCGCTCTACACGCTGTATGGTACGACCTTCGGCGGCGACGGGGTCACCACCTTTGGCCTGCCGAACCTGCAGAGCCGCATGTCGATCCACACCGGCACCGGCAACGGTCTGAGCGCACGCCCGCTGGGCCAAATCGGCGGCACCGAGAGCAATACCCAGACGATCGCGACCATGCCGCGTCACGAGCATGTCGCGCTGGTGCGCACGACCAGCGCGGCCGCGAATGCCACCACCCCCGTCGGCAACAAGCTCGGCACGACGCCCGCGGCCAAATATGCTAACAGCGCGCCGAACGCCCAGCTGATGAACCGCGAGAGCATCCTGATCAACAGCGCCGGTAACGGAGAGCCCTATAGCCATCTGCCGCCGACGCTGACCATTCGTTATTGCGTCGCGCTCGAGGGCATTTTCCCGCCACAGAATTGAGGCTCGCCGCGCCGCTTTTGAAGGCGCGCTCACATTTCAAGGGGTTATGACAATGCGGTACAAGACTTCGATGTTGGCAGCGGCCAGCACATTGGCTTTCGTGGGCACCGTGCCCGCGACGGCTCAGGATTATTATATCGGCCAGGTGATCGAAACCGGCGCTACCTATTGCCCGCGGAACTTCCTCGAGGCGAACGGGCAGGTGCTGCCGATCGCCCAGAACCAGGCGTTTTTCTCGCTGGTCGGCACCACCTATGGCGGCAATGGCGTGACGACCTTCCAGGTGCCCGATCTGCGCGGGCGCATGCTGATCGGCGACGGGCAGGGACCGGGCCTGCAAAACTATACGCAGGGCCAGGTCGGCGGGCAGGAAAATGTGTCGCATACGATCGCCAACCTGCCGGCCCACAGCCATCCGGGCGTGATCCAGACGGTGACCGGCGCGGGCAACCAGCGCATCGTGTTCCGTAACAGCTTCGGCGTGACCACCGACAATCAATATGTCAGCGGCACGCAGGCTTTCGACGGCAACCTCGAAGCCACGACGCTCGCTGTGCAGAAGAGCGGAACCGACGGGGTGGTCGTGCCCAATATGTCGCCGTTCCTGGTCACTCGCTATTGCATCGCGCAGTTCGGGGTCTTCCCGTCTCGCAATTGATGCGCGCGCAGCGACATCACCACATTCAGACATCGGAGGCGGATATGAAACGCACTGGCAATCTTCGGAAATTTACCCTGGCGTTGGCGCTCGGGGGCAGCACATTGGGCTATGCGGCACCGGCATCGGCGGACGGGCTCCAGCCCTATATTGGGCAGTTCATGCAGGTCGGCTTCACCTTCTGCCCGCGCGGCTACACCCAGGCGGCGGGGCAGATCTTGGCGATCCAGTCGAATACGGCACTTTTCTCGCTGCTCGGCACGACCTATGGCGGCAACGGCACAACGACATTCCAATTGCCCGATCTGCGTGGCCGTGCGGCGGTGCATACCGGGCAGGGCCCGGGGCTGTCGCCTTATGTCCTCGGTGAGGTCACCGGCACCGAGACGACGACGCTGACCATCCTGAATATGGCGCCGCACAATCATCGCGTCGGCGCACAGACTGCCAATGTCGATGCCAATCAGACGGCGGCGAACGGCAATTCGCTCGCGGTGCCGGTGAACCCCGGCTATGCGGCGCCGCCGCCCGATCCCGCAGGGAACCTGATGGACCCGGGCAGCATCCTGGTTCAGACGACCGGCAATTCGATCCCGGTGCCGAACCAGCCGCCCTATCTGGTGATGAAATGGTGCATCGCCACGCAGGGAATCTTCCCGCCACGCAACTGATCGTCGCGGCCGGTTCGCTGGCCGCGCCAAGGAAAGGGACGCCAGCGGGGTGCATCCCGCTCCGCTGGCGTCCCGCCATTGACTCTGGTTAAATTTCGGTTAGCCTTTTGCCCGGGTTATCGAGGTGGGGGGCTGAGCGATGGCTATCGCGCGTAAATCGCATTTCTATATGTCCGCGGCGGCGGTTCTCGTAGGCGTGCTCGCGCTGCCGGGTACCGCGCAAGCGCAGTTCACCTACCTTGGCGAGGTCATGAAGTTCGGCGGCAATTTCTGCCCGCGCGGATCGGCGGAAGCCAATGGCCAGCTCTTGTCGATCGCGCAGAACACCGCACTCTTCTCGCTCTATGGGACGACGTACGGCGGTGACGGCCAGACGACCTTTGCATTGCCCAACATGGCTGGGCGTTATTCGATGCATCTGGGTCAAGGACCGGGGCTGACCAATCGCACCCAAGGCGAGGCGGGCGGCACCGAGACGACGACGTTGACCGAAAACCAGATGCCGCGGCACGAGCATACGGGGCTGGTCCGCACGACCAGCGCTGCGGGGAACAACGGCGGTGCCTTCCGCAACATCTTTCCGACCACGCCCGCGAACAAATATGTGAACGGCACCGCGCCCAATGCGCAGCTGATGAACCGTGAAACGGTGATCATCCGCAACACCGGCAACAACACGCCCTACAACCATCTGCCGCCCTATCTGGCCATTCGTTTCTGTGTCCTGACCGAAGGGATTTTCCCGTCGCGCAACTGACGGCGTCGCCGCTGGGGCGGCCAATGGGGCTTTGAGGGGAGTTTTACGATGCGGCATTTGAAAACAGCGATGACGGCGGGGATCGCTTTAGGCGCGCTGGCAACCGCGGGATCGGCCACGGCACAGGATTATTATTTGGGCCAGATGATCGAGGTCGGCAATAATTTTTGCCCGCGCGGCTGGATTGAGACCAACGGGCAGCTTTTATCGATCGCTCAGAATACGGCCCTCTTCTCGCTACTCGGGACCTTTTACGGCGGCAACGGCCAGACGACTTTCGCGCTGCCCGATTTGCGCGGGCGGATGGTGCTTAACCAAGGTCAGGGGCCCGGGCTTCCACCCTATAGCATCGGTCAGCAGGCAGGCGTCGAAAGCCAGACGCTGACGATCAATCAACTGGCGTCGCACACGCACGAGGCGGTGTTCCAGACGGTCAACGCGAACGCCGCGACGACCATACCTTTCCGGAACTCCTTCGCAGTGACGAGCGATTTCCAATATTCGAACGTGATCCAGTTCGATGGCGCGCTGAACGCCGCGACGCTGGCGGTGCAGAAAACGGGCGGGTCCGATCCCGTGGCGAACATGTCGCCGTTCCTCGTCAATCGCTATTGCATCGCGCTGCAAGGGGTTTTCCCGTCGCGCAACTGACCCTTTGGCGCTGCGCGGACGAAACAGGATAGAGTTGGAGACGGGATATGACACGCATGGGGGCAATGGGGAAATTCTCGGCGGCGGCGCTGCTCGGCACGTCGGCGTTGACCGTGGCGACGCCGGCCAGCGCGCAGATCGAACCCTATATCGGGCAGATGATGCAGACCGGTTTCAACTTTTGCCCGCGCGGCTGGGCGAGCGCGAGCGGCCAGATACTGGCGATCGCGCAGAACACAGCGCTCTTCTCGATCCTCGGCACCACCTATGGCGGCAATGGCCAGACGACCTTCGCGCTGCCCGACCTGCGCGGACGCGTCGCGATCAACCAGGGCAGCGGCCCCGGGCTGTCGCCCTATGTCCTCGGCCAGGTCGGCGGCAGCGAGACGGTGACGCTGCTTCCTACCAACCTGCCCAAGCACGACCATCGCGGCGGTATCCAGACCGCCAATGCCAACGCCAACAGCACGACCGCGAACGGCAATGCGCTCGGCGTGTCGTCGAACAACAGCTTCATCGCGCCGCCGCCCGACCCTGCGGGCAATCTGATGGACCGCACGATGGTCCAGATCGCGCCGACCGGCGGCTCGCAGCCGATCTCGAACCGGCCGCCCTATCTGACGGTGAACTGGTGCATCGCCACCGAAGGGATTTTCCCGTCGCGGAACTGAGCGCTCGCCAGCGGCGGCGGACTCGCCGCGCAAGGAAGGCCGCACTGCCCGTCAGCGCGGCCCTTTTTGTTGCTCGCGCCCAGACAGGAAGCCGTATTTGACGTAATTTCCGCATGGCAACGCTTCGGGCTTCGTTAACCTGCTAGCGTTCGGTTCGCAGATCGCCCCGGTTTTCCGGCCTTTAGGCGAGCCAGACCTTCCCCCCATTTTGCGCATTTTGCGTAGAATCGTCGCATCGGAAGACAGCGACGGCTTTCACGCCCCGCATGCCACGATCCCGGCATGACCTGGATCGTTCGCCATATCCCGTGTGCGGCCCACCTCCGCCGCCTTGCTGCCGTCTTTCGGCGCAACGCGCGCGGCACTGCGATGATCGAGACCGCGCTGCTGCTGCCGCTGTTCCTGATGCTGCTGCTCGGCATCCTGATCTACGGCCAATATTTCATGCTCGCGCACAGCGTGCAGCAGGCGGCGAACGACGGCGCGCGCGCCGCGATCACCGGGCTCGACGCCGCCGACCGCCGCGCGGTGGCGGTGCGCGCGATCGACCGCAGCATGCACGGCGTCGGGGGCTATCGCACCGAACTCCGCGACGTGGCGGTCTCCGAAACAAGCGACGCGATCACGGTCGATCTGACCTACCGGGTTCCGGAAACCAGCCTGCTGCGCAATTCGCTCGTGCCCTCGCCCGGCGACGAGATCCGCGCCAGCGCGACCTTCGAACTGCCGGCCGACTGATGCGCGCGCTGCTCTCTTCGCTGCATCGCGATACGCGCGGAGCGATCAGCATCGCCGCCGCCTTCGGGCTGACGATGCTGATCGGCGCTGCGGCGCTGGCGGTCGATATCGGCGCGCTGCACCTCGACCGTCGCAAGCTGCAGGGGATCGCCGATGCTGCCGCGATGGCCGCCGCCGCCAAGCCCGGCGAGGAACGCGCAGCGGCGGAACGCATCATCGCCGCCAACTGCGACTGCGGCATAGTCATCGCCTCGATCACCCGCGGCAGCTACGCCCCCGACGCCGGCATCGCCGCCGAACAGCGCTTCACCGAGGGCGGGTCGTCGCCAAATGCGGTGCGCATCGTGCTGACACGCTCGCATCCCCTGTTCTTCGGGCGCCTCATCACCGGGCGCAACAGCAATGTGATCAGCGCGAGCGCTACGGGTGCGCGGCGCGGCTATGCGGCCTTTTCGCTCGGCTCGCGTGTCGCGGCGGTCAACGGCGGCGTCCCCAACGCGATCCTGTCGGCGCTGACGGGCAGCGAATTGGGCCTTTCGGTGATGGATTACAACGCGCTGGCGAGCGCCGACGTCGACCTGCTCGCCTTTTCGGAAGCGCTGCGCACCGAGATCGGGGTCGAGGCGCTGACCTTCGGCCAGACGCTGAACAGCGAGGTGACCATGCCGCAGGTACTCTCGGCGCTTGCCGCAGCTTCCGACGGCAGCGCCGCGTCGGTGGTCGAGCATATGGCGGCACGCGCGGACCCGACGACCTTGATCCCGGCCTCGGTGATCGACCTCGGCCCGCGCCACGCGAGCGCACGCGTCGATCCCGCGAACCCGGTGCGCGTCAACCTGCTCAGCCTGATGCGCGCGATGCTGGTGACCGCTTCGGCCGATCGCCAGGTCGACCTCGACCTGGTCAGCGGCCTGCCCGGCGGGTCGCATATCAAGGTGGGGCTGATCATCGGCGAGCCGCCGGCCAATTCGCCGCTGATCGCAGTCACGGACGACAATGAGGTCGTCGTCCGCACCGCGCAGGTGCGGCTGCGCGTCGATACGAAGGTGGCGACCCCGGTCGCGACGGTCGAGATTCCGGTGCTCGCCGAGCTCGGGTCGGCCGCCGCACGCATTTCGGACATCGACTGCAGCAAGGGTAGCGACGAGGCGGTGAAGCTTGCGGTGACGACCTCGCCCGCGATGCTTGCGATCGGCAGCGTCAGCGACAGCGACTTCCGCGACATGGGGCGCGCGCTCGATCCCGGGAAGGCGCGACTGCTGAAGCTGCCGCTCGCCAGCGTCGATGCCGAGGCCGAACTTTTCCTGTCCGATCTGGAGGAGAAACCCGTCGCCTTTTCGCGGGACGACATTGCCGACGGCACGGTCAAGACAGTGTCGAGCACGGGGTTGGTGGCGGGCGCCGCGAAGTCGCTGTCGGACCGCATGGAACTGACGGGATCGGTGCTGGGAATCGGGTTGAATCTCGGGGCCTTGAAGACTCTTGTGGCCCAGACCGTCGCCACCGCTGCGCCGGTGCTCGACGGCGTGCTAGAGCAAGTGACGGCTGTGCTCGGCCTCCATGTCGGGCAGGCCGACGCCCGCGTCAACGCGTTGCGCTGCGGCCAGGCGCGGCTGGTGGGTTGATCCGGTCCGGAGCGAAGGCGCCCCCGCGCGTCCCAAAATACGAGAGACGGCATCGGTCCGGAGGACAATATGGAGTTGGATCGCTCACCCGAACGCGTATCGGCGGCGGATTTCATCCGCGGTTTTGCGAACTGGAGGCAGCACGCGGCGCGGCGGCCCGTGGTGGTGACACATCACGGCAAGGACGCGCATGTTCTCATCTCGCTCGACGATTATCGTCGGCTGGGTGGGGCGGGTGCAGAGGCAGCGGACTCGTCCGCGGCAAGGCTGCGCGAATCGCAGGCGCTGTTGCTTGAATCGATTCGCGACAGCCTGATTCTCGTCGACCGGCAGCGTCGGATCGTCGCGATCAACCCCGCCGCGGGCGACATGCTCGAGGCGAACGCCGCGGCGCTGGTCGGCCAGCCGCTGGTCGCCGCGCTGCCCGCGATCGAGACCAGCCTGGTCTTCCACCATATTCTGCGCATGATCGATCACCGCGAGCGTTTTTCGGGCGACCTGCCGTCGCTGCTGCGTCCGGGGCAGTGGCTGCATGCCGACCTGATTCCGTTGCCGATCGGCGGGGCGATCGTGCTGCGCGACGTCAGCGAAGCGATGGCGGCGCGCGAACGCGACGACGCGCGCGGCGCGGCGATTCGCGCGATCGAGGTCGACGGCGGCATCGGCCATGCCTGCATCTCGGTGCGCGAAGCGATCGAGCACGCCAATAACGCGCTGCTGGCGACGATCGGCGTCGGCGACGAGGCGATCCGGCGCGTACGCTTTTCGGCGCTGCTTGCGCTCGCGCGGCGCCAGGCTTTCGCCGAGGCACTGGAAGAGCTTTTCCGGACCGGCGTGCCGGCGCGGATCGAGTCGGAGCTGGTCGCGCGCGACGGCGCTGCCGTGCCGGTGACGCTGTCGATCGTCGAGCGGCGCAGCGCCTATGCGAGCGAAGGGGCGGTGGTGCTGGTGACCCTCCGCCGGGCATAAATCGGGCCCACTCAATTCATCGCTAAGCTTTTGACTTCAAGAAGCTTTCCCTTAAGGTTGCAGAAGGGCTATCGGGGGATTGCGGATGATCCGGACAAGGGTGCGGCGTGGTATTGGCGTCGTGCTGGTTTGCGGTGCGATTGCGGCGGCGCCGTCGGCATCGGCGCAGTATCGCGGTGAACTGGTCAAATTCGCCTATAAATTCTGTCCGGGTGGAACGCTGCCGGCCGAAGGTCAGCTGCTGAAGATTGCCGACTATCCGGACCTCTTCACAACCATCGGCAAGGCCTATGGCGGCGACGGCGTCACGACCTTTGCGTTGCCAGACATGCGCGGCCGGACGTCGATGGGGGCGGGTAGCGCCGAGGGGCGCACGACGCGCGCGCAGGGCGAAAAGGGCGGCAGCGATATGGTGGCGCTGACCGAAAATCAGATGCCGCGCCACGAGCATACCGCGCTGATCCGCACAACCAGCGGGGCCGGTAACGCCTATCGCGCGCTCGGCGCGATCTTTGCGACGACGCAGGCGAATAAATATGTCGCGGGCGGCTTGCCGGCGGCGAATCTGATGAACCGCGAAACACTGGCGTTCGTGAACAGCGGCGACGGAAAGCCGTTCGAACGGCGCTCGCCCGGGCTGGGTATCCAATATTGCATCCTCCCGAACGGGGCGTCACCGGGCTGATGCGCGGCATGGTGATGGCGGGAGCATCGGGGGAATGAAGAACATGCGTTACGGCAAGGCGGCGATGCTGGCGTCGATCGGGACCGGGGCGGCCGTGGCGGCAATGCCCGCGATGGCGCAGCTTCCGCCGCCCGATCCTATCGAGCATTATTATATCGGGCAGCTGATCGAGATGGCGGGGCCCTGTCCGGCGCGCTGGCTGGAGGCCGACGGGCGCCTGCTGCAAAAGACATCCTATTCGCAGCTCTTCTCGCTCATCGACAAGACCTATGGCGGCGATGGGGTCACGACCTTCGCGATCCCCGATCTGCGCGGGCGGATCGCCGTGGGAGCGGGGTGGGGACCGATACTCGCCAACCTGCCGCTGGGCGGCACCGGTGGCGCCGAAAACCAGGTGCTGACGATCGACCAGCTGGCGACGCACAGCCACAAGGCGTTGATCCGCTCGGTCGACGGCGACAGCGACACACCGCGTCCCTTCCGCAACGCCTTCGGCAAGACGAGCGGGCCGCAATATTCGACGACGATCGCCTTCGATGGCAATCTGCATCCCGACACGGTGGCAATCCAGAAGACCGGCGGCAGCGATCCGGTGTCGAACCAGTCGCCCTTCACCGTGAACCGCTTTTGTATCGCGGCCTGGGGCGTGTTTCCGCCGCGCAACTGACGGCGAACGAGGAATAGGGGCAGGAATATGCGGGGCAGGGCCATGAATTTGCGGATGTCGCTTGCGCTATACGGGTTGGCATGTCTGTCGACGGCGCCGGCTGCGGCGCAGGTTTCGCCTTCGGCGGGGCAGCTGATGCTCGTGTCTTTCCCATATTGCCCGATGGACTATTACGAAGCCGACGGCAGGGAGCTGGTGATCCGCGACAATCTGGCGCTCTACAACGCTATCGGGACGACCTATGGCGGCGACAACCGGGTGTTCCAGCTGCCCGACCTGCGCAGCCGCGCGGCGGTCGGCAATGGCGTGGGGCCGGGGCTGCTGCCGGTGGCGCCTGGACAGAAGCTAGGCCACGAGAGCTTGAAGCTCGCCGAAACCAACCTGCCGCCGCACGCCCACCGCGGCGGAATCCAGACCAGCACCGGCGCGGCGAACCGGACCACCGCCAACGGCAACGCGATCGGCATATCGGCGAGCGACAGCTTCATCGAGGGCTATGACCCGCCCGCGGGTTTCGAGATGGAAGCCTCGACGGTCGTCGTGGCGCCCGAGGGTAAGTCGGCGCCGATCGCAACCCGCGAACCTTTCGTCGCGCTGCGCTGGTGCATCGCCTATCGCGGTGCACCGCCGCTGCCGACGCAATAGCGCGCCGGAAGTCCGCATATCAACGCAGGATAATACCGCGCCCGGCTTTGCGCCGCGGCGCCTTCGTGCGCATCTGGACAAGTCCTTCGAAGTTGGCGAAGTTGCCGCATATCGCGTAGCAAAATACAACTTACCTTTACGTAAGCGTGAACCGGTCCTATAAACCGGGCACAGCCCTTGGGAGAATCAGAATGGACATGGAGTTCAGCCCCGAAGACCTGGCCTTCCAGCAGGAAGTCCGGAACTTCATCGCCGAAAACTACCCCGAAGAATTGCGCGGCAAGCAGGATGAGGGGGAAGAGCTGTCCAAGGAAGATTTCCTGGCGTGGCACAAGGTGCTCTACAAGAAGGGCTGGGTCGCTCCCGCATGGCCGGTCGAATATGGCGGCACCGGCTGGACCCCGACGCAGCGCTTCATCTTCTCCGAGGAAACCGCGCGCGCCGACTGCATCCGGCTGATGCCCTTCGGCCTCGCGATGGTCGGCCCGGTGATCTACACTTTCGGTACCCCCGAGCAGAAGGCCTATTTCCTCCCCCGCATCCTGTCGGGCGAGGATTGGTGGTGCCAGGGCTATTCGGAACCCGGCGCGGGATCGGATCTCGCCAGCCTGCGCACGACGGCGGTTCCCGACGGCGACGACTATATCGTCAACGGCCAGAAGACCTGGACGACGATGGCGCAGCACGCCGACTGGGGCTTTTTCCTCGTCCGCACCGACAAGGACGCCAAGCAGCAGGAAGGCATCAGCTTCCTCCTCATCGACATGAAGTCGCCCGGCATCACCGTGCGCCCGATCATCACGCTGGGCGGCGAGCATGAAGTCAACGAAGTGTGGCTGGAGGATGTTCGCGTCCCGCAGTCGCAGCGCGTCTACGAAGAGAATAAGGGCTGGACCTGCGCCAAGTTCCTGCTCGCGCACGAGCGCACCGGCATCGCCGGCGTCGCTGCGTCGAAGCGCGGCGTCGAGAAGGTCAAGGCGATCGCGCGTACCGAACTCGACGGCGACAAGCCGCTGATCCAGAACGCCTTCTTCAAGCGCAAGATCGCCGAGCTCGAGGTCGATCTCACGGCGCTCGAATTTACCGAGCTGCGCAGCCTGGCGGGGCCCAATGCGGGCCGCGGACCGGGGCCGGAATCGAGCCTGCTCAAGATCAAGGGATCGGAAATCCAGCAGCGGCTGACCGAACTGACGCTAGAAGCGGTGGGCCATTATGGCGCGCCCTATTTCCGCGGTTTCGGCGAGGGCGACAACGAGCATCCGATCGGGCCCGATTATGCGCACCGCGCGGCGCCGACCTATTTCAACGTCCGCAAGACGACGATTTACGGCGGGTCGAACGAGATCCAGCGCAACATCATCGCGAAGATGGTTTTGGGGCTCTGATCACATAATTGACGTCATCCCGGCGGAGGCCGGGATCTCGACCTCGCGCCATGACGCAGCGGTGAGATCCCGGCTTCCGCCGGGTTGACGATGAAATCGAGGATAACGACAATGGATTTCACCTACACCGAAACGCAGGACATGATCCGCGACACGCTGGCCCGCTTCCTCGGCGACACCTATGATTTCGAGACGCGCCAGAAGTTCATCGCGAGCGACGAGGGCCGCGATCCCGCGATCTGGACCGCGCTGGCGCAAGAACTGGGCATGCTCGGCGCGGCCTTTTCGGAAGAGCATGGTGGCCTCGGCGGCGGCGCTCTGGAAAATGCGATCATCATGGAGGAACTCGGCAAAGTGCTCGGCATCGAGCCGTACCTGCCCACCGTAGTCATCGCGGGCGGCGCGCTCAAGGCCGTCGGCGGCGCGCAGGCCGACAAATTCATCCCCGAGATCATCGCGGGCAAGGTCATCGTTGCCTTCGCTTACGCCGAACCGCAGGGCCGCTACGACCTCGCCAATCTGCGCACCAGCGCGAAGAAGGATGGCGCGGGCTATGTGCTCAATGGTCACAAGAGCGTGGTCTATGCCGCACCTTGGGCGACGCACCTGCTCGTCACCGCGCGCACCGGCGGCGGCCAGCGCGACCGCGAGGGCGTGTCCTTGTTCCTGATCGACGCGAACCTGCCGGGCATCGTTCGCCGCGACTATCCGACCGTCGACGGCAGCCGCGCGTCGGAAATCTATTTCGAGAATGTCGCCATCCCCGCCGACGCGCTGCTGGGCGGCGAGGGCGAAGGGCTGGCGCTGATCGAACAGATCGTCGACGAGGCGACCATCGCGGTGTGCGCGGAAGCCACCGGCGTGATGCAGAAGCTGCACGAAGGCACGCTGGACTATACGCAACAGCGCAAGCAGTTCGGCGTACCGATCGCGAAGTTCCAGGTGCTGCAGCACCGTATGGTCGACATGTTCATGGAGGTCGAGCAGGCGCGCTCGATGACGATCATGGGGACGCTGAAGCTGGGCCTCCCCGCCGACGAGCGCAAGGCCGCGGTGTCGGCGGCGAAGTACAAGGTCGCGCGCGGCGCGAACTTCGTTGGCCAGAACGCGATCCAGACGCACGGCGGCATCGGCATCACGCAGGAGCTGGCGATCGGCCATTATTTCAAGCGCGCGACGATGATAGAGGGCCAGTTCGGCAGCGCCGATTATCATATGGAGCGCTACGAGGCGCTGACTTTGGCGGAATAGGTGGCTGAGGGCAGGTTTCGGGCGGAGCGGACATCTTATTCTCCCTGTCGCGCAGCGATGGGGAGGGGGAACATGCGAAGCATGGTGGAGGGGTGGAGGCCTCCAACGCTGACGCTTATGGCACCGACTCCTCCATCACCCTGCGGGTGGTCCCCCTCCCCACGGCTACGCCGCAGGGAGCATTCGGAACGTCCGCTCCCCACCCCGAAGCGGCCCTAAGCCACCCGTCAATACGACAAGTCGATCGCGATCCGGAGCGTCCGCGGGCGCAGCGGGGTCAGATACCCCGCGCTGCCCTCGACGAAGGGCGTGCCGAGGGCGAAGCGGTTGCCCTTGGCGTCGAAGAGGTTGGTCAGCGTCAGCGACAGGCCGCGGCGATGGTTGCCGAGACGCATCGCGAGGCCGGTGTCGACATATTTGCCCTGGCCCTCGCCGAGGATCGGACCGATACCGAGCCGGGACGGGCCGACATAATTCGCCCAGCCGTTCACGCGCAGATCCTCGTCGCCCATCGGCGCGGCATAGTTGAACGAGCCGCGCACCGCATATTTTGCGACATTCGGAATCTGGCCGAGGCGCTCGAGCAATTGTTCCTGCGGGATGGTAATCCCGACATCGCCGCCCGCCGCCGCGGCGCGCACCGCGATTGTGCGCAATTCGGTCGAGAAAAGCTCGGTCACGCGGCTGTGATTGTACACGCCGCCCAGCTCGAACGACAGCTCGGGGATCGGACGCACCGCAAAGGCGCCGGTGACGCTGGTGATCCGCCCGTCGCCGATATTGGCGGTGGTCGGGAAGCCGTTCGTGTCGATGAAATCGGCCTGGATATCGCGCCAGCGGCTATGCGATATCGACAGGCTGGCGTCAAACGGCGTCCAGCCCTTCTCGCCGAAGCGCACCCCGGTTTCGAGCGTCTGGACCTGGTCGTTGCGGAAGCGGCGGACGAAATTATTGTCGACCGCGAGGCCGCCTGGGCGGAAACCCTCCTGATAGCGGACGTAGAGCGTCACGTCGCGCATCGGCGTAGCGAGCAGCGAGGCCGAGGGCAGGAGGTCGGTTTCGGACCGGTGCGCGGTCTCGGCGCGGCCCGCGAAAGCGACGTCGAGCGGAACGTCGCGCCCCGCACCGTCGAGGCGCGCGTGCGAGAGCCGGAGGCCGCCCGCTGCGATCAGGTTCGGCATCAGCTCGACCGTCGCCTCGCCATAGCCTGTCACTTCGGTGATCCGGTTCGATACGCCGGTGAGCGGCATCTGGACGAAGGCGTCGCCGATTTCGCGGCTCTGGCGCGTGCGGTTGTCGAGCAGGCTGACCCCGACCACCCAGCCGAGCCCGTCGTCGAACGGGCGCGACAGCCGCGTCTCGCTGACGAACATCCGCGTCGCGTTGCGTTGGTCGAGGATGCGCGGCGGATCGTTCGGCTTGCTGGCGTCGAAGCGTTCGAACAGCCGGTGGCTGACGAAGGCGTTCGACGACTGGAAGAACAGCCCGTCCCACTCCTTCATCACGACGATGGTCCCGAGGCCGTATTTGGCCTTGGCATTTTGCTCGACGTTCGAATTGCGGATCAGCGGCGGCGCATTCTTGTCGGCATATTGCGCGTCGCGCGAAGCGATCGTCTGGTAGACGCCGCCGAGATCGATCGTCCAGTCATTGCCCGCGTCGAAGCGAAAGGTGCCGCGACCGCCGCGGACGTCGACGCGGTTGACGTCGTTCTGGCCCAGCATCGGATTGTCGATATAGCCGCCGTCGCTGAGCATATAGCCGACGAGGCGCAGCGCATGGCCGCCGTCGCCGACGGGCAGGTTGACGATCGCACCGAGGTCGCCGCCGGGGTCGCCATGCTGGGTCACCGACACGCCGGCGATCGCCTGAACCGTCTGGCGATAGGGATCGGGGGCGTTGGGGACCGCGCGGATGATGCCGCCGAGCGAACCGGCGCCGTAGAGTGTGCCCTGCGGCCCTTCGAGGACCTCGACATTCTGGATGTCATAGAGGCGGAGGTCCGGGTCGGGCGCATTGTAGCTGAGCCGGATGTCGCCGAGATATTGGCCGACGGTCGATTGAGTCGGGCCGGTGAAGCTGGAATCGGCGATGCCGCGGATGAACAGCTTGTTGCGCCCCGAACCCAGGTGGGTCGAGGAGACGGTCGCCATGCGCGACAGGATCGATTCCATCCCGCGCTCGCCGCCGAACGCCAAATCGCCGCCATCCAGCACGGTGGCGACGCCCGCAAAGCTTGCGTAGGGCAGATCGGTCTTCGAGGCGGTGACGATGATCTCGTCATCGGGCCCGGCGACGAGATTGTCGGGTGCCCGCGCTCGGGGCGGCGGCTGTTTTGGCGGCGAGGTGGCGCGTCGCGCGACCTTGGGCGGCGGCGGGCGGCGTTCGATGCGCCAGCTGGTCGCGCTGACGCGCACGGCGCGCGCGTCGGAGCCCGCGAGCATGCGGTGGATCGCCTCTTCGATGCTCATCCGCCCGCGCACCTTCTTGACGCGGTTGCCCCAGAGGCCGGCGTCGGCGACGCTGATGCTGACGCCGCCCTGGCGGCTAAGCAAAGGCAGGCTGGTCGACAAATTTCCCTTGGGCACGTCGAACGCGCGTTCTTCCGCGGCCTGCGCCACGGCAGGGACGGCGAGCATCGCGATCGCGGCGGCGAGGGGCAGGCTGCGCCGCATCGTCAGCGCGTGAGAACCCAGCCGTCGCCGCGCCGCTCGGCGCGGGTACCGGAGAGCGCGGCGAGGTCTGTGATGGCACGGCCCTTGTCTGCGCCGATCACGAGCGCGCCGCGGAAGGGGAGGTCCGCGGCTTCGGGCGATACGCTGACCGCGATTCCCGCAGTGCGCCGGAGGTCGCCCGCGACCACGGACAAGGGCGTGTCGGCATAGACCAGCTGGCCGCTGCGCCAGCCGCCGATCGTCGCGCTGTCGATCTTGCGTACCTTGGGTGCGCTCTTCTCGCCGTCGCGCGCCTCGATGCCTTCGCCCGCGACCATGCGCACATTGTCGCGGTGCGGGTTGTAGACCACGATGCCTTCGGACACCGCGACGCTGGTCGCGCGGTCGCGGCGCACGACGTTGAAGGCGGTGCCGAGATCGACGAGCCGCGCGCCGCCCGTCTCGACCACGAAGGGATCCGATTCGCGGTGGACGACATGGAACATCGCTTCGCCGCTCTCCAGCTTGGCAAAGCGTGGGCGTTCCTCGTCGAGGGTCACGACCGAGCCGCCGTTGATCTCGATCCGCGACCCGTCGGCGAGTTCGAGCGTGCGGTGCTCGCCCGGCGCCGTCTGGATTCGATTCGGGTCGCCGAACAGGCCGATATTGGGGACGGTGATCGCGGCGACGAGGGCGGCGGCGATCGCCCCGCCGAACCAGGCGCGGCGCGACGGACGCACGCGGGGCGCTTCGTCGTTGGCCGCGACGGGCGCCGCGGGCCGGGCGGGAAGCGCGTCGAGGTCGGCGTCGAGCAGCGCGACGGCGTCATAGGCCGCGGCGTGCGCCGGGTCCTCGGCCAGCCAGTCGGCGAAAGCGTACCAGTCGGCGAAAGCGGGATCGCGCTGGGCGATGACCCAGTCGATCGCGCGCGCTTCGATGGCGGTCATGTCAGGTTGCATCGAACTGCCTCCTGATCGCGGCGAGCGCGGCATAGACCTTGCGCAGGTCGGCCTCGACCGTGCTGAGGCTCACGCCCTGTTCGGCGGCGATGTCGCGCTGCGCGATACCGTCGACGCGGAAGCGGCGGAAGATGCGCGCGGGGCGCGTGCCGGTCGCCTCGATCGCCGCCTCGACCTGCTCGAGTTGCTGCCGCGAGATCAGCGCGGTTTCGGCCGAAGGCGCTTCGGTGGCGGCATTTTCGCCCCACGCCTTGTCGCGCAGCTCGCTCTGGCGCGCCGAGCGATAGCGGTCGAGCATCAGATTGTTCGCGGCGCGCATGACATAGGAGAGCGGGTCGGCGATCGGCCCGGTGCGGCGATCGGTGAGCCGCATCCACAGGTCCTGGAACAGGTCCTCGGCGCCCGGGCCCGCACCGCGCACCTCGAGGAAGCGGATGATGCGCGCGCGGTTGGCGAGCAATACCCCCTCGATGCCCTGCATGGGCTGCGGTGCGTCGGTCGCCTCTGTCATGGATCGATTGATTCGGAACGCCATCTGCTGCTTTTCGGCACCTGCCTGGCTGGTGCCCCACGTCCCCCTGGCGGGGCCGTCATATAGCGCCCCCAGCGCGGCGCGCAACCGCGGCATGACCTCTCCCGCATGGAAACGATGCTCGCGGTGAAGAGGGAAGGGGGCGGTGGCGGCAATCATGATCCTCGTTCGTTCGTCAAATAGAAGGGCAAGGGGGAAGCGGAGGGTGGGGTGGGTGCTTCCCCCTTGCCGGGACAAGGTCGGACCCGGGGGCTTAGAGACCGACCTTGAGGCTCGCACGGAAAGCCCAAGCCACATGGCTTTGCTGTTCTTCCGCGGAGAGTTCGCCCCCAACCTGGAATGCAGAGTTGCCGGCGATCCCGCGGATGCGGCCGACCCAGCCGCTCGTGCGATCATCAGGGGTGAGAGTGAAGGGGGTGCCGTCCTTGAACGACGCGGTCGTCGTGCCGAGCGAGCCGCCGACGATCTGGCGGCGGCCGCCCTCGATCTCGAAGCGCGTCCAGCCGTCATATTCGTCTTGGCCGCCGAAATCGAGGCCGAGCGCGACGGTGCCCGACACCGCGAGTTCGTCGCTGTCGCGGCTCAGCACGGTGAGGTCGAGGGCGTCGCCGCCGCCGGTTTCGGTGTAGCCGTCTTCCTGCAGCTTGTAATAGTCGACCGCTACCGCCGGGCGGAACGAGATGCCGCCGAGACGCGTGTCATAGGCAACCGAGCCAGCGGCCGACCACAGGGTGCCGTCCCACTTGGCGCGCATCGTCTCGTTGATGTCGTCGGCACCGGCTTCGGCCTGGAACAGGCGCGTGCCCTTGAAGCTGACCGGGGCGCCCGAGACGCGCGCGCTGGCGAGGATGCCGTTCGAGCGAAGGCGCCAGTGGAGCGCGCCCTCGAACTGGCTCGACGACACTTCGTTGGCGTTCGCCTTGTTGCCGTCCTTGCCGCTGAGGAAGCCGACCGAGCCGCCGAAATTGCCAAGATCGGTCTTGATCTCGGCGCCGAGCGCGACGCCCCAGCCGGTGACGTCGTAGCCCGCCGTGTCGCCGACGCTCTTCGACGTGCCCCAGACCGCCTGGTTGATCCAGTAACCCCATTTGCCCTGGTCCTGGAACGGCGCGTTGGGGTCGTTCAGGTAGCGGGCCAAGGCACGCGAGCCGGAGGTTACGGTTTCGAACACGCCGCCCTCATGCTCGGGCAGCATCTGGCCCAGCTGGGCCTTGAACTGGCCGCCGTCGGTGATGTCGAGGAAGACCTGTTCGATATCCTCGTCCGCCGACAGCGCGTCGATCACCGCGTTGAAGGCGCCGCCTTCCGAGCGGTTGAGGCCGAGTTCGGTCGTGGTCTTGCGCGACACATCGACGATCAGCTGGGTGGCGTTCGAGGTCAGCGTGCCCTTGTAGAGGAAGGGTAGCAGCGTCGAGGTGGCGGTGAGGTTATTCGCGCCGGTCAGCGTACCGGCTGTTAGCACGACATGCTGGCCCTCGGCATCGTCGAGGCTGGTGAGACGCAGCGCGAGCTTCGATTCGGCGCCGAAGCTGGCGTTGCCCGTCACCTGGATCGCGGTACCGGTGTTGCCGCCGTCGAGCGTCACGCCGAGCACGCCCTTGTTGGTGACGGCGAGCGACGAGATCGTCGCCGCGCCGACGACGTCGAAGGTGCCGCCACTGACCGCGACCGCCAGGCCCTGTGAATTGGCGAGGCGGCCCGAGAACATCGCGGTGCCGCCGATGGTCAGCGAGTCGCTGCCGCCGCCGAAATCGGCGACGCCGCCGAATTTCGAGGTTCCGGCGAGGGTCATGATGTCGTTGCCGCCGCCGAAGGTTGCGGTGCCGTCGAAGGTGCCGTCGCCCGACAGCGCGAGCGTGTTGTTGCCGGTGCCGAAGAAGGCGTCGCCCTTCATCGAGCCGTCGGCGATGTCGATGAGGTCGTTGCCGACGCCGAAGCGCACGTCGCCGATGATCGCGGGGGCAGCGATGCCCGACGCAACCGCGGTCTGCTTGACCGAGGCGCCGCCGAGGTTGCTCGACAGGTCGATCGCGATGTTGCGGTCGGAGGTGCCGAGCGCGCCGGTCGCCGAAATGGTGCCGCTGTTCTCGATCGTCCCGACGGTGCCAGACAGGTCGACGATACCGCGCGCGGTGCCGTTGTCGCCCGCCGCCTTCGCAGCGATGGTGCCACTGTTGCGGATCAGCCCGACATTGCTGCCGGCCTCGACGACGATGCCGGTGGTGATCGCGGTCGCGGCGTTGCCGCCCTGTGCGTCGATCTTGCCGGCATTGCGGATTTCGCCGAGCGTTGTGCCCGCGCCGACCTGGATCGCGGTCGCCGAGGCGCCGTTCGAGATGGCGCTGACGAGGCCGGCGCTGCCGATCGCAACGCCGCCGGCGATATTCACATTGCCGCCGAGGCCGCCGATTTGCATCGCCGTGGCGTTCTTGCCCGCATAGAGGCCGTTGCCGAGGATCGTGCCGTCGACGATCACGCCGAAGCCGGTACCGGTGCCGGGGACCGCGCCGATGGTGACGTCGCGCCCGGCCGCGCCGATGCGCACCGCAGGGGCCGAACCGAAGGAGCGGACGACCGCCGAGCCTTCCTTGGCGTCCTCGATGCCGTCCTTGTCCTCGTCATTGTCGGTGGTGCTGCTGTCCTTCGGGGGGATGGCGAAGATGACGCCGCCGGTGACGTTGCCCTCGATCGACAGCGCTGGGCCGCCGTTGAGCAGGTCGTCGGCGTCGAGCTTCGACGGATCCGCCGGCGGGGTGGTGAAGCGATAGCCGGTCGAGGTCAGATTGCCCTGTACGACGAGCGAGCCGGTGATGTTGCCGCTGAGCCGCGCCGCGGTCGCGTCGAGGCCGGTCGCGGCGATCGTGCCCGCGAGGCGGACATTGCCGGTGACGTCCTGGATCCCGACGCCGAGCGCACGGTCGCCGAGTACCGAGATCGTGCCGTCATTGGTGAAATTACCGGTCAGCGCGCCGCCTAGACGGATGCCCGCCGAATTATTCCCCTCGACCGTGATCGCGCCCGAGTTGACGACATTGCCGGTGAAGGCGCCGAGGGTCTCGATGCCGACGCGGTTGTTGCCAATCGCGAAGGCACCGTCGATGTCGCCGTCGTTGTCGATGTCGGTCGGCGCATAGCTTTCGTCGATGATGATCTTGCCGCTGGCGGTGTTGGTGATGTTGCTCGTCACGCCGGCATTGGCGACGATGCCCTTCGATCCGTCGGCATTGGTGATCTGGATCGTGCCTTCGTTGACGAACTTGTGATTGCTGTCGATGGTCACCGCGGTGCCCGAAGTCGGCTTGATCGAGCCCGAGGCCGCGAGGCGGGAGTCGTCGGGGGTGGTGCCGCCGTTGACGGTCGAGGAACGGATCGGCGTGGTAAGCGCATTACCGATCACGGTTTCGGCAAAGGCGGGGGTGGCCATGACTGCCACCAGGCAGGTCGACGCGAGCAGGGTCTTGCGCATTGAGTTCCTCTTGAAATCGGGGCGGGACAGCTCCCGCGACAATGGCTTGACGGAGCGGACCGGGCGCGGCCTTGGAAAAATAACGCGGACCACGGCAGGAAAAGTGTCGCAACTTGTCGCAATCGCAACCAAGCCATTGCGCGCGGCGGCTCAATTTGCTGAATGAGCGGCGAAACAGGCTGTCCCCAAGCCCGAAAAGGTCCTTCGAATGCAAAAATATGGGCGGTCGATGCTGCGGCTCGGCGCTGTCTCCATGGCATTGGCTACGCTCGCCGCCTGTTCGGCGGGCGACGACAGCAAGGGCGGGCGCCCGGCACCCGAGGTCGGATATGTCGTGGTCCAGCCCGGCGCGGTTCCGGTGCCGATCGAGCTCGGCGGCCGCACCGTCGCTTTCGAGACCAGTGAAGTGCGACCGCAGGTCAACGGCATCATCCTGCGCCGCCTGTTCGAGCAGGGCAGCTATGTCCGCGCGGGACAGCCGCTGTTCCAGATCGACGCCAGCCTCTACCGCGCCGCGGTCGACCAGGCGTCGGCAAACCTGTCTAGCGCGCGCGCCAGCGCCGAGGCCGCGAAGACGCGCGCCGACCGCTTCAGGCCGCTCGCCGAGATGGAGGCGATCGCGAAGCAGGATTACACCGACGCCGCGGCGCAGGCGCGCGTCGCCAATGCCGTCGTCGCGCAGAATGCCGCGGCGCTCGAAACCGCACGGATCAATTTGCGCTTCACCACGATCAGCGCGCCGATCAGCGGGCGCATCGGCCGCACCCTGTTCACCGCGGGCGCGTTGGTGAACGCGAACCAGGCCGACGCGCTGGCGGTGATCCAGCGCACCGACCCCATCTATGTCGACATGCAGCAGTCGAGCGCCGAGTTGACGACGCTGCGCCAGTCGATCGCGAGCGGGGGCGTGCTGCCCGGCGGCGCCAATGTGCGGCTGCTGCTCGAGGACGGCAGCGCCTATGGCCTTACCGGTACGATCGAGTTTTCCGAAGCCGTGGTGAACGAAGAGACCGGCACGATCGCGCTACGCGCGCGCTTCCCGAACCCGCAGGGCACCTTGCTGCCCGGGATGTTCGTGAAAGCGGTGTTCGACCAGGCGATCGAGCAGAACGCCTTCCGCGTGCCGCAGGCGGCGATCCAGCGCGATTTCGACGGCTCGGCCTTCGTCTACCTCGTCGGCAAGGACAACAAGGCGATGCGCCGCAAGGTGAAGGCCGACCGCACGCTCGGCGCCTTCTGGGTCGTCTCCGACGGGCTCAAGGCGGGCGACCGCGTGATCACGCAGGGGCTCGGCAATCTGCGCCAGGGACAGGATATCCGCCCCGTCGCGGCGTCGAGCGCGCAGCGGGTCGGCGCGCCAAAGGGTGGCGGCGCGGCGGGCGGGCAAGCGAAGAAGGGCGACTGACCGCCCATGTCACGCCTGTTCATCGACCGTCCGATCTTCGCCTGGGTGCTGTCGATCATCGTCATGCTGGGCGGGGTCGGCGCGCTCTATATGCTGCCGATCGAGCAATATCCCGACATCGCACCGGCGCAGGTCAACGTTCGCGCCAGCTATCCCGGCGCCTCGGCCGAGACGATCGAGAACAGCGTCACCCAAGTGCTCGAACAGCAGCTGACCGGGATCGACGGCCTGCTCTATTTCAGCTCGCAGTCCAGCTCGCGCGGGCAGGCGAGCATCACCGCGATCTTTGCCAAGGGCACCGATCCCGACATCGCGCAGGTGCAGGTCCAGAACAAGATCCAGGCCGCGCTGTCGCGCCTGCCGCAGCAGGTGCAGCAGCAGGGGGTGCGCGTCACCAAGTCGAATTCGGACACGTTGCTGCTGGTCGGCGTCTATGACGAGACCGACACGCGCGTGAACCAGGACGTGTCCGACTATATGACGTCGAACATCCAGGATCCGCTGTCGCGCGTCGAGGGCGTCGGCGACGTCAACATCTTCGGCGCGCCGCACGCGATGCGCATCTGGCTCAACCCGCAGCGGCTGGCGGCGGTGTCGTTGATGCCGAGCGACGTGATCGCGGCGGTCACCGCGCAGAACAGCGAGGTCGCGGCAGGCGAGGTCGGGGGACTGCCGTCGTCCGCGGGCCAGATGCTCAACGCGACGGTGACCGCGCAGTCGCGGCTGCAGACCGTGCCCGAGTTCGAGAATATCGTGCTCAAGACGCTGCCCGACGGGTCTACGGTGCGGATCAAGGACGTCGCGCGCGTCGAGATCGGTGCCGAAAGCTATGCCGTGGTCAGCCGGATCAACGGTCATCCGGGCGCTGGCATGTCGATCTCGCTGTCGCCGGGATCGGACGCGCTCGAAACGGCCGAGCGGGTCAAGGCGCGGATGGAGGAGCTCGCGGCCGATTTCCCCGACGGCCTGACCTACAGCTATGCCAACGATTCGACCGAGTTCATCAAGCTGTCGGTGAGCGAGGTGC
Organism: Sphingopyxis sp. QXT-31; assembly: GCF_001984035.1. NCBI lineage: Bacteria > Pseudomonadati > Pseudomonadota > Alphaproteobacteria > Sphingomonadales > Sphingopyxidaceae > Sphingopyxis > Sphingopyxis sp. QXT-31. Next base: position 1,224,273 of record NZ_CP019449.1, on the reverse strand, counting down.
AGAAATCGCTGTTCGAGGCGATCCTGCTCGTGATCCTCGTCATGTTCGTCTTCCTGCAGAGCTGGCGCGCGGTGCTGATCCCGGCGATCGCGGTGCCGGTGGTGCTGCTCGGGACCTTCGCCATCTTCTATATGCTGGGGTTCAGCATCAACACGCTGACTTTGTTCGGGCTGACGCTGGCGATCGGCCTGCTCGTCGACGACGCGATTGTTGTGGTCGAGAATGTCGAGCGCCTGATGGAAGAAAATCCCGGCATGTCGGCGCGCGAGGCGACGATCCAGTCGATGCAGGAGCTGCAGGTCGCGCTGATCGCGATCGCGCTGGTGCTGGCGGCGGTGTTCCTCCCCATGGCCTTCTTCGGCGGGTCGACCGGGGTCATCTACCGGCAGTTTTCGGTCACGATCATCTCGGCGATGATGCTCTCGGTGCTCGTCGCGCTGATCCTGAGCCCCGCGCTGACCTCGACCCTGCTCAAGCCGAAGGACCATGGCGAAGCCGCCACCGCGGGCGGGCGCTTCCCGCGCGCGCGCGCGGTGTTCGAGCGCGCCAAAAACGGCTTCAACACACGCTTCGATTCGTTGGTCGAGCGCTATGTCGGCAGCGTGACCCAGGTAGTCGACCGCAAATGGCTGTTCCTTGGCATTTATGCGGTGCTGCTCGTCGCGCTCGTCTTCCTGTTCCTACGGCTGCCCGGCGGCTTCCTGCCGGGCGAGGACCAGGGGCGCGTCCAGGTCCAATTCCGTTTGCCCGCGGGCGCGACCCAAGAACGAACGCTGCAGGTACGCGACGAGATCGAAAAATATATGCTCACGCAGGAAAAGGCGAACACCGGCGCGCTGTTCCTGATCGCGGGCGGCGGTGGCGGCGCCGCGGCGGGGCAGAATACGGGGCAGGGCTTCGTCAACCTCGTCCATTGGGACGACCGCCCGGGCAAGGAAAATACCGCCGACGCCATCGCCGAGCGGGCGCGGGCGGCGCTGAGCGGCCTCCGCGATGCCCAGATCTTCGCGCTGGTGCCGGGCGCGGTGCGCGGTCTGGGTGACTCGTCGGGCTTCACGATGCAGTTCCAGAACCGCAGCGGGATGAGCCGCGAGCAATTCGTCGAGGCGCGCGAGCGCCTGCTGGCGATGGCGAATGCCAATCCCAAGCTGACCTCGGTGCGGCTGTCCGACCTGCCCGACGTCGCGACGCTCAAGATCGATATCGATACGCAGCGTCTGACCGCCTACGGCCTTACGAACAGCGATGTGAACAGCACGCTCGCGACCGCCTGGGGCGGGCGTTACGTCAACGACTTCATCGACGACGGGCGCGTCAAGCGTGTCTATGTCCAGGGCGACGCGCCCTATCGCGCCAAGCCCGAGGACCTCAGCCAATGGTATGTGCGCTCGAACGACGGCGAGATGTCGCCGTTCTCGGCCTTCTCGAAAATCGGCTGGTCGACCACGCCGAGCAGCAGTTCGCGCTTCCAGGGCGTGCCCGCGTTCGAAATCTCGGGCCAGCCCGCGGCGGGCACCAGCTCGGGCGAGGCGATGGACGAGATGGAGCGGATGGCGGGCGAGATACCCGGGACCAGCGTCGCCTGGTCGGGCTCCTCCTATCAGGAGCGGCTGTCGTCGGGGCAGGCGCCCTTCCTCTACGCCATCTCCTTGCTCGTGGTCTTTCTGTGCCTTGCCGCACTCTACGAGAGCTGGTCGATCCCCTTCGCGGTGCTGCTCGTCATCCCGCTCGGGCTGATCGGCGCGGTGGTCGCGGTGAACCTGCGCGGGCTGGAGAATGACGTCTATCTCCAGATCGGGCTGCTCACGACGATGGGGCTCGCCGCCAAGAACGCGATCCTGATGATCGAATTCGCCGAGCAGGAAGAGCGTAAGGGCAAGCGCGTGATCGAGGCCGCGGTCGAGGCCGCGCGCATCCGCCTGCGCCCGATCCTGATGACCAGCTTCGCCTTCATCTTCGGCGTGCTGCCGCTCGCGATCGCGACGGGGGCAGGGGCGAACAGCCGCGTCGCGATCGGCACCTCGGTGATCGGCGGCATGCTGACCGCGGCCTTCCTCGCGATCTTCTTCATTCCGCTCTTCTTCGTGCTCGTGCGGCGCGGCGTGCGCGACGGGGTGAAGGCGGCGCGCGAGTGGCTGGGCCGTCGCCGCGGCGGCAAGGTGGCGACGGCATGAGGCGCGCGCTGATTCTCGGCGCCGCGACGCTCGCGCTCGGCGCCTGCTCGCTCGCGCCCAAATATGTGCAGCCGGCGGTGCCGGCGCCGGTATCGTGGCCCGTCGGCGACGCTTATCTTGCGCAGAGCGAAGCGGCGCTGCCGCGCGTGACGCTGCACGAATTGTTCCGTGACCCGCGGCTGCAGCAATTGATCGGCCAGGCGCTTACCAACAACCGCGACCTGCGTATCGCCGCCGCCAATATCGCAGCCGCCCGCGCGCAGGTGCGCGTCACGCGCTCGGCGCAATTCCCCGCTATCGGGGTCAGCGGCTCGGCCGACTATACCGACGGCGGCGTCAGCAACGGCGGCACGGTCGGCACGACCGGTTCCGGTGGCCGCCAGAGCTATGCCTTACAGGCCGGCGTTTCGGCGTTCGAGCTCGACCTGTTCGGGCGGCTCGCCAACGCGACCGCCGCCGAGCGCGACCGCGCCTTCGCGACCGAAGCTGCCGCGCGCACGGTGCGCCTGGCGCTGATCGCCGACCTCGCCGAAGCCTGGGCGAACCATGCCGCCGACCGCGAACTGCTCGCGATAGCGCGCGACACGGCGGAAAGCGCGCGGCGCAGCGTCACGCTCACCCGCGCTCGGCTCGAGGGCGGGGTCGCGCCACGCACCGATCTCCGCCAGGCCGAACAGGTACTCGCGACCGCCGAGGGCGACCTCGCGCTGCAGACCGCGGCGGTGGCGCAGGACGAGAATCTGATCCGCCTTCTCGTCGGCGCGGACTATGACCGGGCGCTGCTGCCCGCGAGCCTCGACGACGTCAGCGCCTCGATAGCGACGCTGCCCGCCGGGACCAGTTCGGACATCCTGCTCCGCCGTCCCGACGTGGTCGAGGCCGAATATCTGCTCCGCGCCGCCAATGCCGATATCGGCGTCGCGCGCGCGAGGCTGTTCCCGACGATCTCGCTGACCGGGCTGCTCGGCTTCGCGAGCGATGCGCTGGGCTCGCTGTTCACCGGCGACGCCTTCCGCCTCACCGCGGGCGCCGACGCCAGCCTGCCGATCTTCGACGCCGGCGGGCGCCGCGCGGGCGTGGCGGTCAGCGAAGCGCAACGCGACGCCGCGCTCGCCGCCTATGAACGCGCGATCCAGACCGCCTTCCGCGAAGTCGCCGACGCGCTCGCCGACCAAGGCACGCTCGGCGAGCGCCTTCGCGCTGCCAATGCGAACACCGAAGCCGCCGCCGACACCGCGCGCCTGACCGACGCGCGCTACCGCGGCGGCGTCGACAGCTTCCTGTCGAGCCTCGACGCCCAGCGCAGCCTCTACAGCGCGCGACGCAGCGAAATTGCGGTGGAATTGGCGGCAGTGCGCAACCGGATCACGCTGTACCGGTCGCTGGGCGACGACGGGGTGTCCGCAGACTGAGGTAAATGGCGGAGCGGGAGGCCATTGCATCAAGCGCCTTAGACCTTGAAAAAGCATCGGTTTATTTCGACAGGATTATGGTATACCATAAATTATACCATAAAATAAAAATCCACCCCGGCATTTCGATAATGCAGGGGACGGCTTGCGGCACTAAATAGCGCATATGCTGACGCAGATCACGTTGCCGATCCGGGCCCTCAACTTCCCCAATGCGCGCGTGCCGACAAGGCGCTTCGCAGCCGAGTTGCTCGTGCCCGGCGACAAGGTCGAACTTCGCGCGGAGCCGAAAAACCCGGCCGACCCGAACGCCATCGCCATCGATTCGCCCGAGGGCGTGCAACTGGGCTATCTCCCAGCCGGGCGTGCGCCGTTCGTCGGTTTGCAGCAAAGCCGCGGTGACGTGTGGGCGATCTTCCAAGGTTTGAATGAGTATGGGGCCTTCGTCCGCATCGCCTTCAACGGCGAGGCTCCGACGCTGCCGCCTACGACCGCGGCCGGTCGCCAGCCCTATCGGGATTGGTGGCCGGATGACGAATGTCCAGATTGAGGACAGAGCATGTTTGACCCAACTTACCTGGCTGAGCGGCTAAGCGGGCCTAAGAAACGCCGGCTGTGCGAACTCGCTCACGCTGGGCAGTCGTTGCCGTTTAAGCGCACCGATAACGCACTGCAGGCCTTCGGGCTGATCGAGCGATACACCGGGGTAACTGACGATGCGTTCACGGAACTGACAAGCAAAGGAATGGAAGTAGCCCAAGTGATCGTCGGGCGAGGCCTGTAATGCTCAGCTACAGACCGGAATTGCGCATGCGCAAATAGACGTCTCGAACTGCCTGGGGTAAGGGCTGTGAGGGCTGGCGGGAGCAGAGCGCTTTTACTTCACCCACAATGCCACTGGGTGTCGTAGATTTTCCTACGTCATCGGGGGCTACGCCTGATACTCCGAAAGCTACGTTAAGCCCGCTCCAGAATCCCAGTATCCATTGTCGTGCTTGCCATTCATTTATCTGCTGAGCTTCAATCAAATCGGCGCAGACGAAGGCCTCGCCGTCGTTGGAAGTCATAGCGAAGACAGTCGCAGATTCGCTAGTCGGGAGGGGCTGCGTGGCCGCCGCTAGCAATACGAGAGCAAGCTTCATATCACCCCCAAAAAACAAACTCAGTTGCTTTTCTGCTGGACAGATAGCAACTGAGTTTGTATAACCATTTTTGTCGGACGGAGAGGGAACTCACCTGATCCCGCCGACAACCTGAAAGGAAAGAGAATGTCATTCTCGATCCGGCTCCGGGTTTGGAAAGTGACCTTTAGCTTCACAATCCAAGCCTAGAAGCCCCCGCCCCGGTCTAGCCTCCGGGGCGGGATAGGGTGCAAGATAGAGGCGATGCGATGATGATGCAAGGAGACGACCTAAGGGCGCTGCGCAAGGCGATGAACCTGCGCCAAGCCGCACTGGCGAGGGGCCTCGGCATGACGCCGCAATTCATCGGAATGATGGAGCGCGGCGAGAAGGCGATCGAGCCGCGCACGGCGATGGCTGTACTCTACCTCGTCGACCATCCCGAAGCCCGGCCCGACGTCGAAGCCGGTGACGACCCGATCTACAGCCCCGGTCAGCTTTTCGACTTGTGGGAGGAAAGCCGGAAGTTGGCCGACGGTCGAACGTGGGGGCGGTGGAGGTTCAGCGCCGATAGCCTCACCCTCGACCTCGACAGCCGCGAAGATGTCGTCGACCGGGACGGGGATGGTAACGAGATCATGGGGAGAACCGAGCGCTACTATGTCCCGCTCACCGACATGGTGGACGCGGAAAGCCTCACCAATTGGATCGGCCAGATCGCCGGCAAGGGCTGGGGCGCCGTGGCGGTAGGCCAGTTCGTCGCGGCGCTGAACGACATTTTCGGCATTCAGGGCCGCTTCGTGCAGGCCGGCGGCTTTGAGAATGCCAAAGAGGTGAAGGCCTATCTACTGGGCATGCTCGCGGCCGCCGAGGAGGTCTGAAACACAAAAGGCGGCGAGGTCTGGAGACCCGCCGCCTTTGATGTTGTGGAGCGGCCCGACGGGGTCACGCCGTCCTCGCACCCCCTGGTCGGGGGCTCGTCCAATCGACGGGCCGCACGCCGCTGCTGCCGCTGCTCAGCGGAAACTGCAACTGGTCAATTTCATGCGCGCTCCTATAATCGCCGCATGGCCAAAAAATCTTTCTCTGTGCCTTACGTCGAACGCGATCTCGTGGCTGATTGGCTCCGGAACTATCGGGGGCAGGAGGTGGCGACCGAACCCGAGAGGCTCGGCCACGTCACAATGATCGCGGCCGAAAACGAAGGCGATGCGGCGCGCGCGGTAGAGCGCCTCAATCCGGGCTTTGTCGCCATGCGGGATTATATCAGGCTCCTTCCTTCCTGACCGCATAGTCGGGTTTGGGGAAGGGCCGCTGCGGATGGCGGCACCCTTTCGCGAACCGCGGCTTGAGGAATCGGAGGTATCGGAACTGGCGCAGCTCGTGGCGCGTGGCGCGCTCGATATTCGCCCGCAGATGCGCCGCGCGCGGCCCGACCTTCTTGCCGTTGGTCGCCAGCGAGTTGTGATAGAACTCGCCATCAAGCTCCCAGAAGAAGGCAAAAAAGGAGCGGCGCAAGTCCCCCCTGCGCCGCTCCAAACGATGTTCGCAATCGACATCGCCCCCTACATCTGCCGTTCGTCTCGGGTCGCATTTGACGGCGGGCAGACCGAGTCGTTGGTGACTTCCTAGCGGTCGGTCGCAGAATTTGCATTGATATATGTTGAGGGCAGAGGCCGCTCGATCCTGGCGATGCCGAATAGCGGGCAACCGCGCCGCCTCTGGGTACGTCAGCCCGGTTGCCCGCTCGCCGACTTGCGCCGACCACGACCATAGGCCGCGCTTCCGAATAGCTTCCGCGGACGGAATGGTCCAAGCTTCATTTCGCTAACAGATTGATTCTTGTGGGGAGAACATCATGAGGCGCACGACAGTGGCCGCGCTGGTTCTGATTGCAGCAACGGGCTGCGCGGCGGCCGAGCGGGACCGAGAAGAGCAGTCTTTCGAGCCTCCTGCGGCCGTCGTGGATGAGCCTGTAATCGTTACGGTGACCAAGACGCCTGCGGACGGCGCTGAGGTGCTCGACTAGCGCTCCCGCTCAAGGTGGCCGGGACGGTGGGGACCAACCTTTCGCCCCGGCCTGGCCGCCCTTTTCGTGGGGATCCGGGCGACCGGAGATAATTTCATACGCCTCTAAAGTTAACGACGCCACGCCGCCGGGAAGTTGGTCTTTTTCAAAAGAGCAGTTTTTGATATTTGAGACTCGCGGAGGGGTATCCGTAGAGGGGAGAACTGGCATGCTCTCTTTTGGTAAGCACACTGTTGCGAGCTGTGCGAGCAGCCTTCGGCAACGCCATGCTGAGAAGGCCGAAGAAATGGTCGAGCGTCAAATCGGCTGGTCGCAAGAGCGCAACGCTAAGGATGAGGTTGCGTTCTGGACAGCGGTTCTGGAACACCTGCAGGAGGCTCCCGAGCTCCTGACGAGACTTTCGGTCCACTAGGTCGAAATAGGGCGCGGTCCGGCTTTGAATTAGCGGACGCGCCCACTGTCGCCTTTGCAACAACGGCTCGGGGAGCTATCATTTCAACGGCGGTCCCACTCCGCTGGTCCGAACGACCTCACGGACCGCGAGCAGGTCAGGCCTTCATCCCCCAAGGACGAGCCTGACCTGTTTGCACCGACGACGACCCCAAGCGCTTTGACGAGCGCCTGGCGACGATGGGACGGTACGGGTGGCAGGTATTGCAGGTGCTGGGGCGGCGGTGATTTCGCAGTATTCCCGTAGGGCGCGGCGTCGGGCCTCTCGCGAGGGTCGCGCCCGCCAGTCGCTAATCAGGCGCTTCTCTCAGGCCGTGGGTTGCTCGCCATTTGCTCGCTTTGCGTCAAAAGCGACATTTACGACGTTGCCTACGAACATATCCGGCACCGGGTGGATCGGCTTTTCCCTAGCGAGAGAGCATACTTCCTTCACCCGATCTGTCCGGGTTGCCTCCGGGTACCACGCCTCGAAACCGATGATAGGCACGGTCTTCCCGGCCCAGCCTTTGCCTTTACCCTCGTCCGTCGAATGCAGCACAATATCTGCGACACCCAGCGCGTCGCGAGCATAAAGCGCGGACATCATCACGATAGCATCGGGCGTGGCGATGACCCGCCCTTTGCCTTTCGGGTCACCCGGATTCGTTGACTTGGCGCTTCGCAATTCGCTGACCCCGATCAGCACGTTGGGGCTGGGCTCTATCGGTATGCAGGCCGACCCCATGTCGTCGAAAAAATCTCGGATCGAGCCGAACTGGCTGTTGTCGAAATACTCCTGACGGAACTCCGCCAGCGAAATCGTCGAATAGAATATCTTACGCTTGTTCGCCTTCGCTTCGTCCACGAAACGGGCAATGTCAGCGAAATGGGGAGCTTCTACGTCGTTCGTGACGTAGCGAATGAACAGGCAAGAATCCCAGAACAGATTGTCGAGCATCAGGCGTCACCGTCCCATGCTTCAATTGTGAACGGTCGAAAAGCGCCGCGCCAACGGGTTAGGTCGCCGTCCTTTTTTATGGGCTCAATCGAAGAGACTTCGACACGAAGAGGGAGCGGCGCAGTGGAGGAATATATGGCCCGGCCATGCACTCTTACGCGGCTATGCAGGGCGTCGCCGAGAGCGTCGATGTCCTCTCGGCTACAAACGCAGTCGATTTCTTTGCCACCAGCGGAGAGTGTGAGTTTGATTTGCGGGAGCGACCCGCGAAGATCGACATAGTCCAGGATGCCATCGAAGGAACCCATCGACACGCCATCGTACCAAGCCCCGCGCGCGCTTTTCCGAGCAGCATTAGCCCTTTTACGCAGGAAGTCGTCGATGCGGGTAACGACCGCATCTGTGCGCACTTCGGCGAAACCGAACCGGCTTTCTGCCCCGGCGGTTAGGCGGCTCACCTTTTGAACGACAGGCGCCAGCCGGACAACGCGCGAGTCTTGGACCTTAATGCCGTCGATTGCGTCGTTGAAGGTTGGGATGGCTGACACGCCGTCAAAATCAGGTTTGATCGGCACTTCCCGCAGTAATGCCGTCGGTTCGGACATATGCATATTTGCGAGAATATAGTCGTGCGTCGCGTCGCCGTTTGCGAGCGTGTCCGCGGCCTCTAAGGCGGCCACCAGTTGCGTAAGCTTGGTGGCGAACGTGCGCGCGAGGACGCGCCCGTGATCCTCTTTGGTGAGGCCGTGGACTTTGAGCTCAATCTGGCGAGGTCCGATGACGTCCACGTTCTGCCCTTCCCAACAGCGAGGGGTGATAGCCTAATGCGGGGGCTTTGTGAAATCCTTACCGTGCGCAGCCACGCCCATCATTCCCACTCGGCCTTCGCCGGTCGGCAGGGATTAAGCCCGACAACCCCGCTCGCCGCCAGCAGGCGGCAGGCGGCGTCAAGCTGACGGGCCAGAGCCTTTCCCCATGCGTCGCGGGCGTCCTGCACCCTTTCGCCCGCCTCTGCGCTCTCCAGTGCCTCAGCGGTCATCTGTGGCCGGTCAGGGCGGTCGAAGGTGTCAGCAGGGACGCGGAGGTCGACCGGCGGCCCGATCTTGCTGCTGCAGCTCGACACAGACGCGGCGGCGAGCGCGATCGGAAGGGCGAGAATCAGGAAGGTCTTTCGTTGCATCGGTCAGCTCCTTTTGCTGTTCGGCGTCGGCGGCAGCACCGGCCGCCAGTTCCCCGGCGCGCGCGGCAGCCGCGGCGCTTTCGCGAATCCTTTGCGCTTCGAGAGCTGCCCGCCGCTCTTCCGCCTGGTCGCGAAGCAGATCGTTTCGCGCGTCGTTGCGGATCGCGTTAACGCCAAGGTACAGCGCGCCGCCGAGGATCAGCAGGCCGACGAGAGCAAGCAGCCATGCCGAAATGGCGTCGGCGCGGTTTTCCGTAATGCGGCCACCGAGCTCGCCGAGCAGTTTGCCCGAGAGCCATCCGCCGAGCTTGGCGATTAGGAACATCATTTCACCACTCCTCGTCGCGGCCAAAACCGACAGGGTTCGGAGCGCGCATGACGGTATTGCCGCCAGCGTCCAGAAGGCCGGTGTCGGTCGCGACGTGCTCGTCAACAGTGAGATCAGGACGCAATGATTTGCGCTCGTCGTCGTAGAGGTCGTCGCCTACCCATCCTTGGGCGCGGGGGCGGGTGAAGTAGCGGGGCATCAACGCCGAGCCTCGATAGCTTCGGCTTCCGCGTCCGCCGCGTCGGCGACTTGGCGCGCCGCGCCCGCTTCGCCGCCTGCGTTGTTCGCAATGGCACTGCTCGCAAGATCGAGCGCCTGTCGGGTCTGTTCTTGCTGCTCGGCGTCACGCTTGCCGGCAGCATAGGCGAACGCCGCGGCGCCGCCGATCCACCCCGTCACGATGACCGCCGATGCGAGCGTCAGGAAGCCTTGGCTTTCCCGCAAGCTCGGCACCGCCGCAATCAGCAGGAAGAGCATCGTCGATTGCAAGAACAGGCCGAAGCCGAGCCAGCCGCGAAAGTCGTTCGGAAGGATGGCAACGCGCTTGAGCGCGCGAGCCTGCCGACGCTCGCCCACGCGATCGAGATATTCGAGAAAGGTCATCCGATCGCTCCGACCCGGCTGTCGACCCAGCCGACCATGAAGTCTTCGAACTTCGTGCCGCCCTTGGCGAGATTGAAATAGTGGGCGAACTGGAGGCCGTTGAGCGCGCGGAGCATAAGGCGTCGGGCACCCTGCTCACCGCGCTTGCGGCGCAGCGCCTGAAATGCAGCGATCGATTGCTTGCCGACTTTGCCATCCTCGCCGATGTCGGCATAGTCCTGCCCGCGCCGGTTGAGCACGTTCAGCGCCTGCTGAAACCAGAGCCCGGCGCGCGCTTGTCCGGCGTTCACGCCGCTGTCGATGACTTCCTCGGCGACCAGCGGGTCGATCTCGGCGATCGGCAGGAAGCCCGGCTTCTCGATATATTCGCGGCGATAGATTTCGCGGGCCGTTGCCTTCGGCAGCGTCCGCATATCGCCCTGATAGCCGTTCGCGCGCGCAACGCGCTGAGTGATGCCCCAGTTCGTTGCGCCGCCGGGGTCGCTCGGGTGGTTCACATAGCGGCCCTCGCGATCGAGGATACCGTCGATCATTTCGTCGATCGTCATTCGCCGTCCCTTTCGTCCAGTCGGTGAGCGCTCTCGATCACCTGAATTTCCTGTTGGATGTTGCCCTTGGCCTGCTGAAGGCGGCGCATGCGGGCGAGGAAGGCGGTCGCGTTTTTCTCGGCGACAGCGCGCGCTTCCGGGCCGTCCGCGGTGAGGACGGCTTCCAGATGATTGAGCGCCTGCTCGAAGTGATAGAAATGCTCTTCGATGGCTCGGAGCGCGTTCATTTCTTCGCGCGCTTCCTTGGCGTCCTTCCGTGCCTCGGCAACCTCGTCCTTTGCCGCGCGGAGCAGCTGGAAGGTCAGCTCATCGCGATGCTGCTCGACCTCAGCCGCCTTGGTCTCGCGGCGTTCTTGGCGGGTCTCGCGATGGACGTAGGCTTGCCAGCCCCATGTCGCGATGAAGGTGACGACGGCGCCAGCATAGGGCGCGATCTCGGCGAGGGTCACGGGATCGTCGCCGGCGCGGTCGGCGGGGTGCTGCCGTACATATAGCCGCCGGGCGCTTTGATGCGCTTGAAGGCAGACTGCACGTCACCGCGAACGCGGAAGATGTCGCCGTATTCGTGGCTCTTGTCATAGCCGGTCGAGCCGAGGCCGGATTGCATTGCGCGGGCGGCCCCATAGTCGTTGAAGATCGAGAGGTCGATGACGTGCATTTCGCACACCTCGTGCGACTGAGCCGCGTTGAGGAAGTTCGCGCCGGTCTGCCCCCAGGCATGGCCGAAACCCACGCCCAGCTTGAAGTTCGAGATGGCAGGCGGCTTGCCGCCATTCCACCCGCGCGTCACCATCCAGCGCAGCTGGGGCACGTCGACGGCGTAGGGCGTCGGCGGATCGTTCAGATTGCCGACCAGCGACGACGAGATGGTCGACATGCCAGTGTTTTCGTGGCTGACGAGGCCATAGTTCACGATGTTGCCATCGCCGCGCATGTTGCCTTGCGCATAGGAAGACGACCCGAACATCACGATTGAGGCGGTGTTGCCGACTTTGCTGCTGTCGGTGCGGTACATCCGCGTCATCTTGCCGATGTAGACCAGTCCCCAACGATGCTGACCTTCTTGATTGCCCGCTACCGCCGTCGAGGGATCGGTGACACCTGCGAGCGAATTATCGAGCACGTACTGCTTGCCGGCATCCGGAGCCTGAATCTCGCAATAGGTCTGGTTCGTCGCGACGGTCTGGCTCGTGATGCCGTGCAGGCCGCTCGGCGTAAGCTCGAGCTTCATTTTCGTCGGCCCGACGTCTGTGCCCATGAGGCAGGTACTATAGCGCGCTGCGGCCTCGCTCACCCCGGCGAGCTCGGCGAGGTTTCGCCAAGCCGCGTTCTGGATCTGCGAGCCGTTCGACGGGGGCGCCGTCAGGCCATAGACCGGGTGCCGCGGGATGAACGAGAAGACGCTGCTCTTGCGGATGATCTCGGCGTCGAAAATCTCGAAGCTGCCATCATAGAGCGTCGTGTCGGCGGTGCCGAGCATTACAGCTTTCTTCTGTGTCATGCCGCGTACTCCAGCACGCCCAAGGGCTTCGCGATGATTTCGAGGAAGTATTTCATGCGGTAGAACTTCGTGTCCTCGTTCGTGTGCTGCAGGTCGCTCCCGCCCTTGCCGGGGCCGAACCAGAACTTCGGCAGGCGCCCGTTCGTGATCCAGTCGCCGGGCGTGACATAGTCGTTCGCCGCCTGGTTCTTATCGATACCGGTGAACTGCCAGATCGAAGGGTAGACGGTGCCGTCATAGGGCGCATCGCCGCGGAAGCAGGCGCGCCAGTCGAAGAAGCGCCGGCCATATTTGTCCTGCATCCGGGCGTTTTCCGTGAGCACCCGGCTCAAGCCGGCCGAGGGCGTGGGTACGCCGCCGGGGTAGAGCATGTCCTCGGTGCCATCGCCCCAGTTCCACGTCCCGAAGATGAAGGGCACCGGCGCGCCGGGGCGGCGCGCGGTCACCATCGCGTCGACCATGAAATAAGAGGTCGCCACGAGCGGATCGTTGCGCGTCGCGAAAAGGATCTGCTGCGCATAGTCGATCGGATCGGGCGCGAGGATGAAATGCGTATAGGGATTGACGGTGATCGGCGCGGTGCCGCCGACCTGTTCGAGGGTGTAGATCGGCACCGCGACGGTGTTGATCGCGGTGCCGGTGTTGATCAGGCGGCAGCGCTGCGTCCCGATATAGCCCTCGTAGACGTCGTACCCGGTGCCTCGCATCTCCGAGGGGCCGTGCGTTCCCGGGGTGACGAGGCTCAGCGCCACGGCGCCGCTGGCGGGCAGCGTCGTTCCGCTGGCGAGCGTGACGAGGATCGGGATCGAGCCGGTGAGCGCCGCCATCGCGGGGCTCTTGCGCGCGCTCACCGCGCGGTTGATGACGCGGTAGCCGGGATCGTAGCCTTGCTGCAAAAGAAACTCGAGGTGGCGCGGGTCCGAGCCGGAGATGCCCGACGACGGCTTGCGCCCCGACCCCGCGGAGACGACGCCGGACCCTGCCGGGTCGCTATGGCCGATGACGTCCCAGAGAAGCCGCCCGGCATTCTGCATTTCGGTGAGAAGGCGATTCGAGATGACCGCTTTCGCGTGAACGTCGTAGCGCATCACTGCGCGCCGGACCTTTTTGCCCTCGGCGCTGCCGCCAAGCGCCGCCCTCACGTTCTGGTTGCCGGTTTCGAGCCCCACGGTCGCTGCGGCAGCTATCGCCGCCGTTGCGGCGTCGATCGCTTGCAAGATGAGCGACGAAGCGCCGAGGTTGAGGTCGGTGGCGACGTCCACGATCGCGTCAGCATTCGTCGCGGCCGTCGAGACAGCAACCGAGATGCCCGCCAAGGTCGAGATTGCGGCAGCGATCGGGGCGAGTGTGTTGATGTTCGCGGCATTGGCAGCAACGGCGGTAATCGCGGCGATGTTCGTCGAGACGGTGCCGATTTTCGAGGTGACGCCGAGCGCGAGGTCGGCGGCGACCAGCAGAAAGCCGGCATCGCTCAACGTCGCATCGATCTCGGCGAGAACCAGCTCGGCCGCGAGCGCCTGCGTGTCGAACATGCGCTTCCAGCCCGGAGGAGTGACGTTCCACTTATAAACGCCGGTGTTTTGCACCGTGGCGCCGGTAACAGGGTCGGTATGCGTCCCGGCGTGCAGCGGGACGATCGCCCAAGCGTTCGGCGTCCCGGTCACCGCGGCCAGTTCAGGCCAAGTTTCCTTGGTCGAATAGCCGCTGAGTGACAGCGCTGCCGAGAGCTTCATGTCGATGTCGCCGAGCGACACCTCGTAGCCTGCATAGGCCGGCGCCGGACCTTGCCCGATCAGCCGGACAGATGCCCGCGCCGCCGTGGAGGGAGTGGCAAGCGTCCTCAAGTCCATAGCGACACCTCGTCTCTGAAATCGTTGGTGATGATCTGCATCGCGGCGGCATCGGCCGCCGCGCGCACGGCAAGCTTGGCACCTCGGCGCGCGGCTTCCCGATCGGCGTCGACAGCAATCGCCGCCTCGACCTTTGCGAGCACCGCCGCAGCTATCTCGGCGACGGTTTGCCCTGTCTGCGCAGCCTCGGCGGACAGCATGGGCGTTTCCGCCTCGGGGTCGACCAGCAGCGCGCGGGCCTCGGCTTCCTTTCGCCGGTGCATCCGCTGCTTCATCTCGGGGACGGCGAGCGCCAGAGCGCGCTCCTCGAATATCTCGTCAACCTGCGCGGCGAAGGCCTCGGCCGCGCGCATCGCGTCGCTCTCGATCGCGCCCGTCGACGGCGAGGCCGTCTCGAAACGCGGGTCAGGCGCGCGCTCCAGCGCGACGACGCTGCAGCCTGTGAGATCGAGACCGATGTCGGCACCGGTCGGCTCGGTAGGATGGAGGACGGTCGCTTTCAGCACGCCGTCGTCAAAGATGCCCCAGCGCGTCACGGCTGCTTCGCCTGCGACATGCCGAACGGGGTGACGCTGGCGCTGGAGCCTGCGCGGCGGAGCATCGTGCCCCATTCATAATCGGTCGACGCGGTCAGGGTGATGGTGACGATCTGCTGCCAGATGCCGTTCCAGACCTCGAAGGTCTCGCCGTAATCCTCATAGGTGCGCCCGCTCGCCGAGCCGGTCGTCTGGGCAGCGACATCGTTCCACGCCCCGCCTGAGCCTGCGACGCGGTAGACGAGCTTGCCCGCGAGAACACGATTATTGCCGCCATACTCCCAGCTGCCGACGAACTCGACATCGCCCGACGAGGCGCTGCGGATCGTCTTGATTTCGGGCGGGTCCGCGGGGAACGTCGTGAGCGTCACGGCGCCGTAAACGGTGCTGGTCGACAGGGTGACCCCGCCCCCAGGCGCCTCGGTCGGCGGCGGCGCTGCGTCGCGCTGCACGACGAGGCGTGCCGTCGCAGTCTTGCCCTCCGCGCTCACGGTGATGGAGCCGTCGCCGGTCGCCGTAGTGATCGTCACCGCGCCCTCCGATGCGGTGTTGCTGGTCGTGTCCTGCGTCCCCGCCAGTGTCGGCGAAAGGGTCATCGACCAAGTCGCGCCGGCGTTTCGGTTGGTCGTCCCCGAAAGGAGCGCGGGGACAAAGGTCACGGGCAGCTCGTCGTCATAGGGAGTGCCGGCCGCGGTCGCGCGGATCGTGACGACGTTCGGCGCGAGCGTCAGCTCGATCGAGGCGGCCTCGGTGACCGCGCGCGCAAGATTTTCGAGCGCGGCATCGTATGCCTCCAGTTTCGTTCGGTAGATAACCCGGTCGACAGACGTGTCGGTCTCGGCGTCGTTCCACGCGGGCACGAGACTATCGCGCCAGCTTATCCAGTCGGTGCGCGCGGCGGCCGCCGCCGTCGAGGAAACGCCCACAGTCGCCGCCGCGGCGACGAGGGCGGTATAGGCGGACTCCAGCGAGGCCGAACGCGGGATTAGCGCCTGACGCTTTTCCGTGCCCGTTAGAATGCCGTCTTCGCCAAGCGCATAGAGATCGTCGATCGCGGCGTCGGCGAGCTCGCCCGCGCGGGATGCCTCGCCGTCGCGAATGCTGACCCAGCCCGAGCAGCCGATCGGCTCGCCCCCGTCGGTGACCGGGAAGCCACCATCGGTGAGCGTCGTGCCGTCCTGCCGATAGCCATGCTGCCCGTCGTTCGGATCGAACCAGAGGTGCCCCTCGGAGATAGGCGAAGGCGGCAGGGCTCCGTTGCTGGTCGGCGGCTCGGTGGCGTCGTCGGGCGAGGCGAGCGGCGCGGCCTTGGACAGGCCCTCGACCGAAAGCGATAGGACGCTGACATTCTCGCCGACCTCGATCGAGAAGTCTTTGAAAAAGCCGTAGACAATCAGGCTGTCGAAAGAGGTGTCGGCAATCCAGAGCGAGGGCCGGGCGCGCACCGCAGCAATGCGGTTTGCAACGAGGTCGACCGCCGAGGTGCTGATGATCGCGCGCGCGCTCATGCGCTTCGCGAAGGCGCGCTCAACGAGGGTTACCTCGCCGAAGTCGTCGGTCTCCTTGCGGCTGTAATCGGTGATGCCGGCAGTCGGCGAATCCCCGGTGCGGCCGAGGGTCGCGATATGCCCCACGAGCAGGGTGCCGACGCTGGTCTCGCCCGTGCCGGCGATGGTGACGATGACGTCCTCGTCGACCGCGGGGAGGTCGAGGAAGACGATAGCGCCCTCGACAACGGGCTGCGTCTGGTCATAGCCGGTCGTCTGCACGCGCACCGTCGCGCCGACGACATCGAGCAGCGCCACCGCCTCGATCGGCCCAGCGGCGAGCGTGACGGCAAAACCGTCATCGCGCGCGGTCGACGTGCCGAGCGCCTGGTCGAACATCGCCCATCGATTGGTCGGGCCGACATCGATCCACAGTCCCGAGGCGCCGGTCGGGTCATTGCCAGTGTTGCCGTCGGCCGCGCTCTCATAAATCCGGTGCGAGGGAGCCCGCAGCACGCGCGCGCCGGCCGTGTAGACGTTGCCCGCGGACCATGCGGCATAGTCGTCCTCGGCGACATCACTGGCGACGAGCTCGGCCTCGCCGATGTCGACGGGCTGCACGAGCAGCAGCGATGAAATGCCGCCATCTGGCGCGGCCTCCTCGCCGGTGTCGGGAACGGTCTCGGTTTCGGCCAGCCCCTCGACCGTCAGCGTGCAGAAGCTGAGTGGGGGCAGGGCGAGGTCGATCTCGAAGTCTTTGTAGAAGCCCTCGAAGTTCAGCCACGCGAAATCGTCGCTCGCAATCCATTGCGCGGGCTGCGCGCGCACGGCCTCGAAAGTGCGCCGCACCTCGTCGACGGTGTCGGAGGGCAGGGCGAGGCGCACCGACATGCGCCGCGAGAAGCCGCGCCGAACAACCGTCGTAACGCCGAAGTCGTCGGTTACGCGGCGGCTATAGTCGACAATCCCGATCGTCGGCGTTGTCTCGACGGTGCCGAGGTCGATCGCCTCGCCACCTTCTGGAACGACCCTCACGCAGCCGCCACCGTCGAGACCGCGTCGCCTCCGCTTTGAGCTGTAACGTCGTCGAGCTTGCGCTTGATCGCGCCGGTGTTGGCGGCGATCGTCGCGAGCGCCGCTGTGAGGTCGGCGCGAAGCTGAACGGTCTCAGCACGCAGTTCGTCGACGCTGTCTGCAGCCGCGTTGTCATTGGCGGCACCGGGCGCCTGCGACGCAGCGCCCGCGTTGAGCAGCGCCGCGTTCGATGTCGGATTGCCGGCAAGGCCATTGACCAGCCCGAACGTCGCCTCAAGGGCCGCAGCGGTCTGCGCGCGCACGCGGTCCAGTTCCTGACGGCTCGTTGCAGCGTCGGCCGCCGCGGCGAGAAGGGCCTGCGAAAGCTGGGGCAGGCTTTTGGCCGCGTCCATATCGCCGCCGCGTGCGGCCGCGTTGGCGGCGTTGAACTGCGCGAGCAACGAAGCGAAGCCACCCCCGCCGTTGGCGTCGGTGAGGCCCCGAATGCGGCGCACCTCGTCCATGATGCTGTCGCCGACCGACTGCCACGCCTTGCGCAGTTCATCGGCGGCCTTGGCGGCCGCCTGGGCATCCTGAACGGCCCAGATTTGCTCTTGCAGCGCGCGGTTGCTCGGATCGAGCTTCGCGAGTTGCAGCGCGCGGAGCGCCGCGGTGTCGCCGCGCAGTTCGAGAAGCTGGCGTTGCAGATCCTGACGCTCGCTCGCGATGTCCGCCGCCGACTTGGCGCCCTCCATAGCGGCTTGCAGATCGGCGAAGGCCGGGGCGAGCTTGAGCAAGGTGGCATAGGCAGCGCGACCCGCCTCGGTGTTGAGGTCTTGCGCCTCGACGAGCTGGCGGAATGCAGCGAGCGAGGTGGGCAGGGTGAGGCCGAGGCTCTCGAAAACCTGCGTCATCTGCGCCATGCGCGCGGCGGCCTGTTCCTCCTTCGTGTAGAAGGCGCCGAAGTAAGCGTCGATCGCGTTGGTGAAGTCCGAAACGCTGTCAAACTGGTCGGCGAGCCCCAGCTTTACCGCGATGCTCAAGTCGGTGGCGCCCTGGCCGAGCATGTCGAGCGAGGCGGTGACTGCCTCGATCGTCGAGGCGACCCGCACCAGCGTCTCGAACGCGCCTTCGCCCGCCTTCTGGAACTGATCGATAAAGGGGAAGGCTGCGCGCGCCATGTCGTCGGCGGCGGCGCCGAAGACAGCGTTCAGCTTCTCATCGATCTGCTCGCCGGTGAGGCCCTTTAGGTCGATCTTGCCGATGTTGAGCACGAAGCCGTTGAGGCGCTGCTGTATCTCGGCGGTCGCCGCCCCGAGGGGGCCGGCGGCCGCGAGAATGGCGTTGTTGAACTCCCGCAGAATGAGCGTGAACTGATTTTCGAGCAGCGGGTCGGCCGAGCTGTATTGCGTCGAATAGGACGTGCCCGCCGAGATGCCGAAGAACTTCTTCTTCTTCTTGATGTCGCTGTAATATTGAGCGTCGAAGCCGCCCGCGAGGATGTCCTCCAGCGACTGCGACCCACCGAACAGACCGCTGCCGACGACGGTCGTTTTCGTGCCGAACAGGCCCTTGAGGATGCTGCCGACGATCGGGATTTTGGTCAGCAGCGCGCCGATGCCCGCGCCGAGCGCGCCGCCCAGCAGGAAGCCGATTCCGGCGAGCGTAGTGCCGGCGTTGCTCTTGAACCCTTCCTTGACGCCCATGTTCGCATTGATGCCGTCGGCATTGCGGACAAGCAGGCTGGCGAAGCCCTGAATGTTGTCCTCGATCGTGCGGAGCGACCCGGCCATCTGACGCGAATAGTTGAGCATGAGCGTGTCGATCTCGCGGAGCGCGTCGATCGAGCGCTTGATGCTCTCGCTCTTGGCCTCGCTGTCACCGAGCACCGTGCCGGTGCCCTCGTTGGTCTGCGGCTGCGATCCGGCGCCGCCACCCTTCGAGAAACCGAGCGCCGCCATCACGCCGAGCATCGCCGCTACGACGGGGAAGGCGAAGGGACCGAGGCTGGCGAAAATCTTTGCGGCGCCGGCCGCCACGTTGACCGCAGTGTTTGCGAGCTGGACGAGGGCGAAGGCCTTTTCAGCCGCCGCCATCGCCTTGTAACCGTCGCTGCCCTGCTTGAAAAACGTCTTCGCCGCGCCTGCGAGTGCGGTGTAGGACTGGAGCTCAACGGCGCGGGTCTGCTTGTCGAGCAGGCGCTGCCGGGCTTGGTTGTTCCCCGCCGCTTTGCGCGCCTCATCGATTTCGTTCTGGCGACGCTGATATTCGGTGAGGACGTCAATCACGTCGGCGATCGAATCGCCCACACCGCCGAAGGCCCTTGCAATGGAGTCGCCGGCCTCACGGGCAGCGTCTGTCAGATAATCAAACTCCTCACGCAGGCGACGAAGCGCGTCAGCCTCGCGCTCGACTGCGAGCGAGGCCTCAGCAATCGCCATCTGCTGTGCGATATAGGCCTCGCGCTTCACCGGATCGGCATAGGTCTCGGCTTCCTGCGTCGCTTTGAGCAGCGCCAACGCGCGGACCCGCTCCTCGTTCGTCGCGCCGACGAGCCGCAACTCCTCGCGGAGCATCGCAAGGCGATCGGCACCGTCCGCAATGGACGCATTGAACCGAGCTTCTTCTTCGGCCTTGCGCATGTCCTCGCGAATGGCCTGCTGGTCGGCGAGGGCTTTCATCGCAGCGGACGCCTCGGCGGCGAGGCCGCGCTGCTGCGCGGCCTGCGCAGCGGCAAGCAAGGGAAGATCAGCAATCCGCTCCCTGACGATCTCCGCGGCGCGCTCGGAGGTGAGGTTGCCGGCAGCAACCCGAGCGTTCACCTCCGACTGGATGGTGGCCTGCTCGCGCATGGCGGCGGTGCTCTCGGCGGCGTCTTTGATGCGTTGCGCGATGGCGAGCCGAATCTGCCGGTTGACCATGGCCTCGACGTCGCCGCGCTTCTTGATCGCTTCGCTCTCGGCTTTGACACGGGCCTCGGCGATCAGGGCCTCGGCGCCGGAGACCCGATAGGCGGCCGCCAGTGCATAGAGATTGCGGATCTGCGCCTCGGTGGCCTCGGCCTCGCGGGCGAGACGGTCTGAAGGCGTGCGGCCCTTGTTCCCCGCCTCGGGATCGAGATAGCCAGCTTCCAGCGCCTGCTCGTAGAGCCGGCTGCGCGCATTCTTTTCTGCCTGGCCGAAGACCGCGGCGCCAGCGTTGCCGATGTAGTCGACCCCCATAGCCTTGCCCATGGTGTCGGTGACGGTCTTGCCGAACTTCTCGGCGGCGCCCTTATATTGGTTGTTCAGTTCCTCGATCTGGGGCGCGGTGAGCTGGGGCAACTCGAGCCCAGCCTTGGCAAGGATGCCGTTGGCTGTGTCGATGGAGCCGTTGACCCCCGAGACCGCCTTTTCAATCAGCGCATTGATCGCGCCGATCGCATTATTCACGGCGCTGTAGAAGACGTCGCCGATGACCGCGGGGAACTTGCTCCAGTTCTCGGTGATGATGGTGTAGGCGCCGACGAACCCGCCGATCATGAAGTTCACGGCCGCTTTGACGCCGCTGAAAATCCACGCGGTCCATTCTTTCATGACGGTCCAGACGCGGGTGACAGCTGGGCCGATGTTGTCCCAGATCGCGCGACCGGCGACCTGAAAAACAGCCTTCGCAGTATCTCCGAAGGTGATCGTCACGTCATCGAGGTTGCGGACCTCTTTCGCGGTGAGGCCGAGGGACTTGGCGTAGGCCTCCATGTCGCGGCCTTCGTTCGCATTGCTCTGGAGCACTTTGATCGCTGCGGCGGCGGCGCCGAGAGCGAGAGCGAAGGGGCCGAGGACGCGGAGCCAGGGGGCAAGGGCGCGTGTCGCCGAAGCTGCCGCGGCGTTGCCAGCGGCGGCAGCAGCGGCCTGCGCCGCGGCGAGCTGGGAGGCGGCGGCGGTCGCCAGTTCGGACGCGCCAGCGGCGGCAGTCGTCGCGGTCGCGACTGCGGCCTCGGCCGCGGTCATCTCGGCGGCAGTGATAGTTGCGGCCGCCTGCGCAGCGGCGAGTGCGGCAATTGCAGCCGCGTCGGCAGCGGCGGACCCGGCCACGGCGGCTTGCGCGACGGCGAGCGCGCGCTGCGCATTTGCGTCGGCGGTGGCGGCGGCCGCAGCAACCTCAGTGGCGACGGCAAGCTCGGCGGCGCTGATCGCCGCGGTCGTTCCACTCGCGGTCGCCGCGGCCTGCGCGGCGGCAAGCTGCGCGTCGGCGGCGGCCAGCGCCGCAACGGCGGCAGCGGTCGGTGTCGTGACTACGAACAGGCCGAAAATGGCCTGCGCCATTGCGGCCGCCGACATCCCCGTCTGCGCCATGATGCCGCCAAGCTGTGCGCCCTGCTGAATGAGTACAACGAAGGGGTTCTGCCCCGATGCGAGACTGACGAAGATGTCTTGCAGCTGGAACATGATGTTCGTGAGGTCGTTCGCTCGCAGCCGCGCGCCGTCGGTGGCGTCGTCCATACCCGCCGCTTGGCGGGCCTGCGCCTGCCGCACCATTTCGATTCGAGCGCCGAGGGTCTGCGTGCTCGCCTCGTACTCATCCATCCCGATCGCACCGGCACGGTAGAGGCGAACAGCGTTTTCCAGTTCACGGCTGAGCCGCTGCTGGGCACCGGCAAGAGGATCGACCGCAGCGCGAAGCGAATTGACCGAAGCGGCCTGTGCTGCCTCGGCAGCGGCGGCCCGTCGGGCGGACTGTTCAGTCTCGCGATTGGCTTCCACGAGCGCGCGTTGCTGTGCCATCGCCGCGGCTTCAGCTTCGCGCATGGCTTGCGCGCCCGCGCGGGCATGGGCTTCAAACATCTGGTGCGCCCAAGCCGCCTCGCGGATTGCAGTCGCGTCGAGGGCGCGGCGCTCGGCCTCGGCGGCCGCCTCCATCTCGCGGAGAGCCGCGGCGCCCTCGCGGGCTCGCGCCTCGAACATCTGATGAGCAAAAGCGGCATCGCGGAGCGCCTGCGCCTCGCTGGCGGCCATTGCCGCTGCGCCGGCATGGGCGGCAGCGAGCGCTTCCTGCTGCGCACGCAGACGCCCCGCAAGCTCTGTGAGCCCGGCCTGCTCGGCGCGCAGCGCGGCCGTTTCGATCTTGGTCGCACGGATCTCCGCTCGGGTCTTGCCGAAATTGGCGATGTCTTTCTCAAGCTGGCGAGACACACCCTCACCGCCGCGCTCGGCAGCGTCACGCTCTCGGCGGATAGCTTGCAGTTCCTTGGTCGCGGCGTTGCCGAAACTGGTGATCGAGGCGGTCGCGCCGGTGAGGTCGATCATGCCGCGGGTTGCGCGCTCGATCGAGGCCGCGTCGTTGACGACCTTAACCTCGGTCGAATCCATAACGCGCTGCAACTCCAGAAGCGCCTGATAGGAGTTGCTGGTGTCGATCTCGAAGCCGACCTCAAGAGAAGGCGTGCCGTCGTCCATGCGTGGCCTCCTCACGGTAAAAGCCCCGCAGAAGCGGGGCATAGATGTTTCAGGGAAGGGTGAGCGCGTCCGAAAGCGCTCGCGGCTAGCTCGGCAGTCGATCCGGCACGGTGACGTCGAGCCCGGCGCTGCTCTGCCCGTGGATTGTGAAGGCAACCCCCTTAAGGGTCATCTGCACCGGGAAGCTCTGCAGCGGCACCGTGAGGTCTTCGGTGAACGCCGGCCTTGCAAGCCCCTCTCGGGTGAACTCGCGGTAACTAAACCGGGCCTCGGTTGATGTCCCGCCCAGATACACGATGCGCTTGATGACGTCGCTCGGCGAAAAAACCGTGCCGACGCGCGTGGTAAAAGGCGCGGGCTCTTTCAGCTGGACTGGGCGAACAATTCCATAGCCCGAGGCTGTTTCCATCCGGCCGTCGCCGTCGCGATCGGCGAGGCAGAGGCCCGATTCTATGCCGTCGCTGTCGAAGTGCCCTCGGCTTTCGGAGCAAAATGCCCCTCGGGAACTTTGCCATTCCAATTCGGTGCCAGAGGGCAGGCTCAGGCGCTCGACCAAATAAATCTTGCGATTGATCGGCGCAGATAGCTTTGCGAGCCGGACGTTGTCGCGCTGGTCAAGAGAGAGCGAATCGAGGACGTCGCCAATCGGGACGACCCGGCGCTCATCCGCCAGCGCGGGCGTTGAAACGAGAGCCAGAGCGAGAGCGAGTGCGCGCATATCGAATCCCCTTGAGCGGAGGTAGATACGCGCGCACCGCGCTCCAGATCAACCCAACACCGACCGCAGCCTCGCTTCCTCGATGTCACGCTCGCGCTGCGTCACCTCGGAGCGCCACGGCGCCGGGTAGTTTTCGCTCTCGGCCTTGGCCTTCTCGCCGACGTAGGCGGCAGACAGATGGCGCATAAGCCGCGCCTCCCACGGGGATAGCCGGACATTGACGCTGCGCTGCCACTCGGCAATTTCGCGCCAACTGAGAGGCGCCGGCCCCATGCCGCCCCCCTCGACCATGCCGATCTCAACCAGCCAGGCGATGAAGTGCGGCATTGGGTTCGGCGGCATCCGGGGTTCGAGGCCGTCTTTCTTCTGCTGTTCGTAACGGCTGAGCCGGTTCTGCTCGGTCGCCGTCGCTCGCTTGGACCCCTCAGGGGGCTTTGGGACGGCGTGAAGCCATCCCATCATCCGAACGTAGAGCGTCAGCCCGTCGCGGATGCGGCCTTGAACTTTCCCCAGTCTTTCACCGCGGCCTGCACCTGCTTCGCGATGAAGCCGAGTTTCGGATCACGATAGACCGCGGCGAACAGCTCGGGTCCGGTGGCGTCGCCGGCTGCGGGATAGGCGAAGTTGACGAAGCGGCGCGTCAGCGTCGCCAGATCCTCTGCGGACTCGCGCAGCGTGTCCTCATAGTTCGGCGTCGGCAGCTTGCCCTCGTTTTCCTGAATGCGCTTCACAGCGCGGGCGGTCTGGCGGGCCTCGACGACGCCGTAGGCGTCGCTGCCCGGTCCCCAGACTTCGATCTGGACAGGAAGTTTGCGATCGGTGTCGGCATAGAGATGTTCGCCGGCCGCATTCTTGACGTGGAGGGTGGCGGTATCGACGACCGCCTCGGTGCTGATGTCAAAAACTGCATTGGTCATGAGATTATCCTCGCGGTTGTGGGCGCACCGACCCCCGCTCGACCGCGAGGTCGGCGAGCGGAGGCCGATGCCTGTTATCCGGCTCAGAGCCGGAATGGGGGTGGAAGCGGTTAGGCCGCGTCGACCTTGATGATCGCCGAAACGATCTCGACGGTCGGCGCTGCCATGATGACGCTGTCGGCGCCGTCGATGCTCTCGGGATAGCCGAACACGCGCGCCTGCCAGTAGCGCTTGTCGCCATTGGGATAGGTCGCGCAGAAGGCATAGAGGGCATGGTTGGTCGGCGCCGACGCGGTGCGCAGCAGGATTTGGCCGGCGTCGGCCTTGTCGTGCGCCATCGTCGGGCCGAGCGAGCCGTAATCGGTCGAGCCCTTGTGCTTTTCTTTCGGGCCGTTGAGCGGCTGGAACTCGACCTTGTTGGTCGTCGCGCCGATCGCACCGATTTTGTCGATGCCGCCGATGACGGTGTAGGTCAGCGCGGCGTAGCCGGTGCCGTCCTGGGTGGCCGGAACGCCGGCAGAGATAGCGAGCGTCGTGCCCGCAGCAGTCGAAGAAGCCATGTCATATCTCCATGATGGCAAAGCCGGGCGGGCCGGCGGTTATTCAGTCCGGGGATCGGACAGAATGTCAGGCGTCAGCGCCGCCGTCGGCCGCGTCGGCGACGGGCTCGGGAGCGGTGACGGGCGCAGGCGCCGGGGTCGGCGCAGGCGCGGGGGAAGGGGTCCGGGCGGCGGGCTTGGCCTTCGGCTTCGCGGCCTTCTTGGGTGCCGCCTTCGCCTTCGCGGGCTTGCTGGCGACGGGCGGCGTGCCAACGAGGCCGGCCGCCTCATAATTGCCGTAGGCGCCTGCATCGATCAGGGGCGTCTCGCCTGCGGTGAAGCTCTCGCCGGTGCCATTGTCGTTGAACGAGGCGATAATGAAGGCGCGTTTCTTGGGGCTGTCGGTCATGATGGTCTCCTGTGGTAGTTGCGCTCCCCGAGCCGGGACTTTCACCCGGTGGCCGTCTTCTGTTGGCTCTCGCCTCAAAGCGCTCTGTCCTGAGCTATCGGGGGTCCATGGGGGCTGCAGCCCTTGCGGAAGGTCTAAGCGTCGTAACTGACGCGGAAATCTTGAGCCTGCTCGAAGCTGTCGCCGGGGCCGAGCAGATCGGGGCCTTGGCCGGCGTCGAGGACTGCGACGCGCTCGCCGCCTGCGATCCCGGCGGCGGTCACGCCCGCGCAGCAATTCTGGACAAGGGCGATGATCTCGGTCTGCTCCTCGTAGCTCGCGGCGCGCACCGTCACCGACACCCGGTCGATCCTCCGCGTCTTCGCCTGCCGCGTGAGCGTCTGGCGCGAGACTTGGCTGACGAGGCGCACGAGAAGCGCGGGGAGGGTGATACCGTCGGGCAGCTTCGCCGCTTTGATGCTATCGACAGGGACGCGGGCGAGCAGCCCCGTATCGGCGAGCAGCAGCGCACCGACGATGTCGACACCAGTCGTCATTCGTCACCTCCGGCGGGCTCGCGCTTGATGCCCGCGCGCGAGACGCGGGTGTTGATGTAGGCCTGCGCCGCGGCGACGGCCTCGGCCTCTTTCCGATCGAGCGCGGGGCGAAAGGCGGGGTGCGGGCGCGCGCCCGGGTGAAAGACCGTCGAGCCCACGAAATTGCCGCCGATCAGCAGCGAGTGCCCCTTGTCGCTATCCTTGGCGAGGGTGTTTATGCGGCCCACGCTGCGTCCGCCGCGCTGGCTTTCGTCGACGCTGATAAAGTGCGGGTCGGTGCCATATTCGAGCCAGATGCCGAGCGACCGCGCCCAGCGGTCCTTCACGTCGATCCTCACTCGAATATGATCGCTCTCGGCCTTTGTCCGAATGCGGATATTGTCTCGAACCTCCTCGGAGGGCGTCGTGTCCTTGATCTCATCAGCGACGACCTTGCCGCCTGCGCGCGCGGCGCCGCGCAGGACGCCGTCCATTTGCTCGGGAATGTTGGTCAGGAAGCGGCGCACCGCTCCCCCACCCCGGACGGTGACCATTAGGCCCCGCTGCCAGCGGTGCTGTAATCCTCGACCATAAACTCTACGGCCTCGCGGCCGAGCTTCGCCGGGCCGCCGATGATCTGCATGATGCGGCCGTCGGTGCCGTCGGTGATGTCGACAAAGCGCATGTCGGCCTTGATGTCGGTGCGATAACGCAGGCGCACGCGCGCCCTGCGGGTGGCAATGTTCAGGCCGCTGCTGAGCCGCTCGTCGCGGCTCGGCAATACGTCCTCGATCTCGGCGGACACGTCGTCCTGCACGGTCTCCCACGAGCCCGAGCCTGCGCCCTTGAAGCCGGACGCGGTGACGGGGCGCTCGATGCGGATGCGATCTTTGAGGCGGCTCGCGAGCGAGCGGGTGTCTTTCACAGCACGCGCCGCTTGTAGCGACGGCACAGCGCCTTCGCGCTGCGCTCGGCGGCGGCGAACATCTCCCCGCCTGGGCGGTCGTCATAAAACGCCGTGAGCATGACGAGCATCGCCTGCTTGAGCGCCTGCGGCACGTCGGCTGCGGTCGCATAGCCCGCCGTGAAGGTCACTGCGGCGGGGCCGCTAATCGTGCGACAGTTCGGCCACACGGCGCCAAGTGCGGGATAGATACGGGCGGGACGCGTCTGCGGCCGCAGCACGGCGTCGGCGATGGTCTGCTCGGCTCCGACGAAGTCGCGATAGACTATGCTGATCGGCTCATCGGCAACCGGCCAAGCGCGGAGGCGAGTTTGAGCCGAGAAGCTGTCGATCGCCTCGGTCACCTCTCGGCGCGTCAGCACGAGGCCCGTATAATCCTCGACCCATTCGCGCGCGGCAATGATTTTGTCCGCGATGAGCGTGTCATCGGCGGTGGATTCGACGCGGAGGTGCTTTTTGCCCTCGGCCGTCGAAATGGGTTCCGCCATAGGTCACCTCATCGGTTAGCGGGGTGGCGCTGGCGGTCATCGCGCCAGCGCCGGCCGCGTCAGTCGGCCTTCTTCTCGCCCTTCTGCGCGGCGAGGTTCTTCTCGACCGCTTCCGAGCCCGTCAGCGTCGGGTCGTTGAAGTCGATGCGGTTCTGATCCGCGGTCGTGTTGGCGCGCGGGTCGGCGTCGACTGCCGGATGGTCGAGATCGACGTCGGGGACGATCTGCACGGGCGCGCCCGAGGGATCGATCTTCGTGGCGGCGGGGACGCCGTTGCCTTTGCTGGGGGTCTGCTTGTCCATCGTTTTTCTCCTGATGGCGGGGGGAGTGGGCCGGGCACGAAGCCCGGCCGCACGGGTTACGCGCTGATCTTGAGCGCGCGCATCGGTTCGGGGTTGTGGACGCCGCCGCCAACGCGCTTGGTCGTGTAGAAATGCACGAAGGGCTTGTTGGTGAACGGGTCGCGCAGGACGCGGATGCCGACGCGATCGACGACCAGATAGGTCGCCTCCATGTCGCCATAGAGCGCAGCGATGTTACCCGCGGCGATGCTCGGCATATCGGGCATTTCGACGACGGGCGCGGCGTTGAGCGTCGACGGCGTGCCGGCGACATACGACGGCTGCCACAGATAGTTGCCCTGGCCGTCCTTGAGCTTGCGAAGCGCACGAAGCGAGTCCCGCTTGAGGAACAGCTTCGCATTCGCTTCAAACTCGGACGGCAGGTCCATCATGAAGTCGATCAGCGCGTCGCCGCTCGGGATGGTCGTAGCGTGCCCGCTATTGACGACCGGGATGGCGCCCCACGGGTGACGCGCCGCGTTCGCCGCGCCGGTCACATAGGTGAGGATGCCATGCGGCTTGTTCGTCCCGTCACCCGACAGGAAAGCGATGCCCTCCTGACGCGCAAACTCGGTGTCGACCTCGCCGCCGAGCCACTGTTCGAGATCGACCGCGGCATCGTCGAGCAGACCCTGCGAGATCGCAGGGTTGGCATAGAGCTCGCCGGGGGTAAAATCGACGGAGCCGATCTGCGGCGTGCTGGTCGCCGGGCGCGAGGCGGTTTCACCGACCCAGCCCGAACCGACAGCGCGGTCGTTGAACAGCTTCTTGAAGCCCGCGACCGAGATCGTGATGACGCGGCTTTCGCGGCGCATCGGACTGATCTTCTTGAGCTTGTCGCCAATGGTGCGGTCCCACTCGATCGGCGCGAGCAGACCGCCGTCGGCGTCGGTGCCCTTCGACATTGCCGCCTCGAAGTCGGCAATGCCCTTCTCGCCGCGGCGCATGAAGGCCTTGAAGCCGGCGGTATATTCGGCGTCCGCCTCGATGTCGCCGATGACAGCGCCGTTGCCGAGTTTGGCCGCGGCGATGATCTTCGCCTGCTCGTCGACCGCCGCGGTGACCTCGTCGATCGCAGCGTTGATCTTGTCGAGGGCCTCGGTCGTCAGGACGTCGGTCTTGCCGGCCTTGATCTCGTCGATCGCGGCGTCGTTCTGCTTCTTGAAGGCCTCGAAGGTGACGAGCACGTCATCGAGGGTGGCGGGCTTTTTGGGCTGGGCTTCGGCGCGCACGGCGAGGAGGCCCCGGCCCGTCGCGGCGGTGCCGCGCAGGGTGGTCATAGCGTTCATGATGGATGTTCCTTTTAGGACAACAGGGCTTGGAGCCGGCGTTCGTGGTCGTCGGTGACCTCGAAAGCGGGCTCGGCTTCGCCAGCGCGCGGCGTGGCAGGGTCGGCAGCGTTGTGCGTGCCAATCGCGCGGAACAGTTCACGGCGCGCCGAGCGCGGCATGTCGTGCTTCGCGAGAAAGCGGTCGAGCGAGGCCTTGTCGGTGGGCAGATTGGTCTCTGCCACGACATAGACGGGCATTTCGGCCTCGCGGTCCATGAGCAAGTCGGCCAGACCAGCGTCGATGGCCTCCTGCCCGCGAAAATAGACGTCCTTACCCGCGATCATCGTCTCGAAGTCGTCGACGGGGCGGCCCGATCGGTGGGCATAGGTCTCCACCATCGATCGGTCGATATGGCCGAGCGTCTCCATTGCATCGGCCATCTCGGACTTCGTGCCGAAGAACAGGCCGCGGGCCTCGTGAATCATGATCTCGGAATTGTGCGCGACCGCGATCGTGTCGCCGGCCATGGCGATGACCGACGCCGCCGAGGCGGCAATTCCGAGAATTTCGACGTCGACCGCCGCGTCGTGGCGGCGCAACAGATTGTAGATGGCAACGCCCTCGAAATAGTTGCCGCCCGGCGAATTGATCTCGACGGTGATCGGCTTGCCAGCGCAGGCGCGGAGGGCTGCGGCAATCCGCTTGGCGGTCACGCCGCCGCCTTCGCCGTCGTCGCCGATATAGTCGAAGATCGAGATGGTCGGATGATCGGATGCCTCGGCGCGGACCTCAAAATGCTTGAAGTCGTCCGCCAGTGCGGTCGTCTCGAACTTCCAGCCGGCGCCGTCGCCGACGCCCTTGATCTCGGGCGGGCGCGCCGTAGCGCGCACCGCGAGCAAGCCATTATGCTGCATCGGCCTGTTCCTCTTGCATGATGCTGTGTGCGGTCGTGCCGGGGCGCGGCAGTTCGTCGCCGCCGTCGATCGGGTTGCGGTCCTGCATGTCGCGGGCCTCATTCTGGGTGAGATAACCGACGTTCGGCCCGAGCGCGGCTTTCAGAAACTCCGCCTGGTCTTTCAGCGAGCCGCGAAGCAGCGCGCCCTCGTTGTATTTGGCGTACATCGTCAGCTGCTCTTGCGGCGTCAGGAGCCACGTCCAGATTGCCTCTTCCCAGATGACGAACCACGGCATCAGGCAGTAGGTCACGAAGAATAGGCCGAGCTGCTCGATGCCGCTGCCCCAGCTGGTCTCGTCGAACATCAGCAGGGGGCGGGGCACGCCGGTAAACCGGGCGACTTCCTCGGCCTCGCGCTTCATCAGTTCGACGAGCTGGGAATCGCGCGCAGATCCTGCGAACAGCTTCGCTTTCAGCCCCTCCTCAAGAATGAGCCAGTCGTCGGTCGCGCCGACGCCGGCATAATCCTCGCGGAGGCTCGCTTTCAGGTTCTCGATTGCCTCGGCGCCGAGCGTCTCATCGGTTTCGAGCGCGCCGCGCGCGATCGTGCCGTTGACGAGCAGCCGCGACGCCGCCTGCTGCGCCCGAATGGCGAGGCCGAGGGTGTCGGCAGCAACGTCGAGAAGGCCGAGGCCGTTCAGGCCGTCGAGCGTGAGCGGGGAGCCGAAATGAAACACGTCATCGGCCATGAGGACGCGCGACCCGCCCTTTTTCGGCTGATAGTCGAAAACGAGACCCCACGTATCGGTTAGGCGTGGCTTACACGACCCGCGTTCAAGCGGGATCAGCTGGCGTACATGGCCGCGCGAGCGGATTTTCAGGGCATAGGCGCCGCCGTCGAGCAGGGCGCACATCTGCATATAGGCCTTGAAGCGGCTGGCCGTCTGAAAGTCGTTCGGCTTCTTGTGCAGGACGTTGAAAAGCGGGTGATCGGTCGCTTTTTCGACCTTGTCACCGGTGCGGCGGCGCAGGTGGACCGGCAACATTCCCATTGAGGCCGACTGGAGCCAGACGGCGCGGAAGAAGGTGCTGTTGCGCAGGGCCTTTCGGTCGTTGACGGCGATGCCGGACACGCCGGTACGGCCCTCGCGCATCAGTTCGAGCAGCCTGGGGTCGTTCAGATCGTAGGTTTCATAGGCCAAGATCGGGCCTGACACCGGGGGCTGGCGAACGGCAGCAGCGGCGGGCTCGCCCGACATGATGCCGACTGAGTCGAGGAAGCGTGTGAAAATGCCCATTCCGCCTCCTCGTCACTTGATGCGGATGACGCCGCGGGTGGCGTAGACCGACTTCTTCTTCGGCTTCTCGTTGGCGGTCGCGCCGCCAATGACCATCGCGACCGTCACCATGCCGTCGATCCGGCCGCGGGAGCGCTTCTTGTTGAACATGCGGTTTCCGAGGCCGTCGGCCTCGACAACCGCGTTCGCCGCGCAACTGTAGGTGACCGGCGAGGCGTCAATCAGCACGCGACCCTCTAGAATGCGGTCCTCGGTGCGGGTGATCGAGTGCGGCATACAGATTTGCCGCTCCTCGAAATTGATCTTCTGGCCCTGCGCGTGGCGGATGATCTTGAGGCCGCGCCCCTCAGGCTTGCCCGGCCCCTCGTAAATCCAGTACTCGAGCCCAACTTCGTCGCAGGCGTCGGTGAAGGCCGACAGAAACGCGGAGTCGACGAAAAGCGCCTGAATATCGTGCTCGGCGTCCATCTCGGCGACCTGCTGCGCGACGAAGGTGTAATCGATCGTCGCGCCGGGCGTCGCGGTGAGATATTTGTCTTCGACCCAGTCAAGGTACGGCGCCTTGTCGGCGTCGGCGCGCTCCTCAAGCCCCTCTTTCGCGGTCCAGTACCACGTCTTGACCGCGAGCAACTCGGGCAACTCCCACGCTGCCGAGAGGGCGGTAAGATCGTTCTTCTGCGCGAGGTCGAGGGACAGCCAGCATTTGCGGCCGATCATCGCGCGGCTGTCGACCGCGCCCTGCACCGCAGACCATTTTTCCTCGCTTATCCAGAAGTCCGCCGCGGCGGTGTCGATGCCGAAATACAGGCGCTTGACGCTCGACTTCGTCGACGGGCGCAACCGCGCTGAATTGACGGTCTCGCGGATGTTCTCGATCGGAAAGGTCTCGCCGAGCGCCGGAAGCGACTTCGGCCAGCACTTTTCATTCTCGAAGACGGTCTCGCGGTCGGCCTTGTCGATGCGAGCGATGAACGCGAACGCCGTATCATCGCGCGCCTCGCCCTTCACGATCGACTGGTACATATTCGAGTAGCTGGTGCCGACGTGCTGCGTCGTGCCGGGCGTGTTGGTCCCGAGCAGCATCAGTGCATTGCCCGCCACCTTGTCGATCGCCGCTTTCCACGTCAGCAGAGCCGATTCCGATTTAAGCTCGTGGATCTCGTCGCCGGCAACATAGGAGGGGCGAGGCCCCGACTGAGATTCGCCGCTGGCGATAGGCTGGAAGAATGACCCGCTATCCGGGTGCTCGATCTTCCACGCGTTCTCCAGCTCGCCGCGGATGACGACCTCGCCGAGACCTTCGAGGCTTTCCCCCTCGTCACCGCCGGGGATGTCCGCCCGGCACATTGCGACCGCGTCGCGAAAGAGGACGTTCGCGGTCGCCTTGTCCTCGCCGATGGCGTAGCACTGCGCGCGGGCGATGTCGCACCAGCCCATGATGTAGACGCCGATCGCGCCCATGAACGGCGATTTTGCCTGTCCCTTGCCGGTTTCGAGCCAGCCGGTGCGAAATCGCCAGCGATTGGTCGCGGTGCGCCAGCCGAACAGGCTACCGCCGGCGAATGTATGCCACTCCAACGGGTGGAACGGTTCTCCGGCCGCGGGGCCGTCGGTGACCTGAAACACCGAGGGGAGGAAGTTCAGAAAGTGGGCGGCTTCCTCCGGCCGCCAATAGATGCCGCGAGCCTCGCCGTCGCGGATGTCGCGCAGATGACGCTCGGCAGCGTACCGAACCAGATCGCCGACAACGAACAGCTTCCCGTCGACGGCAGCTTTCGCCCAGGCGGTCGTCGGGTCGGGATCGGCGAGGAAGCGGTTAGGCACCGCCGCCGCGGTTCTTCAGATAGGCGTCGGCACCGGTGCGGCGGACAGTCCGCTTCGCGACCTTGCCCGCGCCAGAGCGACGACGCGGAGCAATGCCAAGCTCCTGCTCTTGCCGATCAGCGTCAGACCCGGCCTCGCGCATGGCGGTGAAGTACGGGGACAGGCGGGCGATGGCTTTCGGGTTGCCGCGCTTCGGCTTCATGACCGCGCCGTTCTCGGCGACCTCGCGCGCGGCGCGATCGAAGACGAGATAGGCGATGACGAGGCGCTGGATGGCGTGAGCGTTCGCCGGGGCGAGCAACTCGCGGTCCTTAAGCTCGGTCGTGATGCGCCGCCAATGCTCGGAAGCGGCGGCGCGCTCCAGATCGTCAGTTAGTAGCAGGGTCCAGTCGGGTTCCGGCACGATTGCGCCAGTTCCCTCGATCGCGGTGAGGCTCATGACACGTCATCCCCTTCGGGGATGCCCCGAACTTTTTACCTGAAAATTGGTCTCGCTGCGTGTGCATGGGCCGCCGGGTGTCCCCTTTGGCGCCCTCCCACCCTTTTGACCGGGGGGTGGCGGTCGATCCATTGGGATCGCCGCCCCTCGTGTCAGCTGGCGTCGACGTGCGGTCGCGTCATTGCATCCCAAGGCGACTGGTCGACGTCGGGCGCACTGGCAGGGTCGACGCCGAGGGCGCGCAGCTTCGTGTCGATCTCCCCAAGGCGGGCAACGAGCGTGGCGCGATAGACGGGTGCGATGGCCTCGACGAGCCACGCGTCGCTGAACGGTCCTACGCCCCGCAGGCCGGCGCCCGGCTGGGCGAGGGCGATCGTCAGGCGCTCGCGGTCGTGGATCAGGGTGGCGGCCTCGTGGACCTGCAGGACAGTCAGCATCATTGCACCTCGAACTTGAAGCCGTACCGACCTATAATCTTGGCAGCGTAGTCACCGAGCACGGCAGCGGCACCGGGCGAGACGTACTCGACCAGCGCGCAGGTGACGGCTGCGACCATGAGCGCGGGCTTCGTCCAGAAGCGCTGGCGGGCCGATAGGGTGGCTTCGATGTTCATCATCCGCTCCTGTTCCAAGGATGGTCGGGGCTGGTCGGCCGGCCGTCGCGTCCTATGCCTCGCCCCTTGATCGGGGCGGCATGTCCGAACTGCTCTGCGGTGACCCCAAGGTGACACGGCTTGCACAGGTTCTCGGTGTTCTCGTCGACGTCCTCGCCGCCATGATCGAGCGGCACCTTGTGGTTGACCTCGTCAGCCAGGCGCACGATGCCGCGGTCGAGGCAGCGTTCGCATAAGCCATCGGTGCGGGCGAGGCGGCGGGCTCGAGCCTTCTGCCCGGCCCGACCTCGGAGGCGTTCACCCATGCCCGCGCACTGTCGATCGCAGGCGTGCTGCCAGATCCTCGATGCGGGCGATGCGGCCCTCGGCGTCGCGCCGGTCGCGTGCTGGCTCCATGAAGTCGAACGCCGCGTCGTGAACGTCGCGCGCGATGTCCTGCAGCAGGGCGACGATGTCGGGCTGGGGCATGGCTGCTCCCGTCGAGAAGGGGCGAGGGATTCCGTTCACGGCTCCCTCGGGCCGGGCTAGACGTGCCGTGACCTGATTGGTCCTGGGTCTTCGCATTCCTGAATTGCGTTGCACAGCGCCGGAAGCACAGGCTTCCTGCGTTTGGTCGGGGAGCGCAATGGCATGGTGACCAAGATCGTCTATCCCCGCCTGCTGCTTGAGCAGCGACGCCGTCAGGCGTGCCCGTCCAATAGCGGAGCGGGAATCACCTGCCAAGCCTCTATTTCCATCGTCAGCGAACCGCCGAAATGGATCGTCGCCTTCGTGCCGGACGAACTCTCCACGCTGCCGATCATCCCCGCCATCGACGGCATGTCGAGCACCGCCACCCTCGCACCTTGCTCGAAGTCGCGGCGCTCGCGGCGCAGTGCCGTGCGCCGTGCCCGATCGGTGCGCATCTGCTCGGCCCGCGCGCGCTGGGCCTGCGCTCGCGTCTCGGCGTCCCGCTGGGCTTGAATGGCGACCGCGGCGTCGGCCTCCTCCTCGCGCAGCCCGTCTAGGCTTGCGCTGCCGATCAACGGCACCCGCCCCGCCATCTGGAAGACCGAGAAGGGCGGATGCAGCAGCGCGTCGTCGAGGGCGATACGCGCGAGGTCGTCGAGGTGCTCGGCGCCGACGAAGACGAAGCCCGGCAAGATGGCATAGTCGATCTCCCTCATGCGGGGCCGCAGGCCGAGGTAGCGCGCGCGGCGCTGCCCCGGCATCGGACGGCGGAGGGTGCGCACCGGCGCCCAGGCATCGAGCCCGGCGGCGTCGAGTGACCGGGCGAGGGGCAGGGTGCGGCCGCCGCTGGTCGAGAGGATGCACCAGCGCGAGTGCGGGAGAGTAGCAAGTGTAGCAACTGTAGCGGCCCCCTGCGCTACACTTCGAAGATCGCCCCTCATCGTCATGTTAAAACCTCTGAAAATATAGAGAAAACAATAGGATATTCATTCCACTCCTCAGTTGCGGGAGTAGATGGAAGGGCATCAAAGCGCGCCGGTGTAGCGAAGAGTAGCAACCTCATTGCTACTCTTACGGGCCTGCTGGCATGGCATATGCCTCCCAGAGATGGACAGCGAACGGCATCGGCCGACGATAAAACCGCATGACATTGCCGAGATGATCGGTGAGATCGGCGCGTGTCGGCGACAGCGCCGTCACCCGCACTGGCGTGAGCAGCCCGACAATCGACGCCACGAGACCGTTGCAGTCGACGCGGCGGTACTGCGGATGACGCCAGCAGCCGAATAGATCAATCGTCGACCAGCCGGCCTCAATCGCCTGAGCGCCCCAGCGGCGCGAGACGGCGACGGCCTCGTTCGTGATCTCGTCGAATATCTCTGGGCGGATGAATGACGGGCAGGGCGATCCCGACCAGGGCAGAAGATAGCCATCCCACGGCAACTTTACGACAGCATCGGAAAGTTCATTTTCGGCGCTGGGGCCTGCTACAGTTGCTACTTTCGCTACCGTCTTGCACGGGACGGCCGGAATGGCGCGGATTTCTGCGGGTTTCGACGCTGCGCGCAACATCGAGAAATCATCGCTACCGATCGCTACCGGCCGCGACGCTTCGGCGGCGATGAACGCCGAGGGATCGAATGCGCTAGCCATTGCGGGCCTCGCGCATCTGCAGGCGCCAAGCCTTACGGACCTTGGCGCCGCTTACCATGCCGCCGCCGGGCAGCTGGTCCGAGAGATGTTCGTGACGTACGAGGACATCGATCAGGGCGGCGATATGGTCTCCCCCGCGGCGAAGTCGGCTCGGGCCGAACTGCGCGATTGCCTTCGCGGAGATCAGGTTCTCGGTCCATTTTTCGCGCAGCCAGTCTGAGAGGAGTTGAGCGTCTGCCATGAGCGGGTCGGTGCTGGGCTTCCCGAATAGCCTCACGGCTTCGGACAGATAAAACTCGGCGAGCTGGATACCGCGCGCCAGCGTCGGCGCGTCCAGCTCGCGCAGGCGAGCGCCTTGCTCGAAGGCTGCGAGATTGACTGCAAGCCGCGCAGCTTGCTCCGGCAGCTTGCCGACGAAGCCTTTCACCTCCTTGAGGTCGCCCTCGGGGCCGAGGCGCGCTTCAAGCGCATTGTAGAACGCCCACCACATAGCTTTCGCCTGATCGGAAAAGATGACGGGCTCGGGCTTCAAGACCGGCGTGTCGTCGACCATGGGCAATGGCGCAGAAATGATCGTGCTGAGCCGTTCGCGGAAAGTCCCGATCGCCGCGCGATGCTCCGGGCTTTGGCGACGGTCAGGATCGACGAACCTCGATCCGGCTTTGCTCTCGGGAGCCGCGACGAGGAGGCGGCTCAAGAACCCTTGCCCCTGCGCCTCGGCGTTGCCGAGGAGGCGACCGGCGAGGAACGGCTGAATCATGAGGTGGAAGGCGAGCCGGCGCCCCTTGAGCGCTGTGAAGCCCTCGCCGACCGTGTTGATCTGCACCGCCCTACCGTCCCAGAAGTCGCTCAGCAGCGATATGGTCAGAAGCTGATTATCGGGAGTCATGCCGTAGCCGCCGAGCCACGACCCGCCCTCGTCGGACATGAGGCCCATCGACGGGCGACCGCTGATATACCGCTTGACCAGCGCCTGCGTTGTTCCGCTGCGC
This sequence comes from Sphingopyxis sp. QXT-31, assembly GCF_001984035.1. NCBI lineage: Bacteria > Pseudomonadati > Pseudomonadota > Alphaproteobacteria > Sphingomonadales > Sphingopyxidaceae > Sphingopyxis > Sphingopyxis sp. QXT-31. The sequence goes on along the minus strand of NZ_CP019449.1, from coordinate 1,187,342 downwards.
ATCACGATAGTCGGGTCGGGCGGACCCTCTGGACGCGGGCCGAGATCGCGGTAGGCCTGCGCAAGGGCGGCTTGGCCACCCTTCTTGTGAGTTTGCGTCGCTTGTTTCTTCGCTTCGTCCCACGCCGACTGCTCGATCAGCGTGTTCGCCTTCCGGGCCTGAAAATCATCCTCGAGCTTTTCCTGAAAAGCCCAGACCGGAGCCATCATGTAGTCGTCGCAGGCCGATTTGCGGTCGCCGCTCTCGGCGATGGTAACGAGGCTGAGCGACGTCGGCCGCCTCTGTCCGGTTGGCAGCTCGACGTCGAAGTGACCCTGCCCGGCGAGCGAGATCGCTGCGAGGCAGCACTGCGCAGCGATCGACACCGGCACGAATGTAGCATCTACTCCTGCGGCGACCGCCGCCGCCAGCACCGGCCCAAGCGCCTCAACCGGATATTCGGCCTGGTTGCCCTTGTCGCCCATGATGTCGAGCGGTTGCACGACGGTGGGCGCCGCATCTGCGAACTGGTCGTTGAAGCGCCCGCTCATGCCGTCACCGCGCGCAGCTGGTCGTTCCAGTCGTCGAACTGGTCGCCCGGTCGAGCACTGGCAACCTCAAGCCCGAGATCCGAAAGCGCGATAGCCGCCTTGGCGGCGGCGATGCGACCGGCCGTGTTGTTCTGTTCGGCGATGATGACCTTGCGAACGATCGGCGGCAGTTGAACCGAGGGCATCATACTCGTGCCGAACGGCACCCAGACCGGGTGTCCCGGCCCCTCCTGCATGATCGACAAGCCATCTTCCGGCCCCTCGGCCATGATGATGACGGGCTCGGCCTCGCCCAGGCGGAGAGCCGAGCCGCGGATCGAGCCGAGGCTCAGCTTGCAATCCTTCTTGCCGAGCGCAGGGTCGTCGTTCTTGAAGAATATCCGCTGGATGCCGACCACGGCGCCGGTGCCGTCCTGCGCCCCGCAAACAAGGGCAGGGCGGTTGCGGCCCCATTCACCGGTTTCCTTATCGCGCCACGACGGCACCATGCCGAAGCGGACGAACGGCGGGGGCTCAATCGTGACGCCGCGCGCCCGCAGATATATCCTGCCCGGCGTCTCGGCGACCGGCGCCGAGGCCTTGAAGAACTTGCGCGCCCACTCCTCCTTTTCGAGGTCATCGAGCCGGTCTTCGGCTGCTGCTTTCTGGCGCTCGGCCGGCGACCATGTCGGCAGATCATCATTGGCGAGCCGCTGATACGCCTCACGAAAGCCGCAGCCTTCGCGCTCCATGACGAACTTGATCTGGTCGCCGTGCCACCCGCAGCCGAAGCAGTGCCCGAATCCCTTCGCGTCGTTCACGAAGAAGCTGGGCGAGTTCTCACCGTGGAACGGGCAGAGGCCCTTATACTCGCGGCCCGAGCGCTTGAGCGCGGTCGCGCGACCGACGACGCCCGACATGAGCACACTGGCTTTGAGCTCGTCGACGCGCCGCCGAAACTCGGCGGCGTAGTTTAAGTCGGCAGCAGAGATTGATCGACGCTCGGTGCGATGCATCGCAGTCAGCCCTTCTCGGAGGGCGCGCGATAGTCCCGCATATAAGCGAGGAGACGGTCAGCATTTTTCAAAGAGAGCGAACGCGTTCCGGCGCGAAGCTGGCTTACGACCGCGCCGTCGTTCAGCGCGTCGAGACCAAGCCTCGATGGGGCAACCTCCGTCCGCTCAAGAAAGGCTTCGACTTCAGCCAGGAGGCTCTTTTCGAGGGGTGTCTGCATCCCTCCGACCTATGATTAATATCCAATGATCGCAATCAAAATCGTTGGAAATTTATCAAATGGTAACATTTCGAAGTCTATGGGATATTTCCAACGGATGGAGATCGAATTTGAAACGTGAAGAATCAGCCAGGCGCGCGCGCGAAATCTATGATCGCTTGATGAGTCTGCCTCGTCCCGACGGCTACTCGAACAATCAGTGGGCCAGTGACGCGGGGGTCAACACGTCGTTCTTCACTAACTTGAAGAACGGCAGCGAGCCTAGTGTTGGCAACCTCAGAAGCGTGATCGAGGTTCAGGGGATTACCCTGCCTGAGTTTTTCTTGGGCGAAGCTCATGGACGTTTGAGCCCAACGGCGTCGGTGGAACGATTAGAACGGGCAATCCTTGAGGCGCTGCCCGATGCTCCGAAGCGGTACGACAAGAGGGCGCGATACCTCGCCGAAGTCGTATCACAGATTCTTCAGCTTCCTGACGATCTTCATTCCACGCTTTCCAGCGCGCATCCGAAAGCCGAGGCGGATCGCGAAGAAGAGACTGCAGTTCGCGCTGCCACCAAATGAGTTTCGACATCGTGACGGCGCAGTGACGCCGGCGGCAGCCGCAGCCACTGGCGCCCTCGACTGGCAAGTCGGCATGACCAACAATCTCAGAGAAGCACATCGTCGATCATCCACAGATCACGCATGACACGAGTGACGTAAATCATGATCCCTGCAAGCGGCGGCTTCATAAGACCGCTCATGTTCGTGTCCGAATCTTCGTAGAGCTCCCACCCTTTTGGCGTCGGCCACATCAGGAAAATCCCGTTTGTCCTCCGATCGAGGATGTAATTTTCAGTAAAGGCCGGGCCGACTAGCATCGCTTGAAAGTCTAGAGATGTCGGATATTTTTTAACTATGTCGACGGCCGCCGCTACTTCTGCCGCCTCTGCCTCTACACCGCCGCCTGGGTTTAAGTGGTGGAGGGCAATTTCTTCTAGAGACTGGGCCGGCACATCGACAAGATCTCCGTCGACCCTGTCCCACACGCGAACACGCTTTCCCTCCAAAAACTGATCGGTAGATCTTCGGACGTGCGCCAGCTCCCATATTCGGTGAAGGGGGAACAGGGGCGATTCCGCTGCAATCACTCGCGCCCTGTCAACGATAGAGGCAAACCATTTTAGTGCGTCTATTCCGCACCCAAATTCTCGCATCTGCTTAAGCACGGCCGCTTTTTGGACTTCGAGCTGGTCAAACTCTTTGGGCCTGCCGGGTCCACTGGCATCATTAATCGGGACCAGAAGCCCTTCCTTTGTCCAGTGCGACAAAACCTCGTCCTGCAAGCCGGTAAAGCGAGCCACCTTGCCGCGAGTGAACGGGCCAGTTGGCACGGTGGCACCAGAGATTTTGTATCGTGACATAAGGCCTCCAAAGGGGTGCCACTCTCTTTAAAGGGGTTTAACCCCTTTGTAAAGGGTGCAGCCCCTTTCGGCGGATATTGGAAATTTATCAAGAACTCGTTGACGACATGATAAATTTCCAATAGCTAGACGAAATCAGCAGATCGCTTCCGGGCCGAAGACGCTGGTGTCACTCTAGCAGGAGGTAGGCTCATGGCTGCCGACGTTAAATCAATTAATGCCCCATCAAAAATTTGGATCAACGCCGTTGGGAAGGAGCTTCCTGGCTGGGTTGTCGAGAGCATGTTCTCGCCGGATGTCGCTGAGAACGGCAGCTTCACCATCGACGCCGCCGATGGCGCCACAATCGTCGAGCTCGGCTTCGCCGTATTTGATCTGAACGGCCAAGTCTACGCCTGCCATCCTAAGGGAATGCCCGCGAAGCTTGCTGCCGCGGCCGGCCCTGACAACGCGGTCGTTGACGACCTCACCAAGTCGATCGAGGCGCGCCGGGAGCGCAAGGCCGAAGAGTTTCAAGTGTCCCGCGCAGCGAAGCGCGAAACAGACAAGCCGCTGCGCATCAAGCCGATGATCGGCTCGCCGCCCGCTCCGCAGTTCGCGCAGATTGACCAATTGAAAGTCGACGACAGCTACCAGCGCTCGATCGAGGGCGGAGCATCCAAGAAACTGATTCGCACGATCGCCGAAAATTGGGACTGGCGCCTTTGCTTGCCCCTGATCGTCTCGCGCCGCAACGGCGAGCTATATGTCATCGACGGCCAGCACCGCAAAGAGGGCGCCGCCCTTCGCGGCGACATCCGCGACCTGCCCGTGGTTGTTTTCGACTTCGACGACCCGCAGCAGGAAGCCGAGCTGTTTGTTCAGGCCAATCGCAGCCGCCGCGCGATGTCCACGCTGGACGACTTCCACGCTGCCGTCGCCGCTGGCGACGCGAAGGCCATCGCGATCAACAGCGTGGTTACGGAGGCGGGGTTGGTCGTCGGCCGCAATCAGGCGTGGCAGTATTGGCAGCCGGGCGAGGTCATCTTCACCCAGGCGATCAAGAAGGCGCTGGTCTCGCAGGGCAAGGAAATTGCCACGCGGGCGTTGACCATGATCGCGCAGGCATTCGACGGCATGGTTCTGGTCGGCGGCGGTGCCATCTTCACAGGCCTCTGCATCTTCATCCAGAGCCGGGAAAAGGACGAGCGGCCGATCGATGCCGATCTGATGACCAGTGTTCTTTCCGAGGTCGGCATTCCCGGCTGGAAGGAAGCGACCGAGGGCGTCGAAAGCGGGCAGGACCGCATCGACTCCATGCTCAAGGCGATGGAAGAGGCCTACGCCGAGGCGGAGGCTGAATGATGCTGAACCGCTCCGGCTCTCCGTTCGGCGACGTGCAAAAGGCGCTCGCCCGCGCCTTGCACGAAGCTGGGCAAACCGACCGCGAAATCGCAGACGGATGCGACACCTCGGTCAACAACATCATCTGGTGGCGGAAAGAGGAAGGGTTGCCCGAGCACCTTTCGCCTGACGCCGCCGAGCGTGCCGCCGAGGCGCGCTATATCGAACCCGTTCGGCGCGTCGCCCCCGCGCCGGGTCAGCCGCGGCTCTCGCCCCCCTCATCCCCCCCAGCGGGGCCGCGGCTGACTTCACCCGAGCAGGCTCAGGCCGCTTTTACCGCGCCGGTCGAGCCGGTCGGTGACAACGCGCTCGAAATTGGCGAGCGGATTGACGGCAAGGCGTTCGTCGATCTGGAAGAACTGCTGACAACCCGTTTGCTCATTCAGGGCAACAGCGGGAGCGGCAAGACGCACCTTCTGCGCCGCATCCTCGAAGAATGCGCCGGCATCGTGCAGCAGGTCATCATCGACCCGGAGGGCGACTTCGTCGGCTTCGGCGGGGCGTTCGGCCATACCGTCATCGACGCGGCTGTGCATAAACCGTCTCGGCTGTCGAATATCGCGGGCAAGGTTCGCCAACTGCGCGGCTCGGTCGTCGTCAATCTCGACGGGCTCGACATCGACGGGCAGATGGATGCGGTCGCGGCCTTCCTCGGCGGGTTGTTCGACGCGCCGGCCGAGCATTGGCACCCGGCCATCGTGGCCGTCGACGAGGCGCATCTATTTGCGCCGACCGGCGACAACGGCGAGGACCGTGACATCCGGAAAGCCAGCTTGCAGGCGATGCAGAACCTCATGTGTCGCGGCCGTAAACGTGGCCTCGCAGGCATCATCGCGACGCAGCGCCTGTCGAAGCTTCACAAGAATGTCGCGGCTGAGGCGAGCAACTTCCTCCTAGGCCGGACCTTCCTCGACATCGACATCAACCGTGCTTGCGATCTGCTCGGGTTGCAGCGCCCCGACGGCGAGCGGGTCCGCAACCTCGAGCGCGGCACCTTCCTCGGCCTCGGCCCCGCCGTCGCGCGCCGGCCGGTGATGGTGACGGTCGGCCCCTGCATGACGCAGGGCAAGGCTGGGCCTGAGAAGGGCATCACGCCGCTGCCTACCTTGCGGCCCGAGGACATGCAGGCGCTCTTGCTGGCCGATGACGGCGAGGGCGAGGACGCCGACGAGGTCGTCATCCCATTCCAGAGGGTAGGGTGATGAAGATGGAACGCATCTCTTCGGCAGTTCCTCCCGAGACGCTCGCTTTGATGGTCGAACTTCTCCCGTCGATCGAAAGCCTCCGCGATCTCTGCGCCGTCACCGGACTGAGCACCGAAACCGTGCGCCGTCAGACCGAGCCCTTCATCGCGATCATGAAGTTGCAGGGCACACTTCCAAAATGTCCCTGCGGCCGCGACAAGTTCCACCCCTACGGATGCACCTTCACGCAGGCGAAGAAGCGGCTCGGCGATCGTATCGCGGGGGTTTCGCCCGAGGAGTCGGAGCGGCTCCTGCACCGCCGCCGCCTCGGCATCGACATGCTGGTCGCTGGCGACCGCTACTCCGTCATCGACGAAGCGCTCGGCATGAAGCGGGGAGGGGCGAGGAACTACCTGCGGTTTCTCAGCCCCGAGCAGCTGGAAGCGCGTGAGCGCGCCATGACAGCATCTAAGCCCGAGGAGGCCTTCGCATGATCCATGTCGCTGCCAGCAATTCGCCCGCCGAGGTCGCGTGGGCGGCATTTGACGCCGCCGCCATCCGGCTCAATCGAATGTACGCCGAATGCGCGCCCGACTGGGACACGCCCGAGGAGCGCGCCGCGCGCCTTTCCCTATCGCTGGAGGTCGTGCGCCTCTGGAATGAGTTTCGTGCGCTGCTGGTCGGCGACGACACCGGGCCGAGGCCCGCGGCATGAGCGCGCGCCGTCGATCGCACTTCATCTTCGTCACGACGCTGATCTTCGTCGGTGCGGAGGCAGCGCTGGTCGACGGGTGCGCGGCGCCGGAGCCGGCGCTCGTCCGGGGCGGGCTATGACCGACCTGTTCAATTATCCGCACCAGCCAGGCGCTCGCGATCGGGACACTTCCCGAGCTGCGGCGGAGCACGTCGCATCGACCGCGCCGCTGCTGCGCGCTCGTGCGCTGGCGGTAGTCGAGTGCTCGAACGGGCTGACGGCGGACGAGGTCGCCGGGAAGCTCGGCTTGTCGATCCTGTCGATCCGGCCGCGGCTCACCGAGCTGTCGAGGCTCGGCAAGGTTCGCGACAGCGGACAGCGCCGGCCAAACGCGAGCGGCCGCAAGGCGATTGTCTGGGCGCCGGTCTTTCCGGCGCGCCTGAAAGGGCAACGACCATGACCGAGGACGAAAAAGACGATCTCCTCGAAAGCAAGTCCGACATCCCCACCGCTCAACAGGAGAACAACGTGAGCGACACCATCCGCGCGCCCGGCCCGTACCGTCTGCACAAGATCGACGGCGCCAACCTTACCCGGCCGCACGCGACGTTCGACGAGGCTGAAAGTGAAGCGCGGCGGCTCGTCGCGCTCTATCCCGACAGTTCCTATTTGATCGCGCAGGAAGTCGCGCGGGTCGTGTCGCATGGCTGATGACGTCGACATGGCGACGACGCTCGCCGATCAGCACCTCGCACATAGCCTACGCGCTGCGCGCGCGACGGTGCCCGCTGGCGTGTCTGGCGAGTGCCAACAATGCGGCGAGGACATGCCGCGCCTCGTCAACGGGCGCTGCGGGTATTGTCGCGACGGGAGAGCGCCGAAATGAGAAAGCGAATAGAGGTCGAGGTAGACTTGAGCGACATCGACAGCGACGACCTTCGCGAAGAATGCCGTTCGCGCGGAATCGAAGACAGCCCCGGCGTGGACGTCATCTCCGTTTCCGATCTCGCCCATGCAATCGCATCCGGCCCCACAGACCGGGCATTTCAGGAACTCGAAGCGATGTTCGCCGACAGCAAGAAGCTACGGCACGCGATCGGCGTCGGCCGGAGACGCGTGCGATGAGCGCGAAACCCTTGCGACCGATCGCCGAGCTGCTGCACGAGTGGCAGTTCAACGTCGCGCTCGAATGCCGCGGCGCGCCGCCGGGAGAGATGAAATTGGCGCTCGGTGGCGCCGTGCTCGAGCTGCACGACCTCGACCGGGTGCTTTGTTGGGCGGCCGAACAGGCGGTCGCGGCGTTGCCCGATCCTGACGAGGCTACCGGCTGTGTCGACGACGCAAAAGCCGGCGGTGCTGGGGCCTGGCGCTCGGCTGTCGGCGCCGATGAATGTTGAGCGCTTTGCGGATTTGCGGACTTTGCGGCGGGAGCGGCTCGATCCGCGAAACCCTCGCCAAACTGGAGAAGATATGAAGACCAACCCCAAAGGCGCCGCCCGGCCGCCGCAGGAGCCCTTTGCCGTCGACTACGGCTTTGATGATCGGCTGTTGCCGCTCGCGGCCGTGATCGAACTGGCGGGCATCAAGAAGACGATGATTTACCGCCTTATGCGCGAGGGCAAGTTCCCGCAGTCGTGCAAGCCGGGCGGCGCCGCGACGCGCTGGAGCGAGCGCGAAGTCAAAACGTGGCGCGAAAAAGTGCTGGCCGAACGCGTCTGATGAGCGTCAACTGTGCATTCTACGCGAGGAGGAACCAATGCGATTTTTTGACGACATTCAGGGCAATGCGCGGCCTGTTTCGGCCATTACAAGAATCGGCCCGCCCCGCGAGGTGACGTTCCAGCCGACCGGACATAAGGGCTTTGTCCATTCGGTCGAACTGGCCGACGATACCTCATGTGAAATCCGCAGCTATGTGCGCGACAAGATAATGGAAACCCCCGTTCATATGGTGGCGGCCGAGCCGAACACCTTCTTGGTCGGCATGATCGGCGACGCGGGCGACGAAGACGACAGTCCTTGGCAGACACCGGTTATCGCCTGGGCGCTGACTGCGGAGGGGTTCGTTGTCCCGGTCACCGTCGACGGCGTCAACGACGATTCGACCAGCAGCAAGACGGTTCTACACTCGAATGGGATGGTCATCGAGCCAGCCAACCAAAGCTGGCGCCGGTATGAGGACTATCTCGCCGAAATGCGAGAGCGTCGCGACGAAAAGGCCGGCAAGGCGACCTAGCCTACGCGCTCCAGCGTCTTCCGCGGTGCTTTCGGCGAGGTGTCCGCCCAGCGAATAGGCTTGCCGATATGCTCGGCCGGCGCTTCCAGCCCCTCGGTGATGATGTCGGCCCATGCCTGCGCGATCTCGCGGCGCCGCGGCATATAGGAAGCGCGGTTGTATGCGCCCTCGACCTTGTCTTTCGGGACGTGCGCCAGCATCAGGTCGATGACGGCGCGGTCGCCTTCCTGCTTGTCCGGCCGCTCGTTCATGATGGTGCTGAACGCCGCGCGGAAACCGTGCGGGACGTGGCGTTGATAGTAGCCAGCGCGGATCAGCAGCGCGCGCAGGGTGTTCTCGGAGATAGGGCGGTGAGGGTGGCGCTCGCTGGGGAACATGAGCCGATAATTCCCGGTCAACATCCGCAACGTCTGCACCAGCTCGACCGCCTGCGTCGACAGCGGCACCAGATGGTCGCCGTCCTCATCGGCCTTGCGGTCGAGGTCGCCCTTCATACGCGAGGCGGGGATGCGCCACAGCGGCGCCGGGCCGTCCAGATCCTCGAACTCCGACCATTCGGCGTTCTGAATTTCGTTCGGGCGCACGGCCGTCAGCGCCAGCAGGCGCAGGGCGAATTTCGTCGAGGCGCGGCAGCGCTCGTCGTCGCAATCGCGGAGCATCTGGCGGACGACCTTGATCTGGTCCTCATGCTCGCGGATGCGGTCGATGATCGAGGGTTGCTTCTTCGAGCGCGGCACCTTCGGCAGCGCCTTGCCCATGCTCGCGGCCGGGTTCGCCTTCGCGAGCCCGGCAGGGATGGCATAGACATACACGTCACCGATGCGCTGACAGACGCGGTGCGCGGTCTCGATCGCGCCGCGCTGCACGATCGCGTTGAGCACCTCCAGCACCTTCGGGCTTTCGATCTCGCCGATGGGGAGGTCGCCGATCGAGGGGAAGACGTCGTTGTCGAGCGACTTAAGCACGTCGCCCGAGTGGACGACAGACCAGCCCGCCTGGGGGCGCTCGATCCAGTTCGCGGCGTCGCGCTCGTGCCACTTGCCGCCATGCGCGGCGCGCCATGCCCGGAACTTCTTCACCGACCAGCCCGACTTCAACTCGAACCATTGCTCGGCGACGATCTCGAACGTGTTCTTTCCGGCCGTCGCCTTCGCGGCCGTCGCGACGCGCCGCTCGACAGCAGGGTCGCGGCCCTCGCGCAGCAGCGCCTTCGCCTCGTCCCGGCGCGCGCGGGCATCAACCAGCGTGAGGGCAGGGTAGGAGCCGAAGGTCAACGTCTTCTGCGCGGGCTTGCCCGCGGCGTTCTTCCCGAACGAATAATTCATGCGCCAGTGGCGACCGCCGGCCGTCGTGACGTGCAAAAAAAGCTGGCCGGAATCGGCGAGCTTGTAATCCCGGTCGGCGGGCTTCGCGGCTTTGATTTTGGCGTCGGTGAGCACCCTCGTTCTCCATACCATAAAATCGCAAGGCCATACCATGCGATATACCATGTGAGACGGTGAACGACTGCGAACAGACGTGAACATCGTCCGCCACACTGATAAGCAGAAATGGCGGAAATGCAAGGGGTAGTGAACGAATAAGAACGCTGGCGCATGGTATGTTGGCGGAGCGGGAGGGATTCGAACCCTCGATACGCTTTTGACGTATACTCACTTTCCAGGCGAGCGCCTTCGACCACTCGGCCACCGCTCCGCATGCACTGGAAGGGGCGCCCTAATCGCTTGGCGGGGCTTTCGCAAGCGGCATGGGCGTGGCAGACATTGCGCCATGAAGCATCGCCTCCTCGCCGCAGCCGCGGCCTTCGCTTTTTCCCTTCCCGTCGCCGCGCAGGAGGCGTCGCCGCCGCTCTCGCCGGGCGAGATCGCCGCTGCGGCGCCCGCGAGCGACTGGGTGGAGATTCCGGCTTCGGACTTGCTCGTTATGGACCTTGCGCCCGCCGGCAAGGCGAAGAAGAAGGCGCCACCGCGCCGCGTCGTGATCCAGCTGATGCCTGCGCCGTTCAGCCAGGGCTGGATCGGCAATATCCGCAAGCTCGCCGCGGCGCATTGGTGGGACGGGGCAAGCATCAACCGCGTGCAGGACAATTATGTCGTGCAATGGGGCGATGCGACCGAGAAAAAGCCGCTGCCCGGGGGGGTGGCGGTGGTGCCGGAGGCTGATTATACGTCCGGCCTTTCCGAATGGCAGGCCCGCAACGCGGAGCGCGATGCAAAACGTCAGTCGCGGCAGACTTCGGAGATTCCGTTGCAGCGGGTCGAACCCGACCCCTATCCCGACTGGCATAGTCGCGACGCATATACGCAGTGGGTCGATTTCTATTCCGGCTGGCCGGTTGCCACCTCGGGATATGGCTTGGATCAAGTCTGGTGGCCCGTCCATTGTTACGGCATGCTCGGGGTAGGTCGAAACCTGTCACCCGATACCGGCAACGGCGCTGAGCTCTATACCGTCATCGGCCACGCGCCGCGCCACCTCGACCGCAATATCGCGGTCGTGGGCCGCGTGATCGCCGGGATCGAGCATCTGTCGAGCCTGCCGCGCGGGACCGGGGCGCTGGGCTTCTATGAAAAGGCCGAGGAGCGCGTACCGATCAAATCGATCCGCCTCGCGACCGACCTGCCCGCGCCGAGCCAGCCGAAGTTTGAATATCTGTCGACCGAAAGCGAAAGCTTCACAAAATACGCAGACGCCCGCGCGAACCGGCGCGATCCCTTCTTCATAACGCCCGCAGGTGGGGCAGATGTCTGCAATATCCCCGTACCGGTGCGGGCGGTGTCAAAATGACGTGTCGTTCCCGTTCGTGTCGAGCGCAGTCAAGACACCGAGACGTAGCGCCTAGCCGATGGGCATCTCGACTTCGCTCGATGCGAACGGCGTAGGGTCGTCCAATGGAATCCTTCACCACCACCACGGTGCTGTGGCGCTGGCAGTCGGCGACGGCGCCCGCGGCGTGGTTCTTCCTGACCATCGCGGGCGAAGCGGCCGACGGGATCCGCTTTGCCGCGATGTCGGGGCAGTGGCTCGACAAGCGCGGGGGATTCGGGTCGGCGCGGGTGACGGTGACGATCGGGGATACCGTCTGGCAGACGTCGGTCTTTCCGCACAAGGAAAGCGGCGGCTGGTTGCTGCCGGTCAAGGCCGCGGTGCGCAAGGCCGAGGGGATCGCCGAGGGCGATGACGTGACGGTGACCGTCAGTCTTTAGGCGGGGTTTCGGCCCGCGCCTCGCGCGCCTGTGCCTTTCTCTTGCGCAGATTTTCCCGCAGCGCTTCGGCCAGCCGCTGCTGGCGCTCCAGTTCGGTGGGAGAGGGGCTCTTGTTCACGCCCGATCCTTGCCTGCGAAATCTGTCCGGCGTCAAGCCTGGCCGCTTGACAGGCGCAAGGCGTCCCGCCATAGGCCGCGCCTGCCCCGCAGACATGCGTTCGCGGGCGCCTGGTTGCTGCTGTAGCTCAGTGGTAGAGCGCGTCATTGGTAATGACGAGGTCGACAGTTCAATCCTGTCCAGCAGCACCATCATTCTTCAGATCTTGGCGCCCAGCAGCCAGTCGTGGAACAGCTTGACCGCCGGCTGGCGCAGCGCGCGGGGGCGGCAGACGAACCAGTAGCTGTACGGGCTGTCGACGTCGAAATCGAACAGGCGGACGAGCCGCGGGTCGTGCGCGTCGTCGAAATGATGGCCGTGCATGAAGGCGACCCCGATCCCCTGCGCCGCGGCCTCGAGCATCAGCGGACCCGAATCGAAATAGTCGATTCCCGCGGGCTCGAGATAGGGCATGCCGATCGCTTTGCGCCATTCGCCGAAGGTTTCGGGCATTTCGCGGTGGAGCAGGATCGTCGCGCGCTGGAGCTGTTCGGGGACGCGCAATGGACGGTCGCCGTCGGTGAGTGTGCGGGCGGCGATAGGGAAGACCTTGTCCTGGTCGAGGCGCGCCGCATAAAGCGCGGGGTCGATCGAGCGCGCGAGCGCGATCGCCGCGTCGATCCCTTCGCCCAGCCGCGCCTCGGCGTGCGACATGGTCTCGATATCGATATGCAGTTCGGGATGTTTCTGACGAAGTTCGGGCAAGCGCGGGAAGAGCCGCTGCTGCGCGAAGAGCGGCAGCACGTTGAGGTGGAGGCGCAGCGACGCGTCGGGGCTGCCTGCCTGCGCGATGACGCCGCGCAGATCATCGAGGATCGGCGACAGCTGCTCCTGCAGCGCGCGCCCCGCCTCGGTCAGCCGCAACCCGTGATGATGGCGGTCGAAGAGCGGGCGGCCGACAGCATGTTCGAGCGTCTGGATGCGCCGCGACAGCGCGGGCATCGACAGGCCCAGCTCGATCGCCGCGGCCTTGACCGTACCGTGACGGGCGACCTCGAGAAAGGCCTCCATGCTGCTGAGGGGAGGAAGGCGTGGCATGATCGTTCGACCGCGATGATGACATGACAGCGCGCACCCTGCCAAGGCTTTTGTGCACTGCGTCATAAGCTGGGGGTCGCAATGGCGGAACCGGCGCCCTATCTTCCCTGTTCTGTCCAATTTTGCGGGAGACACGCCTTGGCCGACGCAGCGGCAAAAGAAAAACAGGTCAAACTGCAGGTGGCGAACGCCCGCGCGGAGGAAAGCGGCGGCGGCATCGCGCGTATCCCGCGCGCAGCGATGGCCGAACTCGGCGTGACCGAAGGGGATATCGTCCAGATCAGCGGCAAGCGCGACACCGCGTCGCGCGTCGTGCTGCCCTATGCCGAAGATGAAGGCCTCGACGTCATCCGCCTCGACGGCCTGCAGCGCGCGAATGCAGGGGCGGGCGCGGGCGATATGGTCGCTCTGAGCCGCGTCGAGACGCGCCCCGCAACGCGCGTGGTGTTCGCGCCCGCGCAAGAAAATCTGCGGCTGCAGGGCTCGGCCAATGCGCTCAAGCGCAGCTTTTTCGGGCGACCTCTGGTCGCGGGCGACACCGTCGCGACCGCGGGGCAGCAGCGCGTCTCGGCGGGCGACATGCCGCCGCAGCTGCGCCAGATGCTCAACGCCCCGGCCTATGCGCTCGCCGAAGTACGCCTGCTCGTCGTGTCCGCGAGCCCCAAGGGCGTCGTCTTCATCGACGAGAATACCGAGATCGAGCTGCTCCCCGAATTTCAGGAGCCGCAGGACGCGCGGCGCACCGACGTTACCTACGACGACCTAGGCGGGCTGGGCGAGACGATCGACCAGCTGCGCGAGATGGTCGAATTGCCCTTGCGCTATCCCGAGCTGTTCCGCCGCCTGGGTGTCGATCCGCCGCGCGGGGTGCTGCTGCACGGCCCGCCGGGCACCGGCAAGACGCGGCTGGCGCGCGCGGTCGCCAATGAGAGCGACGCGCAATTCTTCCTGATCAACGGGCCCGAGATCATGGGCAGCGCCTATGGCGAGTCCGAAAAACGACTGCGCGAGGTGTTCGAGCAGGCCACCAAGGCCGCGCCGTCGATCCTGTTCATCGACGAGATCGATTCGATCGCGCCCAAGCGCGGGCAGGTGACCGGCGAGGCCGAAAAACGTCTCGTCGCGCAATTGCTGACGCTGATGGACGGGCTGGAGCCGCGCACCAATCTGGTGGTCATTGCCGCGACCAACCGTCCCGATGCGATCGACGAGGCACTGCGGCGTCCGGGCCGCTTCGACCGCGAGATCGTGATCGGCGTCCCCGACGAAAAGGGACGTCGCGAGATATTGGGCATCCACACGCGAGGCATGCCGCTGGGCGAGAATGTCGATCTGGACGAGCTGTCGCGCACGACCTTTGGCTTCGTCGGTGCCGACATGGCGGCACTGACGCGCGAGGCCGCAATCGAGGCGGTGCGGCGGATCATGCCCAAGTTGAACCTCGAGGAAGGGACGATTCCGCCCGAGGTGCTCGAGGAACTGCGCGTCACGCGCGAGGATTTCAACAATGCGCTGAAGCGCGTGCAGCCCTCGGCGATGCGCGAGGTGATGGTGCAGGCGCCGAAGACGCGCTGGAGCGACATCGGCGGGCTCGACGCCGCGCGCGAGAAGCTAATCGAGGGAATCGAGCTGCCGCTCAAATACCCCGAGGCGTTCCGGCGGCTCGGCATCCGGGCCGCGAAAGGCTTCCTGCTCTATGGCCCGCCGGGCACGGGCAAGACCCTGCTCGCCAAGGCGGCGGCTCGCGAATCCGACGCGAATTTCATCTCGATCAAGTCGTCGGACCTGCTGTCGAAATGGTATGGCGAGAGCGAGCAGCAGATCGCGCGGCTGTTCCAGCGCGCGCGCGCGGTGGCACCGACGATCATCTTCATCGACGAGCTCGACAGCCTGGTCCCCGCGCGCGGCAGCGGGACGTCGGGCGAGCCGCAGGTGACCGAGCGCGTCGTCAACACGATCCTCGCCGAGATGGACGGGATCGAGGAGATGCAATCGGTCGTCGTGATCGGCGCTACCAACCGGCCCAATCTGATCGATCCCGCACTGCTGCGCCCGGGGCGGCTCGACGAGCTGATCTATGTGTCGGTGCCCAATGCCGAGGGACGCAAGCGTATCCTGGAGATTCAGACCGGAAAGATGCCGCTCGACGAGGATGTGAACTTGGGCGTTCTCGCCGAGAAGTCGGATCGCTTCACCGGGGCCGATCTGGAGGATCTGACGCGCCGCGCCGGGCTTGCCGCGCTCAAGCGCTCGATGGGCGCCGAGACGGTGACGATGGCGGACTTCGACACCGCGCTGAAGGACACCCGCGCCTCGGTCACCGAGGCGATGGAGAAGGATTATGAAAAGATCCAGGGCGAGATCAAGCAGGCGGCGATGAGCGTCGACCCGATCGGCTTCTTCGCGCCGGGCATGCTCAAGCCCGTGCGTGAGCGGAAGCACGAGGATCCGAAAGACTAATCTGTCACGTCATCCCGGCCTTCGCCGGGATGACGATCAGTTGATACCGGCTTCCAGCCGGAGCGCCTTCCAGCCCCACAGGACCAGCCAGCCGCAAAAGCCCGCCATCAGGCCATAGGCAACGCTCGGGTGCCAGTTGTAGAGCAGCACGCCGGCGGCGGGCGAGACGATATAGGCCGCGCCGTTGATCGACGCGGTCATGCCCGCGACCGCGCCCTGGTCGCGGCGCGGAACGGCGAGCGACGACCCGGCGGTAAAGCCTGGGCGGAAAAGGCCGAAGCCCAAGGAGGCGAGGGCGAATCCTATGATGATACCGTGGAGGTCGAACGACAGGCCCGTCGTGATCGTGCCGATCCCGCCGAGCGCGGCGCCGACGAGCACCGCGGTGCGCGGCGACATCTTGAGCAGCGGGATCAGCCCCCATTGCGAGAGCAGGGTCGCGAAGGCGCCCGCCATCAGCACGATGCCGGTCATCGCCGCGCCCTCGTCGGGACGCAGGCGTAGCTGCAGCCGGTCGAGGATCAGGAAACCGATGACGCCCAGCATCATGGCCTGCGCCTGCCCGCCGAACAGCCCCGCGAGCAGCCAAGGGCGCACGCGCGGGTCAGTCCAGCGAAGCGGCGGCGACGCGGCGGATGCGGGATCGACGATCTCGTCTTCAGTCTCGTCGGTCGCCGTCTCGGGGGAGCCGCCCGTGGTCGGATAGGAGGCGATATTGCCCCGCGCCGCGAACCGCGGGACGTCGTCGGGCAGCCGCCAACGCAGGGCGATCAGGACCGTCAGACCAATCAGCGCAAAAACGAGCAACGGCCCGGCAAGACCGACGATGGGGAGAATGAAGAAGGGCGCGATCGCGGGGCCGATCACCGTGCCGAGCCCGAAGGACGAGGAGACTAGCGACAGCGCCTGCGTCCGCTCCTCGGGATCGGTGCGCGAGGCGACATAGGCCTGCACCGCGGGCGGCGCAGCCGAGCCGAGTCCGCCGTAGAGGCTGCGGAACAACGCGAAGAGGATGAAGGTCACGCCCGCCGCGAGCCAGCCGGTCAGGCCCGCCCAAAGCACAAGACCGCAGAGCGCCATCGACGACATGAAACCGATTACGCCGAGCGCCATCAGCGCCTTGCGCCCGCGCTTGTCCGACTGGCGCGCCCAGTGCGGCGCGGTGAGCACCCAGAGCAGCGCCGACCAGCTGAAGGCTAGGCTGACCCAGACGTCGGGGATGTGCAGCTTGGCGCCAATCGCGGGCAGGATCGACTGCATCGCGGTATTGCCAGCGGCGGCGACGAGCATCACCGCGAAGAGCACCGCCATGCGGTCGGCGGGGATCGAGCGGCTGATCGTCGACATGTCGCTCTCCCCCCATTTGACTTTGGCTGGCTTCCGCGTGTGCGGATCGATCGTGCCCAATCCCCTACACGCGCTGGCCCGCCTGTCCAGACGCGGAACGCCGCGGCCCATTGTCAAGCATAGTCTTTCCTTGCGTCGCGCGCGGCTTTTTGCCACGCCTTTGTCACACGCAACAACGCGAAAGCCATCATGTCCAATCCCCGGGCGCACGCCCAAGAACAGAAGGCCGCGCTGACCAAGCGGATCCGCGACCGTGCAAAGCGCTTTTTCGGGCCGTGGGGCATGTTCGTGAAGGGCTTCATCAAGCATCCGGTGATGGTGGGGTCGATCGTGCCGTCGTCGCCGACGCTGATCCGCCACATGCTGAAACCCGTCGACTGGAAGAACACCAAGCTGTTCGTCGAATATGGCCCTGGCGTCGGCACCTTCTGCCGCCCGGTGCTCGAACGGATGGCGGGCGATGCGACCTTGATCGCGATCGACACCAACGAGGATTTCATCGACTATCTGCGGAAAGACATCCGCGACAGCCGCTTCATCGCGGTACACGGCTCGGCCGCCGACGTCGAGGCCATCGTCCACGCGCACGGTTTCGATCATGCCGATTATGTGCTGTCGGGCCTGCCATTCTCGACGCTGCCCGCGGGCGTCGGCCCCGCGATCGCCGCGGCAACGCACCGCGTGCTGCGTCCCGGCGGCGCCTTCCTCGTCTATCAGTTCCGCGCCCGCGCGCGCGACTTCCTCGCGGCGCATTTCAACCGCATCGACAATGCGTTCGAGTGGGTGAACGTCCCGCCCTGCTTCCTCTTCTGGGGCTGGAAGGACTGAGGTCTAGACTTCGGTCTCCGGGTCGATCTCGCCCAATCCGAAATTGAGCCGCCGCGATACCGTGTAATCGGCAACACCGACGACGAACCACGCCAGCGTCCAGCGCAACCGCGTCAGCCAGGTGCCGCGCTTCTTATGTTCTTCGGCGGTGATGACGTCGCAGTCGGGCTGCAGACCGGCGATGAATTCGCGCATTTGCTGCGCAAAACCCGGGTCGGCGACGCGCAGCATAACCTCGACGTTCATGAACAGGCTGCGCATGTCGAAGTTGGCGGTGCCGACGTAAACGACATCGTCGACGACGATCAGCTTCATGTGCAACCGGCACGGCCGATATTCCCAGATCGTCGATTTTTTGCGCAGCAGATAGCCGTAGAGCAGCCGCGAGGCGCCGATCGTCGCGGGATTGTCCGACTTCGCCGCCATCACGAAGCGCGCGCGGCAGCGCTTCGCCACGCGGCCGAGGCGGCGGAGCATGCCTTGACCGGGCGAGAAGTAGGCCATCGCCATGTCGAGCTGGCGCGCCTTGTCGAGATCGGCGCGCACCGCGCGCGCCCAAGGCGACAATCGCTGCGTCGGCCCGCCGACGAGCCAGCTGATCGGCCCGATATCGACTGGCCATTCGCGGATCAGGCGGCGGAGCATGAGCAGCTTGCCGTCGTTGTTCACCGTATAGTCGTGGATCTCCTCGAACCATTGCACCATGCGTGCAACCGACGGCCCGCGGACGAATACGCCGAGGTCGAACCAGCATTTCGACAGCTGGGTGCTGAGATAGGGCTCGGCGATGTTGAAGCCGCCGGTGATCGCAACATGTTCGTCGATCAGCAGCAATTTCTGATGGTTGCGGATGAGGTAGCTCGACCGCCAGTGGCGCGAGAAGAAGGTGACACTGCCCCCGGCTTCGCGCAGCGGCGTGAAAACGCTGTCCGAGACATCGCCCGATCCGAAACTGTCGATCACCGCGCGCACGCGCACGCCGCGCTTCGCTGCGGCGGTCATCGCATCGAGCACGCGCGAACCCGCCGCGTCGTGCTCGAAGATGTACATGATCATGTCGATGCTACGGATCGCGCCGTTCAGCAGCGCGAGCAGGCGCGTGAGCCTCTCGTCGCCGTCGACGATCACCTCGAGCCGGTGGCCCGCGACATCCGCCTCGATCGTATGGGCTTCGCAGGCGGACGCGGGTTCGGCGGTCATGCGCTCACCATAGGCGCGGGCCGACGCGGCGGGCAAGGGCGAGGGCAGGGCCATGCGTCCGGTTTCGTTGACATTCGTGGGCCCGCCTGCTAGCGCGCAGCGCTTGCCGCCAGCCCCCTTGGGCCGGCCTCTCCTCGATCAAGGAATATCTATGGCCCGCGTTACCGTCGAAGATTGCGTCGACAAAGTCCCCAACCGTTTCGACCTGGTTCTGCTCTCGGCGCACCGCGCCCGCGAAATCTCGGGCGGTTCGGAGCTGACCATCGACCGCGACCGCGACAAGAACCCCGTCGTCGCGCTGCGCGAGATTGCCGAGCAGACGGTGCGTCCGAAGGACCTGTCCGAAACGCTCGTCGGCTCGCTGCAGAAGGTCGTCGTCGACGACGACGATACGCCCGACGAAATCAGCTCGATCGCGCGCTCGGCGGAGGCGCTCCGCCTCACCGCCGCCGCGCCGCCGCGCAGCCCTGCGGGCGGCGGCAGCGACTTCGAATAAGTCGCTTCAGCGAAATCACCAGAGAGGGCTGCGGGAAACCGCGGCCCTTTTTTGTTGGACGATCGGCTTTCAGGGAACGCTCGTCAACTCCGCCACCCTTATCGCCTTCGACGCCAGCATCGGCTCGATGATCCGCCCGATGCGATGCGCGCGGGGTGATTCCACCGCGATGTTGAACAGGCTGTTCGCGATCACGTCGGCGATCTGCACCCCGTCGCTGCGCTTGCTGTCGGCGAGCGAGGCGCGGCCCCAATTGCCAAGGCCGGCCTGGATTTCCTCGCGGACGTGGCTCAAGATCTTGGGATCGTAGCGGCCGTCGTCGATGACGACGTCGGTGCACTCGCCGCCGGTTTCGGGCAGCCAATGCCCGACGGCCGAATTGAGCAGCGCGCCATAAAGCGCGAGGTCGCTCGGCAGCGTGCCGCCGGGGCCCTGCGCCAGTCGATCGCGATGCGCCACCGCGACCCAGGCGCGGCCGCCGGCGCGATCGACCAGTTCGAGCAGATAGGCGCGCTCGACTATGCTGATGCGGCTGCCCTTGAGCTCGCCGCGCAGGCCTGTCACCGAACGGAAGCGGGCGTGGATATCGGTCGCGGCCTGGGGCGTGAGCATCACCGCGGCGAAGGTCATCGCGCCGGCATTGAGCCCGCCCGATTCGTCGCAATAGATAGTCATCGCCGGATGCTCAGCGGATGGCGCCGAAGAAGGTCACGGTCTTGGCCGCGCCGGGGGCAAGCGGCTCGGCGAGCGTCCATTGGACGTGGGTGACATCCTCGCGCGTCGCCGCACGCGGTGCGGCATCCGGAAAGGTAACGCGAAGCTCGTCGAGCGCGCCGAAGCTCACGCCGCCATCGACCGACACGGCAAAGCCGTCGAGATCCTCGGTGCCGACAAAGCGGATCTCGCGCGGGATCGGGTTGACGAAGCTAAGGCTGGCTGCGGGCTCGGCGGTGCGGTTCTCCATCTGGAGGCGATAGCGCAGTCGGTCGCCGGGGATCACCACCTCGGGCTCGGCAAAGCTGATGTCGCGCTTTCCGCCGGGGCCGATCTCGACCTTTTCCAGATCGACCTTCTGCGAGAATTCCATGCGCTGTAACGCCTGCGCCGGGCTGGCGAGCGCAAACATTGCCGCGACGCCGAGCCCGAAGCGGGGCAGGCTGAATTTCAGGCGCTTCATCGCTCCTCCCCCAAGGCGCCGGATCAGGCGCCTTGCGGGTTGGGATCGCCGAAGGGGCGCGGTTTGCGCTTGATCTGCGGCAGGCCGCCGGCGTGGCCCGAGACGGGGGTGCCGCGCTTGCCGGCATCGTCCTCGCGGCCGATATCCTCGCCCTTGATCGCGCGCTTCGCTTCCTCGCCCGACAGCGTTTCGTATTCGAGCAGCGCCGCGGCGAGCAGGTGGAGCTCGTCGATATTGTCAGTGAGCACCTTGCGTGCGACCTTCTCGCCTTCTTCAACGAGGCGGCGGACTTCGGCGTCGATCAGCTTGGCGGTCTCTTCGGACATATTCTGCGCGCGCGACACGCTGTGGCCGAGGAATACCTCGTCCTGATTGTCGCGGTAGCGCAGCCAGCCGAGCTTCTCCGACATGCCATATTCCATGACCATCGAACGCGCCATGTCGGTCGCCTGCTGGATGTCGTTCGACGCGCCGGTGTTGAGCTCGTCCTTGCCATAGATCAGCTGCTCGGCAATGCGCCCGCCGAAGCAGAGCGCAAGGCGCGCCTTCATCTGCTTCATATTGTGCGAATAGCGGTCGCGCTCGGGCAGGTTCCATGTCACGCCCAGCGCGCGGCCGCGCGGGATGATCGTCACCTTGTGCAACGGGTCGTTGTGCTCGACGTGGAGCGACACGAGCGCGTGGCCCGCCTCGTGATAGGCGGTCGCCTTCTTTTCGTCCTCGGTCATCACCATCGATCGGCGCTCGGCGCCCATCATGACCTTGTCCTTGGCTTCCTCGAACTCGCCCGACGCGATCAGGCGCTTGCCCTTGCGTGCAGCCAGCAAGGCAGCTTCATTGGCGAGGTTCGCAAGATCGGCGCCCGAGAAGCCCGGCGTGCCGCGCGCGATCCGGCGGAGATCGACGTCGGGCGCGAGCGGCTTCTTGCGCGTGTGCACCTCGAGGATCTTCTGGCGACCCTCGATGTCGGGGCGCGGCACGACGACCTGGCGGTCGAAGCGGCCCGGACGCAGCAGCGCGGGGTCGAGCACGTCGGGGCGGTTGGTCGCCGCCACGATGATGATGCCTTCATTGGCCTCGAAGCCGTCCATCTCGACGAGCAGCTGGTTGAGCGTCTGTTCGCGCTCGTCATTGCCGTTGCCGAGCCCGGCGCCGCGGTGGCGGCCCACGGCGTCGATTTCGTCGATGAAGACGATGCACGGGGCGTTGCGCTTGGCCTGTTCGAACATGTCGCGGACGCGCGATGCACCCACGCCGACGAACATCTCGACGAAGTCCGAGCCCGAGATGGTGAAGAAGGGCACGCCCGCCTCACCCGCGATCGCGCGGGCGAGCAGCGTCTTGCCAGTGCCAGGCGAGCCGACGAGCAACGCGCCCTTCGGGATCTGGCCGCCGAGCTTCGAGAATTTGGTCGGGTCCTTCAGGAACTCGACGATCTCCTCGAGCTCCTCGCGCGCTTCGTCGATGCCGGCGACGTCGTCGAAGGTCACGCGGCCCTGCTTTTCGGTGAGCATCTTGGCGCGCGACTTGCCGAAGCCCATCGCGCCCGAACCATTGTTCTTCTGCACCTGGCGAAAGACGAAAAAGGCGATGCCGAGGATCAGCAGGAAGGGGAGCGACTGGATCAGCAGATAGACCCAGATATTGCCGGTATCGGCCGGCTTGCCGTCATATTTGACGCCCTTTTCGTTGAGCAGCTTGAGCATCTCGGGATCGCGGACCAAATTGGCGGTAAAGCGGTCGCCGTTCGACAGCGTGCCGGTCGCGCGTTCCTCGGTCAGCACGACCTCCTTGACGCTGCCGTCCGCGATCTTCTGGCGGAATTCCGAATAGGTGAGCGTGTTGCCCGCGGGCTGCGACGCCCCGCCGAACATCGACGCGACGAGGAGCATGGCGAGCAGGATGCCGCTCCAGATCATCACGCTCTTCATCCAGGGGTTGCCCTGCGGTTCCTTGTCGTCCTGCATCGGAATCTTTCCAAAAGTAGCGCGCGTCGCGCTTGTACCCCGCCAAGATAGGATAATCGCGTTAAATGACAATGAGCCTTTGAGCCTTTCGGCCTTATTTGCCGGCTTTCCGGCGCGGCGCCGCGGAAATGCGCCAGATCGTGCCTTCGAGGCCCGGAACGGCGTCAATCAGCAGCGCGCCGACCATCGCGCGGCGCCCATCCTTCATCGCCTTGACCACCCCGTCGAGCGAGGCGCCGCGCAGCGGCAGCCCCGCGGCGTTGGCGCGGAGGCGCTGGGTCACGACGCGGCGGAAAATCTCGGGGGGATAGCCTTCGTCGCGGATCACCGCGATGTCCGATGCGTCGGGCCAGCCGGCGATCAGCCGTTCGACCGCCCAGTCGATCGCCTCGTCGGCCTCGGCGAGCCAGTCGGCCGAACGCGCCGCGGCCTCGACGTCTAGCAGGGTCTGCGAGGTCAGCGCATGGCGCAGCCGCGCCCGGTCGAAACGGCCGTCGGCGTTCGACGGATCGTCGACGAAGGGTAGATCCTCGTCGAGCGCGAGCCGCACCAGCTCGTCGCGGCGCCAGTGGAGCAACGGGCGCAGGATGAAGCCGTTCTTCGCCCGGATCGCGGCGAGCCCGCCGACGCCGCTACTGCGGTTGAGGCGCATGACGATCGTCTCGAGCTGGTCGTCGGCGTGGTGCGCGGTCAGGATATGCGCCAGCCCCTCGTCGGCGCGCCACTCTTCGAGCAGGCGATAGCGCTCGGCGCGCGCCGCCGCCTGCAGCGAACCCTTGATCGGCGTCGGCGGGGTCAGCGTGACGTGCGGAATGCGCTCGCGGGCGCAGAAACCCGCGACCATGCGCGCTTCCTCGGCCGAACCTTGGCGCAGGCTGTGATCGACCGTTGCGGCCTTGACCTGTCCGGGGAGCAGGCTGGCCGTCAGCCAGAGCAGCGCCATGGAGTCGGGGCCGCCCGAGACCGCGACGCCGTAATTGCGCTGCTGCCAGCCCGGCCCGACCAGCGCCTCCAACTGGCGTGCGAGCCGGTGCGGCGCGTCGGCCTCAGCAGCCTGCTTTTGCTTTTGCGGCGGTTGCATCGGTACGGACATCCTGCGGCGCCTTGTCGCCATAGGTTTCTTCGAGTTCGGCGAAGGCCTTGCACGCGGCATCCTTGCGGCCGAGCTTGTCGAGCGCGACGCCCATGTACATTAGGCTATGCGGTGCGCGAGCGCCGCCGGGGTTCTGCTTGTAATTATTATAGAAAGCCACCGCAGCAAGGCTGGGCTTCCCCTCGTCGAGATAGGCGCGGCCGAGCAGGTTCTGCGCAAAGCTCGCAAGCCGATGGTTCGGCCATTTGGCAACTACGTCCTTCAGTTGCGTCTGCGCTTCGGGATAGAGCTTCGCCTCCCACAGGCGGTAGCCATAGTTGTAGCCGTCATCGACCTCGTTTCCCGTTGCAGGGATTTCGACCTTCTTGACCAGCGCGAGCCGCGCCGCGCTGGATGCCGACGCAGCGGGCGTAGCCGCCGGCTTTTTCGTCGGCGCGGCGGCGGGAGTCGTCGTCGCGGACTTGGTCGTCGATGCGGTCGGGGTGGCGGGCGGCTTGGCGACGGGCGTCACCGGCAGGCTTGCCGGGGTCACCGTTTCGGTCACCGCGGGCGGGGCGGCGAGACGCTTTTCCATCTCGGCCTTATAGGCGGTGAATTGCTTTTCGAGTTCGCGCAGCTGAAAGGCATTCTGCTCGGTCTGGCCGGTCAACGTCTGGAGTTGGCTTTCGAGTGCATCGACGCGCGCGGTCAGATCGATCACCGGGGCATTGGCGCCGGCGCGCGAGCGTTCGCCCGGCGTGTTGTCGGGCGCGATCTCGCCTTCGAAGAAGGTCGGGCTGCCGCCCGGGAAGACGGAGCGCTGTACCGCGCGCATTTCCTTTTCGAGCCGGTCGACGCGCTTGCCGATCGTGTCGTCCTGCGCCGTCGCCGCGCCCGGGATCGAAACCGCGAGCGCCATCGCCGCGGTGCCCAGGAGTGTAAAGTGACGCATGTTCATCTGCCTTTCGGCCCCCACCCAGTTAACCATCGCGCGATCCATAACGCGCACGGGGGCATTTGCGCAAATCCAATCGGCGCGGCGACCTTTCGGTCTGTCGAGGTCAGCGCTTGGCCGGTATCGAGGGCAGCGTCTGCGCAGCGCCCGCGCCGTCGGCGCGCGCGACCAAGTCGGCGGGCTTCAGCGAGATATTCTTGACGAGCGTATCGGCGGGACCGATCGCGCCGATGTCGCGGCCGCCGACGGTGACCTTCAGCGCCTGCGGGATGCTGGTCCGCAGCGTGAACTGCTGGACATATCCGGCGGGCACCTCATAGGTCTCGCCGGCGTCGAGCGTCCGCCAATTCTCGGTCTTGCCCGTCGCGTCGTCGAACCCGATCCAAACTTCGGACAGGCCCGTGAGCACCACCGGCGCATCCGCGGGAACCGCGCCGGCCTTGGTTGTGGCCTTGGCGGCAGGCGCGGCGGCTGCGGAGGGAGCTTCGGATTCCTCGGCAGCGCGGTTCTGCGCCGCGATCAGCGCCTCGTCGGGCTCGACCGACAGGAAGCGCCACACGCCATAGGCCGACACCAGCACGAGTGCGACGATGACGAGCGTCCAGGTCAGCCGCGCGGTCGGCAGCCGTGCGGGATCGGTGGGCTCATAGGCCTCATACGACGGCCGGCCATATTCTTCTTCTTCGAGTTCGCGGCGCACGGAGGTGCCGATCTCGGCCTCTGGCAGGTCGACCGCGCGGGCATAGGCGCGCGCAAAACCGGTGACATAGGTGCGGCCCGGCAGGCCGGAGAAATCGGACTTCTCGATCGCTTCGAGGTGGCGCTGGGTGATCCGCGTGCGCGTGGCGACGTCGGCAAGCGACAGCCCGGCGGCCTCGCGCGCCAGTCGCAGCCGGTCGCCCGTGCGCGTGATCGCCAGTTCGCCCTGCTCCGGGGCCTCCTCGTCTGCCATTAGTGTCTCCGTGCCGGCCGTGTGCAACCCGGTTCGACCGTGCGCGCCGTTCATCGCACCGACGACGCGCCAAAGTCAAATGAAGTTCGGTAAACGAACGGCTGAAAAGGACGGCAATTAGGCCAGCCGGAGCGCCGCGGGGTCAGAGCACATATTTGCTGAGGTCGGTGTCGCCGACGATGTCCGCCAACTGGCGATCGACGTAAGCAGCGTCGATGTCGAGCGATGTGCCGCCGATATCCTCGGCGGTGAAGCTGACCTCCTCGACCAGCCGCTCCATGATCGTCTGGAGCCGCCGCGCGCCGATATTCTCGACCTTCTCGTTGACCTCGGCGGCGAGCTTGGCGACGCGCGCGATCGCATCGGGCTTAAAGGTCAGCGTGACCCCCTCGGTGCCGAGCAAAGCGGCATATTGTTCGGGCAGGCCGGCCTTGGTCTCGCTCAGGATGCGCACGAAATCCGCTTCGGTCAAAGCGCCCAGCTCGACGCGGATCGGCAGGCGCCCCTGCAGTTCGGGGAGCAGGTCGCTGGGTTTCGCTACATGGAAGGCGCCCGACGCGATGAACAGGATATGGTCGGTCTTCATCGGGCCATATTTGGTCGCGACGGTCGTGCCCTCGATCAGCGGCAGCAGGTCGCGCTGGACGCCCTCGCGGCTCACCGAACCGCCGCGCACGTCGCTGACCGCGATCTTGTCGATCTCGTCGAGAAAGACGATGCCGTTCGCCTCGGCATCGGCGAGCGCGACGCGCGCGACATCGTCCTGGTCGAGCCGCTTGTCCTGCTCCTCCTCGATCAGACGCGTCGCGGCGTCGATGACCTTCATCTTGCGGCGCTTCTTGGGCAGCCCGCCCATCGCCTTCCCGAGCATGTCGGAGAGGTTGATCATGTTCATCTGCCCGGGCTGGCCGGGCAGGTCGAACGGCATCGACGGCGCGTCGGAGACCTCGACCTCGACCTCGCTGTCGTCGAGATGGCCCTCGCGGATGCGCTGGCGAAAGCTCTGGCGCGTCGCCTCGCTCGCGCCCTTGCCGGTCAGTGCGTCGAGCAGCCGTTCCATCGCCGCATCTTCCGCTGCAACGCGCACCGCATCGCGGCGGCGTTCTTTCTCCAGGCGCACGGCTTCCTCGACCAGGTCGCGTGCAATCTGTTCGACGTCGCGGCCGACATAGCCGACCTCGGTAAATTTGGTCGCCTCGACCTTGATGAAGGGCGCATCGGCGAGCTTGGCCAGGCGGCGCGAAATCTCGGTCTTGCCGCAGCCGGTGGGGCCGATCATCAGGATATTCTTGGGGCTGACCTCGTCGCGGAGTTCCGCGGGCAGTTGCTGGCGGCGCCAGCGATTGCGCAGTGCCACCGCGACCGCGCGCTTGGCCGCATCCTGTCCGATGATATGCGTGTCGAGCGCGGCGACGATCGCCTTCGGAGTCAGTGTATCGTTCATGGGGATCAGACCTGGGTTTCAATGATTTCGGAGGTGAACTGGTCGTTGGTGTAGACGCAGATATCCGCCGCGACCTCCATCGCCTTGCGCGCGAGGATTTCGGGATCCTTTTCGTAATCGACCAGCGCGCGTGCCGCCGACAGCGCAAAATTGCCGCCCGACCCGATCGCGGCGATGCCGCCCTTGGGCTCGAGCACGTCGCCGTTGCCGGTGATGACAAGCGTCACCTCCTTGTCGGCGACGATCATCATCGCTTCCAGGTTGCGCAGATATTTGTCGGTGCGCCAATCCTTGGCGAGCTCGACCGCGGCGCGCAGCAACTGGCCGTTATGTCGCTCGAGCTTGCCCTCGAGCCGCTCGAACAGGGTGAAGGCGTCGGCGGTCGCGCCGGCGAAGCCGCCGATGACGCTGCCGTCGTGCAGGCGGCGCACCTTGCGAGCGTTGGGCTTCATCACCGTCTGCCCCATCGACACCTGGCCGTCGCCGATGATGACGACCTTGTCGGCGCTGCGGGCGGAGAGGATGGTGGTTCCGTGCCAAGGCGAGGCACTATGCGCATGAGGATCGGTCATGCGGCGCGATATGGGAGAGTCAGGCGAGGCGCGCAAGGGGAGGGCATTCCCTCCCCCTCGATGGGGGAGGCAGCGAGACTTACGAACTTGTTCGTAAGTCGCAGCGGTGGGGGTGCGGGCTCTGCCTGAAGCGCGCGGTGCATGGACCCACCATCACCCTCATCCAACTTCGCCAAGCCGCTCCGCGGCAAGGCTTCGTATCCTTCTCCCATCAAGGGAGAAGGAAGCTACTTAAGCCACTGCCCGCGGTGCGCTCGGCGCCGCCGGCCAGCCCTGGTCCGGCCACAGGCCGCGCGTGTCGTAGACGATCTTGCCGCTGCGCTCCTCGAGCGGGACCGACTTGAACACATCGTGATCGACGAGCACCACCATCACGTCGCATTCGGCCAGCGCATCGTCGAGCTCGACCAGTTCCGCCCCGCTGCCCGCGAATTCCATCGGCAGGCCCCGCGCGAAGGGCTCGACGATGCGGATGCGCTTGCCGAACTGGCGCGCGAGCGCCGCGGCGACCTCGACCGCGGGGCTTTCGCGGAAATCGTCGATATTGGGTTTGAAGGCGAGGCCCAGCACGCCGACCTTCGCCTGCGGATGGCCTGCGACGAGCGCGGCGGTCGCGGCGATGACATGCGCGGTCTTCGACAGATTGACCTCACGCGCGGTGCGTATCAACCGGCTCTCGTCGGGCGCGCCATGGACGAGGAACCAGGGATCGACCGCGATGCAATGGCCACCGACGCCGGGGCCCGGCTGCAGGATGTTGACGCGCGGGTGGAGGTTGGCGAGGCGGATCACGTCCCACACATCGACCCCCATCTTGTCGGCGATCATGGACAGCTCGTTGGCGAAGGCGATGTTGACGTCGCGGTAGCTGTTCTCGACCAGCTTGACCATTTCGGCGGCGCGCGCGGTCGTGGTGACGCAGGCGCCGCGCACGAACTGGCGGTAGAAGGTCATCGCCCGGCGCGCGCAGCGCGGGGTGATGCCGCCGATGCAGCGGTCGTTGTCGACCAGCTCGACGAGGATGCGGCCCGGCAAGACGCGCTCGGGACAATAAGCGAGGAAGATGTCGGGGGTGCCCGCGCAGCGGCCCGGGACCTTGAGGTCGGGGCGCTCGGCGGCGAGCAGTTCGGCGACCTTCTCGGTCGTGCCGACCGGCGAGGTCGATTCGAGGATCACCAGATTGCCCGGTTCGAGCACCTTGGCGATCGCGCGTGCGGCGTCGAGGACATAGGAAATGTCGGGGCGATGCTCCTCGTCGTGCGGGGTCGGCACCGCGATGACGAAGGTGTCGGCGGCGACCATCACCGTCGAGGCGACGAGCGCCCCGCGCGACACGACGCCCTGGACCAAGCCGTCGAGGTCGACTTCCTC
Source organism: Sphingopyxis sp. QXT-31 (assembly GCF_001984035.1). Lineage (NCBI taxonomy): Bacteria > Pseudomonadati > Pseudomonadota > Alphaproteobacteria > Sphingomonadales > Sphingopyxidaceae > Sphingopyxis > Sphingopyxis sp. QXT-31. The sequence continues at coordinate 1,158,455 of NZ_CP019449.1, read as the reverse complement.
AATATGCACCTTGCCGTTGTTGACGGTCTCGACGACATGCGCGCTGACGTCGATGCCGGTGACCTTGCAGCCCGAGCGGGCGATCAGCGCGGCGGTCGGTAGGCCGATATAGCCCAGGCCGACGACGGTGACTTTCTGTTCGATATCAACGGGCACGCGCGACAATCTCCGCAATCTGGGTGCCAGCCGTGCCGTCGCCGAAGGGATTGTGGGCGCGCGCCATGGCGGCATAGGCGCCTTCATCGTCCAAAAGGCTGAAAATTTCGGAAACGATGCGGTCCCTGTTCGTACCCACGAGCCGCGCGGTGCCCGCCTCGATGCCCTCGGGCCGCTCGGTCGTCTCGCGCATCACCAGCACCGGCTTGCCGAGCGAGGGCGCTTCTTCCTGAACCCCACCACTGTCGGTGAGCACCAACTCGCTCGACGCGAGCAGTCGGACGAAATGCGGATAGTCGAGCGGATCGATCAACGCGACATTCGAGAGAGATCCAAGGATCGGCTCCATCGCGGCGCGAACGTGCGGGTTGGGATGAACCGGGAAGATCACCGCGACATCCGACCGCGCGGCGATCGCGGCGATGGCGTCGGCGATGGCCTTCATGCCGTCGCCGAAATTCTCGCGGCGGTGCGAGGTGACGGCGACGATGCGCTGGCCGGCGAAGCGCGCGAGCAAAGGATCGAGCCCGGAGGCGAGCGCGGGTTCCTCATCGATCCGCGCCTTGGTGGCGAGCAACGCGTCGATCACCGTGTTGCCGGTGATGTGGATGTTCGCCGCCGGTACATTTTCCGCCCGCAACGCCTTCGCCGCGGTCTCGGTCGGCGCGAAATGCTGGTCGGCGACCGCGCCGGTGACCCTGCGGTTCACCTCCTCGGGCCAGGGATGATAGATATTGCCGCTGCGCAGCCCCGCCTCGACATGGCCGACCGGGATCTTGCGGAAATAGGCCGAGAGCGTGGCCGCCATCGTCGTCAGCGTATCGCCATGGACGAGGATGCGGTCGGGCTTCTCGGCGTCGAAGGTCTCGCCAAGCCCCTCCACCAGCCGCGCTAGCAGCGCGTCGAGCGTCTGGTTCGCCTGCATGACGTCAAGGTCGATATCGGGCGTAATCCGCGCGATTTCGAGCACCTGGTCGAGCATCTCGCGGTGCTGCGCGGTTACGCAGACACGCACATCGAGGCCCGGCTGGTGTTGCAGCGCGTGCACGACGGGGAACATCTTGATCGCTTCGGGACGCGTCCCGAACACCGTCATCACTTTCATCGGGAGCTCTTGTCTCGGCGGGTCATGGGCGTGTCTCCTAGTCGATTTTGGTTGTTATCCGCTTAACTTCGTGGCGAAACTGCCGCAGCTGTGATCCTTGTCATTGCGGGGGATGCCGGTAAATGCACGGGATATGCATCCCGGGGGCGGTTTGTGCGTTGTAGCGGGGCTGCGGCGACAGACCGGCATTGGGGTGGGGTGTCAGTTTCATTCGGTAAGATGATGTTAAAAAGACTTTTCAGCCGCAAGGCGGATGCCGAGCCCGTGGCCGATAACTGGCCGCAGGTGCCCTTGGGCACACGCGTTTATGCGATCGGCGACGTCCATGGGCGGCTCGACCTGCTCGACGCGCTACTCGAACGCATCGCCGACGAAAGCGCGCGCGATCGCGCCGAGTGCGTGCACCTCGTCATGCTCGGCGACCTTATCGATCGCGGCCCGCAATCGGCACAGGTCGTCGAGCGGCTCTTGACCGTGCCGAAGGGCGTCGACGAGATGCACCTCTTGATGGGCAATCACGAAGAGGCGCTGCTCGAAATCCTCGACGGCGCGCATTCGCAGCTGCCGGGGTGGATACGCTATGGCGGGGAACAGGCCCTGCAAAGCTATGGGCTTGAAGACACGTCGATTTTCGGCGATAGAGAGGCCTTGGTCGCCAAAATACACGCCGGCATACCGGCTTCGCATGTTCGTTTGTTCCGCTCGATGGTGGATTATGTGCAGATCGGCGACTATCTTTTTGTCCATGCGGGCATTTTTCCCGGGCGCCCGCTGGAGCAGCAGGCGGCGCACGACCTGCGCTGGATCCGCGACGAATTTCTCGACGACAATCGGGACCATGGCGTGATGGTCGTACACGGCCACACCATTACCCCCGACGTCGACTGCCGGGTCAACCGCATCGGCATCGACACCGGCGCCTATCGCAGCGGCATGCTGACCGCAGTGGTGATCGAGGGCAGTTCGCGGCGCTTCCTCAAGACCGGGCAGGGCATCGCTGCATGATCCTGGCGCAGGCCTGGGGGGCGATCGAAGAGCGCATTCTTGCGACATTGGCGTCGCTCGTCGCGCTGGGGCGCAGCGAAAAGCGCGCGATCCTGATCGTCGCCGACGCGATGCTCTGCGTCGCGGCGGTGCTCGTCGCCTTCTCGCTGCGGGTCGGGCGCTGGGTGATCTTCGAGCCCGAGGTCGGGCTGGCCGCGGTGATCGCGCTGTCGAGCTGGCTGCCGATCTTCCTGATCCGCGGTACCTACAGCTCGATCCTGCGTTTTTCGGGCGGCCGCACCATGGTCGGGCTTGGTTACTCGGTCGCGCTATACGCGATCCCGATCATCGTGATCATCGGGCTGATCGGTATGGAGGGTGTGCCGCGTACGCTTTCGGTGATCCAGCCGATCGTCTTCCTGCTGTTCCTGGCGATGGTCCGTATCGTCGCGCGTTACGCCGTCGTCGACTTGCTCAAGCGGCGCGACATCCAGCAGGCGTCGATCGCGCTGATTTACGGTGCGGGCGAGGCGGGGCAGCGGCTGGCGATGGCGCTGCGCAACGATCCGTCGATACGCCTCGTCGGCTTCATCGACGACGATCGCAAGATCGAGGGCGAGCTCATCGACGGCGTGCCGATCTATTCGCGCCCCAAACTGCCTTGGCTTGTCGACACATATGGCGTCACCGACGTGCTGCTCGCGCTGCCGCACGTCACGCGCTCGAAACGCCGGCGGGTGATGAAATCGCTCGAAGACTGGCCGATCCGCGTGCGCATGCTGCCCGACATGCGCCAGATCATCGACGAACAGGTGTCGGTCAGCGACCTGCGCGACGTGCAGATCGAGGATCTGCTCGGCCGCGATCCGGTGCCGCCGAACCAACTGCTGCTGGGCCGGACGATCGTCGGCAAAACGGTGATGGTCAGCGGCGCCGGCGGCTCGATCGGCAGCGAGCTCACGCGCCAGATCGTCACGATGCGGCCGCACAAGCTGATTCTCGTCGAATCGTCCGAATTTGGCCTCTATGCGATCGGGCAGGAGCTGCAGGCGGCGATCGCCGCGCTGCCCGAGGGGCAGCAGCCCGAGCTGATCGAGGAACTGGCCAATGTCACCGACCAGCCGACCGTGCGCCGCCTGCTCGCGCGCTGGCAGCCCGACACGATTTTCCACGCCGCCGCCTACAAGCATGTGCCGTTGGTCGAGGCCAATCCGATCGCTGGCATCGGCAACAATGTCTGCGGCACCCTGTTCATGGCGAGCGAGGCCGACCGCGTCGGGGTCACCAACTTCGTGCTGATCAGCACCGACAAGGCGGTGCGCCCCACCAACGTCATGGGCGCGTCGAAGCGCGTGTGCGAACTGGTGCTGCAGGGCCTTGCGGGGCGTGGCAGCAAGACGATCTTCGCAATGGTGCGCTTCGGCAATGTGCTGGGATCGAGCGGTTCGGTGGTCCCGCTGTTCCGCGAGCAGATCAAGAATGGTGGTCCGGTGACGGTCACCCACCGCGACGTCACGCGCTTCTTCATGACCATCCCCGAAGCCGCGCAGCTCGTCATTCAGGCAGGTGCAATGGCAAAAGGCGGCGAGGTGTTCGTACTCGACATGGGCAAGCCGGTGCGGATCATCGAGCTCGCGCGCACGATGATCAATCTGTCGGGGCTCACCGTGCGCGACGAGGACCATCCCGACGGCGATATCGAGATCGCCGAGGTCGGTCTGCGCCAGGGCGAGAAGCTCTACGAAGAGCTGCTGATCGGCGACGATCCCAAGCCGACGGGGCACAGCCGCATCATGCAGGCGCGCGAGGCGATGCTCGAATGGCAGGACCTGACGGCGAAGCTCGACGCGCTGCGGGGCGCGATGGATCACGGCCTTGCCGACGAATGCCTGACGATCCTGCACGAACTGGTCCCCGAATTCCGTCCGCCCGAAGAGGTGAATCAGGAAAGCGTTCCCGCGCAGGCGCCGCTCGCTGGCTGATCGCCCGCGCCGCGGTTGTGCGGCCGCGATAGCTGCGATAGCGCCGCCCCACCGATCACCCCAGCATGGAGCGCGCCTTGGCCGCCGTATTCGAAGCCCTCGATCTCTACCTCGACCGTCAGATCGAGGCCGTGCCCGGCTATTTCGGGCAGGTCGAGGCGATAGCGATCGACGCGGTCGGCCGCTGGCAGGTCGAACAGGGGATCAAGGGCAATCTCGCCGAGATCGGCGTGCACCACGGCAAGCTCTTCTTCATCCTCGCGCTGCTGCGACAGGCGGGCGAGCGTGCGCTCGCGATCGACCTGTTCGAGGACGACGGGCTCAACACCGGGATCCATGCTGGGCGCGACCGGGCCTTTTTCGACAATCGGACCAAGCTGGGCATTGCGCTCGACGAGAGCGAGGTGTGGAAGGTCGATTCGACGACAATCACCCCCGAAGCGATGCGCGAACGGATCGGGATGTTGCGGATGATCAGCGTCGATGGCGGGCACGATTATCGCACCGTATCCAGCGACCTGAGGCTCGCCGATGCAGTGCTCGCCGACGACGGCGTGACGGTGATCCACGATTTTTTCGGCATCGGCTGGCCCGATGTGTCGGTTGCCGCCATCCATGTCCTGACCGAGGCGCGCGAGCGGCTGCAACCCTTCCTGATCACCCCGTACAAGCTGTTCGTCGCGCGGCCCGCCGCCGCCGCACGCTATCGCGCGATGCTGCCGGGCAATCCGCGGCTCGGCAAGGCGGCGCTCGCCGAACGCACGATGTTCGATGCGCCGATCACGGTGATGACGCTGGGCCGCCGCGAGGTGCTTAAGCGGAGCCTGCGGCGCAAGCTGGGGCTGCTGCCGAAGCGGCTTTGAGCCTAGCCCGCCGTCAGTTCGGCGACGCGCTCGGCGGGGCACATGACATATTCGCAGAGCGCGAGATCGCCGTGGATGCCGATCGTCTCGAGCGGCTCGAAGGCGAAGCCGCCACCCTGTCCGGCGTGGAGCACGCGCAATATGCGATAATCGGCCGCGGCGAGCCGGGCCTCGATCCGCGCCTGCCGCGCGATGCGGTCGTTGCGGCTGTCGTCGTAGCAGGGCAGGATTTCCATCGTGATCAGCGGACGGTCCCGCACGATCACCGGCGCCAGCGCGTCGATGACGTCGGCCTCGGCGCCCTCGACGTCGATCTTGATCACGCCGACTGGCGGCGCGAGCAGGTCGTCGGGCAGGTCGGCGGCGCCCAGGATCGCGACAGTCTTGCGAAAGCTTACCGCCTCGCCGGGGCGGAAACCCTCGACGATCGACGCCGAGCTGTCGCCGCTGCGCCCGTTATAGAGTTCGAGCGTCACGATACCGCTGCTGGCACCCAGCCCCGCGGGCACGATCTGGCAGTTCGGCCAGCCATTGGCGGCCAGCAGCTCCTCGACATAATGGACGCACACGGGATTAGGCTCGAACCCGACATAGCGGCGCGCGGGATCGATCGCCTTCGTCTTGATCAGGGTCTGGCCCAGATTGACGCCGACGTCGACGAAGGTCCCGGGGCTGAGGGCCATCAGCTGGCGCAGCAGCGCGAGCATCCAGGGCTCGGTGAGTTCGGCCATCAGCCCCGCCGACACCGGCACCGCGACGCGCGTGCCGCCGACGTCGGCGGCGACGTTACGGTTGATCCGCGCAAACTGGCCCAGCCTGCGCAGGATGCGGTTGGCGAGCCGGCTGTTCGCGCTGATTTCCATGCTCATGTCCTGCTGTCCTTCAGATGCGCGGCGATGCGGTCGAGATTGGCGCGATAGCTGTTGCCGAGCGCGAGTTCGGCGCGCGCACGCCAGCCGGTATCGCGCCCTTCACGCACCACGGCAATCGCCGCGTCGAGCTTTGCGGCCAGTTCGTCGGGCGCGCCCGGTGCGGCCATGAAGATGCCCGGGGCACCGGCCTGCGCGGCGATCGCGCTGCTCACGACTTCACCGCCGAGCGCGAAATATTCGAGCAATTTGTGTGAATTGACCCCGCGATTGCGATCGCGCGCGAGGTCATAGGGTAATAGCCAGATATCGACGTCGGCGGTCTCGGCGATCAGCGCGTCGCCGGTGAGCAGGCCCGCCATTTCGACATTGGGCTGCGCCGTGAGCCCATCGACCCAGGCGCGGATTTCGGACGTCTCGCCCTGCACCGGGCCGATGAAACGGAAGATGCAGTCGGGATGCGCGGCGACGAGCGCGGCGACGCGGGCGCGGTCCATCGCGGGCTGGGCAAGGTTGCCGATGAAGCCGATCCGGACCTTTTCCTCGGCGGCGCGAATGCGCGGCGTCGCCAGGCGCGCACGCGCGGCTTCGGCGAATAGCGGCGACAGGCCATGACCGACGACATGGCTCGGCCGCCCCTCCGGCGCGATGTCGCCGACAATCGAGGCGTCGATGCCCAGGATCAGGTTGGCATGGCGGTGCATATCGTCGCCGGGATCGAGGCGATCGACGACGTGCAGGATCGACGCCGACGCGCCGAACGGCCGATGGTCGGCGAACTGCCGCGCATTGTCGAAATCCCAGAGCAGGTCGATCGCGCCCGCGAGCTTCCGGATCGCGCGGGCACGGAAACGCGCGGCGGCGATGAACAGCGGCTTGGCGCGATATTTGGCGCGCGCCAGCGGCATGCGCGGATGGTCGAGCAGGGTGATGTTCGCGGTGTCACTCGGCGTCAGGCGGATCGCGCCATCGCCGGTTGGCGGGTTGGCGAACATGACGTCATGGCCGAGCGCCGCGAGTTCGCGGGCATAATGATGCTTCGACACCTGCAGCCCGGTCCAGGGTTGCGGCGAGAGCAGCAGGATCCGCAGCGGGGCGCCGAGCAGGTCGGGGGCGGGCATCGGCCTAGCGTTTCAGGCCGACGGCGCGCATCGCCTTGCCCAGCGCACCGACGATCCGGAAATAGCGTTCGCGCTGCGTCTTGTCGGTGCCGTAGACCTCGTGCCGTTGGTTGGGCAGGTTCAACACCGCCTCGAACTCGCTCTCGGTGAAACCGAGCTTCTTGCGCACATAGGCCTTGTCGCGCTCCTGCAGCACCTCGTCATAGGTCGGCTGCTGCAGTTCGCGCAGCGCCTCGTCGCGCGTCATCTGGCCCGACAGGATCAGGTTCGACAGATGCGCCTTGCGCTTGTCGACCCCGAATTTCCGCGGGAGGATGTAGCCCTGATAGAAGCGGGTGAAGAGCGATTCATAATGTTTGCCGCCATAATCGACCCAGTCGAGCTCGCGGATCAGCAGCGCCTTCGCCTCGGCCTTGTTGTAATCGATCAGGTCGAGCACCGCCTCCGAATGTATGCCGCGAATCAACTGGTACCAGGCCTTTTGCCAGACGCCGAGCGCAGGGAGCTTCTTCAGCGGCTTGGTGCCGAATTTTTTATGAATATTGCGAATATTTTCGAGATCGAACTTCGCATAGTTCCACGACGGCGGCATCACCGATTCGGTCGCGAAATTGAGACCCGAGAGCATATATTTCAGCTTGTGTTGCGCCGCGAGGCGATAGAGCGCGCCCGAGATCATATGGTCGGTGGGAACCTCGAGATCGACCACCGAGGCCTTGAAATAGGACCGCTGGAGGTCGCGGAACTCCTCCCAGTCCATCACGAAGGTGTGGAGCTCGAAGCCCAGCTTCTTGCAGATATTCTCGATGTTGCGGACCGCGAGCTCGTTGTTCCAGCCATTGTCGAAATGGACGATCAGCGGGCGGAGGTCCCATTGCTTCGCGAGCCAGGTGACATAACTGCTGTCGACTCCGCCCGAGAGGCCGATGACGCAGTCATAGTCCTTGCCCGCGCCGTCGGCCTTGATGTCGGCGAGCAACTTCTCGAGCCGCGCCTTCTTCTGCCCGGCGTCCGGCTGCGTCGCCATCAGCGCCTGATATTCGTGCCAATGGTTCGAGACGCCTTCTTCGTCGAAGACAATGTCGGGATCGCTGCCGTCCATGACGGTGCGCGTGCAGACGCGCGTCGAGGAGGTGGGCAGGGGAGAGGTGGCTTCGGTCACGATGTCCCGTTCAGTTGAGCTTCTGGAAGAGCTGTTCTTTGAGGTCGGCCTCGTCGGGGTAGGAGATGAGAACGCCCTGATTCTGTGCGCGATAGACGAACAGGCTCGATGCCGCCACCGCCGAGGCGCCGCTTTGGACCGCGGGCAGGAAATCGCCGAGCCCCGCCGCGCCGCCGCACGCGACCACGGGCACGTCGATCGCCTCGGCCACTGCGGTCACCGTGGCGAGATCGTAGCCCGACCATTTGCCGTCGCGATCGATGCTATAGAGGATGATCTCGCCCGCGCCCGCGGCGACCATCGCCTTCGCCGCCTCGACCGGGGCGTGACCGGTCTTGCTCTTGCCGCTCTTCGTCAGCACCTGCTGCCCGCCAAGCAATTTCTTCGCATAAGGCAGCGACACCGCGACCGCCTGCGCGCCGAACCGCTCGGCGATGGCGGTCACCAGCCCCGGATTGGCGAGCGCCTCGCTCGACAGCACGACCTTTTCGAGACCGAGCCGGAACAACTGTGCGGCGTCATCGACGCTGCGAATCCCCCCGCCATAACCCATCGGCAGGAAGGCCTCCTCGACGATATCGCCGATCGCCTCGAAGCTCGGCCCGCGGCCGTCGACGCTGGCGTCGATGTCGAGCAGCAATATCTCGTCGACCATCTTGGTGTTGAAGATGCGCACCGCGTTGATCGGGTCGCCGATATAAGTGCGTTTGCCGAAGGCGACGGTCTTGACCAACCGGCGCTCGCGGTCGATGGTCAGCACGGGGATCACGCGGATACGGCGCATGCGGCTCAAACCTGCCATTTCGCGAAGGCTTGGCCCGTCAGCGCGCGCAGCTGCGCGACGTCGGGGGCGTAGCGGTTGCGCAGGTCGTCGATCTGCTCGTCGCTCAGCTCGGGCTTTTCGAGGCCGGGGAACAGCACCTTGGCGACCGCCGGCCGGCTGAGCTGTGCGTCGAGATCGAAGGGCGCGAGCTTGCGCGCCGCGCGGTAAGGCAGCGCCATCCGCCAGCGATTGGGGACGCCGTTCGTCGCATTGGTGTTCGACTTGAAGGCAAAGGCCTTTTCGTCGGCGACCGCATCGAGCCCGAGGAAGGCGAAGATGGCGTTCATCGTGTCGTGCCGCGCGCGGTTGAGCTCGTCGCTATCGACCACCAGAACCTGTTCGATCGGGAAATGGTCGAGGAAGAAACGTAGCTGCCAGGCATATTTGCCGGTCTGGAACTGGTGATCATTGGCGAGGTTCCAGGCGATATCCTCCTGCACCGTCTCGCCGACGTAATTTTCCACTATGTGCGAGCGATAGCGTTCGATCGGATCGCGCACGAGGTAGATCAGCTTCGCCTCGGGGATGATTGCCGCCATCCGCTCGGCCGCGCCCTTGTAGAAGGGATGGTGGCTCTTGGTGTAATTCTGCGACGCCTCGCCGCGCACCGCCTTCGTCCCGTCGAACTGCGCCGTATACCAGTCGAGCGAGCGGTGGGCATTCTCCCCCGAGAAGAAATTGATCTCCTTGTCGACCGCCATATGCACGTCGGGGTGCAGGTCGAGATAGTCGTTGAGGCTGGTCGTGCCGCATTTCATGGCGCCGATAACGACCAGGTTGGGGAGCGCCGGAGTCATGGTCAGAGCGCCGCATAGCGGCTGAGCACCGCCATACCGAAGGAAAGGCTTTTTTCGGGGTGGAACTGTACCCCGAAGACATTGTCCTGCTCGACCCCCGCGGTGAAGCGATAGCCGTGGACTGTGCTGCACAACTCGGTCTTGGGATCGTCGCATGCGATATGAAAGCTGTGGACGTAATAGTAGCGCGCCTCGGTCGTCTCAACCGCCATGCGGTGACCGGCATTCCAGCCGGTGTCGGCCCAGCCGATATGCGGCACTTTGAGCCGCGCGTCGAGACGGCTGCGGTCGAAGGCTACTGTCGTCGCGGGGACCCAACCGAAGCCGGGGAGCGCGCCCTCTTCGCTGCCGCGCGTCAGCAATTGCGCGCCGAGGCAGATGCCGAGCACCGGTACTCCCCGCTTGACCGCTTCGTCGAGCGGCGCCGACAGCCCATTGTCGTGCAGCCGCTGCATGCCCCAGTCGAACTTGCCGACCCCGGGCAGGATCAGCCGCTCGGCCTTGGCAACCTTGTCGGGATCGCCGGTCAGCTCGGCGCGATGCCCCAGATATTGGAGCATGTTGATGATCGAGCGCGGGTTGCCCGCATCATAATCGACGATGGTGATCATGGTTTCACCGCTGCCGCTTCCGCGGACTGCCCCCGTCTGCTTCGGTGATCGCGCTCGACGATCAGGATGCTGCTGCCAAGATAGGCGAGGTATAACAATATCTGCGCGCCCGCAAATACGTCGATCGCGATCTCGGGCGCGGAGCCCATAAAGGCGACCGATGCGACCGCTACGGTCGTCACTACAGCGAACAGGATCGACAGGAAGAAATCGAGCCGCTGGCGGTGATAGAGCCAGAGCACTTTCGACGCGGGCATGACGATCAGCTGGAGCGCCATCACCGGCGCCAGGATGCCTGCGATACGCCCGGCCTCGCTCCACTGTGGCCCGAGCACGAAGACGAACAATTGCGGCGCGATCAATGCGAGCAGGACAAAGGTCGGCACGCTGATCGCGGTCATCCCAACGACGAGCTTCCAGAATATGGGGCGGCAATGACCGTCGCGCGCCATGTCCTGCGCGCCGCGGCGGAAGAAGACCTGGCCGATCGCGCCGCCCAGGATGCCGACGGGCAGCATGAGCAGGCCGCGCGCGCGGTTATAATGGCCCACGATCGCCAGCATATTGCCCCACAGCGACAGCACGAGCACCGGCGAGGCCGACGAAACCTGCTCGATCATCGACGTCGGCGTGGTCCACAGCGCATAATTGCGATGCGCGAGGCCCGCCGCGCGCATCCGCGCCCAGCTTATCCCGCGCAGCCCCGCGACCGCGTCGCGATTGCCGATCCACACCCACAGGAAGGCGGCGAGCTGGCCGAGGAAATAGCCGAGCATCAGCCCGCGCGCGCCATAGCCGCCCCAGGCGAGCAGGAGCGCGCCGCCCGACGAGACGAGCACGTTGAGGATCTGATAACCGCTCATCAGAAGGTAGCGGTGGTGGCGGTTTGCCCAGCCCAGCAGCGCCGCCCCGGTGCCCGAGGCGAGCACGGTGGCGGGGAGGAGGAGGAGCCAGATGCCCAGATCGTCGAGCCCCTGGACGCCGCCGGCGCGCAAGAGCAGCACCCCCGCAAGCGTCAGTGCGGAAAAGGCGAAGGCGAGAAGCAGGCTGAGACCGAGCAGCGCATACGCCTGTTCCTCGTCGGCCTCGGCGACCAAGGCGCGCGCCATCTGGAGGTTGGCGAGCGCCGACAGGATGACCGCGATCGACATATAGGTTGCGAGCACGCCATAATCCTGCGGCGCATAAAGGCGGCTGAGGATTGGCGCGAAGCCGAAGCTGATCGCGGTCGCGACGAACTGCCCGCTCGACAGCGTCGCCGCGCTGCGCAGGAAGGACGAACGTCGCAAGTGGAACAGTCGGGCCAGCAAATTCGCGCCAATCATCTTCTTCGGCGGCGGCCGCGGCGGCCGCCCGGGGGTTACAGCGAAACTGCGAACCGCCTGACCCACGCCGCAAGGCTGATCAAGCGAAATATCGCCGGGTCGTAACGCGTCGGCTCGAGCCGGTAACGGCCGAGCCGCGCGCCGAGTTCGGCGGTGTCGAGCAGCGGCGCGAGCGTCGCGGTGGCGTCTTCCAGCATCGCCGCGAGGCGCTCGGGATATTGCACGCCGAACTCGGCGTCGGGCGACGAAAAGCCGATCTTGCCGCGGCGCCAGCGGATCGCGTCGGGCAATTCGCCCATCGCGTCGCGGAAGATGCGCTTCTGCCACCCCCGCCCGACCAGATAGTCGGTCGGCAAGCCACAGACGAACTCGACCAGCCGGTGATCGAGGAAAGGCACGCGCGATTCGATGCCGAACTGCATCGCGTTGCGATCTTGCGAATGGAGCTGATAGGGGATGCTCGACCGCGCCAGTTCGTCGAACGACAGGGCTTGGAAATCCTTGGGCAAAGCATAGGCGTGGCGCGCGGCGCCTCTGCCGCGCCACAGCCCCGCCATCAGCGGCGAGATGTCGCTCTCGCGCCGCAACAGCGCCGCAACCATCTTGCGCGTCGTCAGCGTCAGCGATTCGGCGTTGGTCAGCCCGCGGCCGCGCAGGTTGCGGCCGACCTCGGCGATATCGCCGCACTTGAGCGCCGCGCGCTGCGCCGCGAGCCAGAATTCGCCATAGCCGCCGAAATATTCGTCGGCGCCCTGGCCGTCGAGCATCACGGTCACGCCCGCTTCATGCGCCGCCTTGAACAGCGCATGTTCGTTGAAGTGGCTGCCGCCGGGAAGCGGCTGGTCCTGCGACCAGGCGAAGCTTTCGAGCCATTCGGGGGTGTAATAGTCGAGCAGCGAAACGGGCACCTCGACATGGCGGAAGCCAAAGCGCTTCGCGACCTGCGTCGCATAGCCGCGCTCGTCGTGGCGCTCGTCGGCGTGATAGATGGTGAAGAGCGGGAAATCGCCCGGATCGCCGACGACCGGCGCGCTCGCCGCGACGATCGACGAGCTGTCGATCCCGCCCGACAGGCTGGCGCCCACGGGGACGTTGGCGACATGGTGCGAGCGGACGGCGTCGTCGAACAGCGCGCGCAGCCGCTCGCACGCCTCGCCATAGCCGATGTCCTGCGGCTCGACATGGATCGCGAGGTCGTACCAGCGCATCTTGAGGAACTGGCCACCCGCGAGGTCGTGGATCGCGAATTCGCCCGGCGCGAGCGCCTTGATGTCGGCGAAGAAGCTGCGCTCGTCGAGGTTGAGCCGGCCATACTCGAGGAAGGTGCGAAGCACCGAATGATCGGGCGCCGAACCGACGAGACCGGTCGCGAGCAACTGTTTCGCCTCCGACCCCGCAATGAAGACGCGGTCCGACAAATGATAGCAGAGCGGCTTGATCCCGAAACGGTCGCGCGCGAGAAGCAGTTTTTTGCGCCGACCGTCGTAGAAGCAGAAGGAGAACATTCCCTGCAGCCGCGGTAGCGCTTCAACCCACCATTGGTCGAGCGCGTGGAGCAGCACCTCGGTATCGGACCTGGTGTGGAATACGTGCCCCAGCGCCTCCAGTTCGGTGCGCAACTCGCGGAAATTATAGATGGCGCCGTTGAACTGCAGCCAATTGTCGCCGCTGCGCATCGGCTGGTTCGAGCGGTCGTTGACGTCGATCACCGCAAGGCGCCGGTGTGCCAGCCCGACCGCGCCGAGCTCGACGATCCCCTCGGCGTCGGGGCCGCGATGCGCAACCGCGTTCGCCATCGCCTGCAGCGTGGCGCGCTCCACCGGTCGCCCGTCGCGATTGACCAGGATTCCCCACCCGCACATGGCGATCAGCTACCCGTCGGCGAGGATGACGTAAAGGCGGCGCCGAAGCGGCCGAGATATTGGTGGCGCAGGTTGCGGCGCGCGAAGGCGTCGAAATCGGCCGCGGGGATATAGCCGTGCTTCGCATCCGTGGGGATCGGAGGGGCAGGGCGGTCGTGCGTGCCGACGACCTTCGCCGGATTGCCCGACAGGATCGAGCGCGGCTGAAGGCAAGATCGCGTCACCACGCTACCGCGCGTGACGATGCAGAAATCGGCGAGTTCGACCCCGGGCAGGATCGTACAGCCATCCTCGATGATGCAATGATCGCCAATGACTTGCGGATCGACCTGCAGATAGCGAGTGAGCTTCGTGGGATCATGATCGCCCGAGATCAGCCCGACCTCGCGCCCGATCCGCACCCCGTCGCCGATGACGATCCCCATATTCGCACTCACATAGCAGCGCGGCTCGATCCCCGGCCAGCTATCGCGGCCGAGCAGCACGCGGTTGGGATAGGCGAGCTGACTGTCGGGATGCATCGGCCAATAGGCCGCGCCGTTGATGCCGACCACATGCTGCGCGAAGCGGATTCGCCACGGGACCGCGCGACTCATACGGCGCCCCAGATGCGGTCGAAAAGCACCGGATCGATCGCGGTGCCGCGCAGCTTCGCGATCTCGGACAGCGGCGTATAGCCGACATAGGGGGTCTCGCGCTGCCAATGCTCGCAGGCCGCGGGATCGAGCCGCTTGATCAGCCGCGCCGGATTGCCCGCGATGACGCAATGACCCTCGGGGAAGCTGTCGGTGACGACGCTGTTCGCGCCGACAATGGTGAAATCGCCGAGCGTCACGCCCGCTTCGACGGTCACGTTCATCGTCAGCAGGCTGTATTTTCCGATGAAAATCGAGAAATCCTCGGGCGCTTTGGGCGCGTCCTGCCCCTCGGGCACCGAATGCATCCGTACGGTCGGAGCGATCTGGGTGTAATCGCCGATATAGATGCCGCCGCGGCCGTCGATGTCGCAGCCGACGCTCCAGCCCGGCGAGGTCTCGGGCCCGATCACCACGAAGTGCCCGCCGCGCACGCGCGTCGACGGATGCGCCGGCCAATAGGCGTCGGCATTGCGGCGCATGATGCGTTGCCAGAACCACATGCGGAAATGGATATCGACCTGCGTCTGCGCGGTATCGACGAAGAAGCGTTTCCCGGTCAGCCGGTGGAAGCGCGCCTCGAACAGCCGACGCAGCCGGTCGACCGCCGTAGCGGGCCAGCTCATCTGCATGTTGAGGAGGCGGCTCATGCCAGCGTGCCTCAGGCCGCGCCGGCCCCCGCCAGCACCGCGGCGATGATGCGGTCCTGCGCTTCGTCGGTGAGATAGGCATGCATCGGCAGGCTGAACACCTGCTCCGACCAGCGATCGGTCTCGGCCATGCTGCCCGCGACGCGGCAATTGTCCTTATAAGCGGGCTGAACGTGCATCGGTTCGGGGTAATGCACACCGCTCGGTACGCCCGCGGCCTTCAGCGCGTCGAGGATCGCGGCGCGGTTGCAAGATTTCAGCGCAAAATAGCCCCATACGCTCGTCCGGTCGTCAGCGATCATCGGCAGTTCGAGCGCATTGTGCCCCGCAAACGCCTCCAGATAGCGCGCGCCGAGCGCTTGGCGCCGCGCGATCTCTTCGTCGAAAATCTCGAGCTTTGCCAGCAGCACCGCCGCCTGGATCGTGTCGAGCCGTCCGCCGACCCCGACGCGCGTGTGGTGGAATCGGCGCGACTGGCCATGGATGCGGATTTCGCGGCACGCCTGCGCGAGGGCGGCGTCGTCGGTGAAGATCGCGCCGCCGTCGCCGTAGCAGCCGAGCGGCTTGGCAGGGAAGAAGCTGGTGCAGCCGATCGCGCTGGTGCTGCCGCTACGGCGGCCCTTGTAGGTCGAGCCGAAGCTCTGCGCGCCATCCTCGATCACGGCGATATTCTGCGGCGCCGCGATGGCGTTGATCGCGTCCATGTCGGCGCACTGACCATAGAGCGAGACGGGGATAATCGCGCGCGTCTTGTCGCTGATGGCGGTTTTGACCGCCTGCGGATCGATGGTCGAGGTCGCGGGATCGATGTCGACGAATACCGGGGTCGCGCCGACCAGCGCGATCACCTCGACTGTCGCCACGAAAGTGGCCGAGGTCGTGATCACCTCGTCGCCCGGGCCGATATCGAGCGCCATCAGCGCGATCAGCAGCGCCTCGGTCCCCGACGCGACGCCGATGCAATGCTTCGCGCCGGTGTAGGCGACGAGCTTTTCTTCGAGCTCGGCAACCTCGGGCCCCATGATGTATTGGCCATGGTCGAGCACCGCCTGGATACGCGCGTCGACCGAGGTCTTCACCGCGCGATATTGCGCCTTGAGGTCGTTGAATTCGATCACGTCGCTCATCGGGGAGAACATTCCTCGTCTGTTATCTGATATTCTTTGCTGCACGCGGTGCAGGTGACGGCGCCCGTGCCTTCGAGCCGAACGCCGCATTCGCACATCCAGCCGATCTGCCGCGCGGGCACACCGACCATCAGCGCATAAGGCTTCATGTCGCGGTTGATCACCGATCCCGCGCCGACGAAGCCATATTCACCGATCGTCACGCCGCACACGATGGTGCA
Organism: Sphingopyxis sp. QXT-31; assembly: GCF_001984035.1. Classification (NCBI taxonomy): domain Bacteria; kingdom Pseudomonadati; phylum Pseudomonadota; class Alphaproteobacteria; order Sphingomonadales; family Sphingopyxidaceae; genus Sphingopyxis; species Sphingopyxis sp. QXT-31. The sequence goes on along the minus strand of NZ_CP019449.1, from coordinate 1,142,162 downwards.
GTTTGCACCCAAAGTCGCGCCCTTGCGTACGATTGTCTCGCGATATTCGTCCTTGCGCGGCACCGCCGAGCGCGGGTTGTAGACATTGGTGAACACCATCGCCGGACCGCAGAAGACATCGTCCTCGAGCGTCACCGCGTCATAGACCGACACGCCATTCTGGATGCGGACATTGTTGCCGATGGTGACGTCATTGCCGACATAGACATTCTGGCCGAGCGAGCAGCGCTCACCGATGCGCGCGGTGCCGCAGACATGCACCCAGTGCCAGATCGCGGTGCCGTCGCCTATCTCGGCGCCGGCATCGACGATCGCGGTCTCATGAACCTTGGCAGCCATCAATAGTCCAGCGGCAGCGACACGCGCTTTCCGTCGCGCGCCGAGAGATAGGAAGCGATCAGCACCTCGAGGCTGCGCAGCCCCTCGCGCCCGTCGGTCGCGGCCGCGCAGTCGCCCGCCAGCGTGCCAATGACATTATCGTAATAGAGCTGGTGCCCGAAGCCATAGACCGAGCCGGTGTCGTAGGACGCCGAGGCGACCAGTTCGTCGTCGGCGTGCGGCGTCTCGAACTCCCAATTCTCGATCTTGTTGAGCGCGACGCCGCCGACCTTCACGCTGCCCTTTTCGCCGAGGATGGTGATCGAGCCTTCGAGATTCTTGGGATAGGTGAGCATCGTGACGTTCATCGAGCCGAGCGCGCCCGAACGCCAGCGCACGTTGATCACCGCGGTATCCTCGACCTCGATATTGCGCGCGAGCGTCGCGGTATAGGCGTGCAGGCTTTCGATCGGGCCGCCGAGCCAGTCGAGCAGGTCGACATAATGGCTCGCCTGATTCATCAGCGCGCCGCCGTCGAACTCCCACGTCCCGCGCCACGCGGCGCTGTCGTAATAATCCTGCGGCCGCGTCCAGAAGACATTGACCGCGACCATATAGATGCGCCCGAAACGCCCGCTGCTGACCGCGTTCTTGAGCAGTTGTAGCGTCGCGTTGCGGCGGTTCTGCTTGACGATGAACAGCTGGACGCCGGCCTTGTCACACGCCTCGACCATGCGCAGCCCGTCGCGCCAGCGCGTCGCCATCGGCTTTTCCGAAATGACGTGGCGGCCCGATTCGGCGATTTCGATCACCTGCGCAGGGTGGAGCCCGCTCGGCGTCGTGACGATCACGGCGTCGGCGTCGGTGGTCTTCAGCATCTCCGTCAGCGAGGCGTGACCGCGGGCACCCGTACGCTCAGCCGCCTTCGCCAGCGCGGCGGGGTCGATGTCGCAGACGTCGACGATCTCGACTTGGTTGCCATGCGCATCGAGCGCCGCGAAATGATTGGCCGAGATGCGGCCGCACCCGACCAGCGCGTACCGCTGGCGGCGGCCCGTAATCGGCTGAATAACAACGCTCATAAGGTCTTCATCATCCTGTTGCGGACGCCCCCCGGGCGAAGGCTGCGTCTATGGACAAGCTTCCGGCAAAGATCAATCGGTGCGCGCGGTCCCGGCGCGGAAGAGGAGGGCAGCGAGGCCGAGCAGCGCGAAGTCGACCGCGGCAGGCCAGAAGGGCAGGTGGCCGTGCGCGACGGCGTAGGCAACCGGCATCTGCACCAGCGCGGTGACGGCGAATAGCGCATAGGTGACCCGCGCATGCCCCCAGCGGCGCTTGGCGTGCTGATAGGCATGCTCGCTATGCGCCTGCGTAACATTCTGCCAGCGCAGCGCCCGGCGCAGCAGCGTCACCGCGCTGTCCGAGAGGAAAACGCCCTGCAACAGCAACAGCGCCAGCCCGTAGCGCCAGTTCACCGCCGCTACCGCCAGCGTTACCGCTGCGACGAACAGCCCTAGCGGCGCGCTGCCGCTATCGCCCATGAACAGCTTGGCAGGCGGGCGGTTGAACAGCAGGAAGGCCAGCACGGCAGCGCCGATCAGCATGACCGGCAAGGTCAGCGCATTCGCCGGCAGGATCAGCAGCGCCCCCGCGACGAAGCCGAGTATCTGGAGCGCGACGATCCCGTCGATCCCGTCCATGAAATTGGTGATATTCGCCGAATAGACGAGATAGAGAAAAGCGACGATGACCAGCGGCACCGTCCAGCCTTCGGGCAGTGCCGGCCAGGGCCAGAGCAGCAGGAACAGTCCCGCGCAGCCGAACTGCACTGCGAAGCGGATGCCCGTCGGCAGCGGGGTGCGGTCGTCGAGCCAGCCGAGCCACATCAGGCAGATCACCGCGGGGCCAAGCGCGAGCGCGCCGCTCGCCTGCCCGGGGATAAGCAGCGCCGCCGCCGCGAGGGTTGCTGCCCAGACCGACAGGAAGACGATTCCGCCGCCCGTCGGCGTCGCCTCGACATGCGCGCTGCGCTCGTTCGGGGTATCGACCATCCCCTTCCTCGCCCAGACGATATAGAGGCTGAGCAGCATGATCGTCGCGATCAGGCAGATCGCAATGAGCGCGAGGCCGGTGTCGATCATCGCGCAGCCGCCATGGCAGCAAGCGTCTCGGCCATCGTGACCGGCGGATGCCAACCGAGCAGGCGGCGCGCGGGCTCGCCGTCAATAACCAGCGGGTCGCAGAGGCGGTCGATCGCGGCGCGCTGGCCGGTCAGGCTGCCCGTGAGCCGGAGCAGGGCAGGCGGAACGGGGAGGAGCCGCGCGGGGCGGCCGAAGGCGACGCCGATGCGCGAAAGCAGGTCGCGCACGCTCACCGTCTCGCCGTCGCTGGCGAGCAAGGTCGCTCCCGCGGCTTCGGGATGCTTGCTCGCTTCGATTGCCAACGACGCGAGGTTCGTGACCGAAACCAGGCTGCGCTGGTTGCCGCAGAGCCCGAAGGGCAGGGGGTGCCCGCGCGCCACCCACGATACCATGCGGGCAAAATTGGCGCGCACGCCGGGACCGTAGACCAAGGGCGGGCGGATGATCGCGACTTCGAGACCTGTCTTGGCGGCGATGGCATGCAGCGCCTGCTCGGCTTCCCACTTGGATATGCCATAGGGGTCCCGCGGGTCGGGCGCATCTTCGGCGGTGAAGGGCGCGCGGTCCTTGGTGGTCTCGCCATTGACCTTGATCGAACTCAGAAAGATGAGGCGTTTGACGCCCGCTTCCGCCGCCTGCTGCGCAAGCGTTGCCGTACCGTCGCGGTTGACGGCGCGGAAGGCGGCGAGCGGGTCCGCGGCGCGGTCGTCCATCTGGTGCACGCGTGCCGCGCAGTGCATCACGCGATCGATGCCAACCAAGGCGGCCGACCAGTCGGTTTCGGCACCGATGCCGCCCACTACCACCTCGTCGGCCGCGCCCGTGGACGACCGCACGGCAAGCCGCACCGCAGCGCCCTGCGCGCGCAGTTGGCCGACGATCTCGGCTCCCACGAAGCCGTTCGCCCCGGTGACGAGGGTGATCCCGGCCATCAGGCCGTCCGGCGCGGCATATATTGGAAGACCTTGGTCAGATATTTCGACCAGATCATCAGCGGATTGGTCTTCACGCCGTTGCGCTTGCACGCGACTCCGATCTCGCGGTTGATGATCTTGCGGCTTTGTAGCCCCTGGTTCGACACGCCACCGGTTGCCATGGTGACGACGGGTGCGGGTACATGCACGGCGCTTCGTTCGCCGGTGCAGAAGAAGCGCAGCATCAGGTCGTAATCGGCGGCGATACGGTAATCGGTCGCGAAACCGCCCATCTCGCGGAACAATTCGGTGCGCATGTAGAAGCCGGGGTGCGGCGGCATCTGGCCCCAGCTGAGCCGCCGGCGCCAGTTTCCGGCGCCCGAATAATGGCGCCGGCGCTTGGGCTTGGCGGGATCGACGATCACGACGTCGCCCTGCACCGCGTCGGCGCCGGGGTGCTCGGCCGCGGCTTCGGCGAGGCGCGCGATCGCGTCGGGGTCGGCCAGCCAGTCGTCGGCATTGAGGAAACCGACATAGTCGCCGGTGGCGCGGAGGGCACCCTTGTTCATCGCGTCGTAAATGCCTTTGTCGGGCTCGGAGACGAGGATGCCCTCGAACCATTCGAGCTTGCCGATGCGCTCGGCGGTGCCGTCGGGCGAGGCGCCGTCGATCACGATATGCTCGATGTTCGGATAGCCCTGATCGGCGACCGAGCGCAGGCACGCCTCGATCGTTTCGCCGGGATTGAAGCAGACGGTGACGATCGAAAAACTTACGCTCGGATCAACCACCGAGAATCCCCCGATTAAGCCGGCGACGGGCTGGCTATCGCGTCCGCATAGGCATCGGCAAACTGCTTGGCAATGGCGGGCCAGTGCAGATTGTCGGCAACCCATGCTCGCCCCGTCGCACCCATGGCGACCAGCCGCGCGTCGGGCAGGGCGGTCGCCGCCGCCAGCGCGCCCGCGATCGCTGCCGTTTCGGGCGCGACCCACCAGCCGCAGCCATCGGTCTCGAGCACCTGCCAGGGCGTGCCCGTTGTCGTAATCACCGGCAGGCCGTGCGCCAGCGCCTCGGCGGCCGAAATGCCGAAATTCTCGGTATAGCTCGGCAACAGAAACAGCGACGACGCATCGTAGAAGGCGCGCTTGGCGTCGCCGCTCGCAGGTCCGGCAATGGCTATGCTGTCTTCGAGCCCGGCTGCCGCGATCTGCGCCTCGAGCTGGGCGCGGAAGCCGTCCTCGTCAGGGCCGACGAGTTGCAGCCGCCAGCCCGCGGGGCGCAGCTGCGCCCAGGCGTCGACCAGCATCGCCAGTCCCTTCACCGGGTGGATACGGCCGAGAAATAACGCAGTGCGCATCTCACCATCCGGCTTGGGCGTCCGCGCCGCCATGTCCGGAATATCGATGCCGTTGGCGACCAGCAGCGGGCGCCGCGCGGGATAGCGCTCGCGGATCTTGCCGACCTCGTCGTCGGCGGTCGCGTGCAGCCGTGCCGCGCTCTCGACCCCGCGCTTTTGGTAGAGCGCCCAGGCGATACGCTTTTTCCAGCGGCGGTGGTTCCACGCCCAGGGCTGCATCATGCCCCTGACGCTCAGCAGCCGCGGGATGCCCTCGGCCCGGCAATGGCGCGCGAGCGCGGCGCCATAGGGCAGCCACAGACCGTTGTCATGGACGACGTCCCAGCGCGCGCCTGTCAGCACTTCGCCGATCGTGCCAGTCGCGACCTTGACCGATCCGCTCGGGTCCATCGCGCGCACGCGCTCGGCGCTGCCGTCGGCCGCCCAGACGGTAACGTCGTGCCCGAGCGCCCCGAGTGCGCCCGCCAGCCGCCCAACCGAATAGGCGGGGCCGCCATGTTCGAGCTGGAAACTGGGGTTCGTCAGGAGCAGCCGGGTCATGCTTTCTGCGACCGGCGCTTGTCCTCGGTAAAGAGCTGGATGTCCAGGTAGCGCTCCATGAACTTCACCATGATGAAGCCAACGATCAGCGACGCGTAGAAGGTCGAAAAAAGGCTGCTCGCATTGGCCAGTGGCTGGATCAGCGCGACGAGCCCCGACATCAGCGGGATCGCCTCGCTCATCCGCCCGTCGGCGAGCGCACGAAAGGCGCGCAGGTCGAGATAGCGGATGAACATGCCCATCAGGAACGAGAAGAAGATCACGCCGAACATCCCGAAATTGGCGTAATATTCGAAGAAGGGCCCGATGCCGAAGGTCGTTTCCTCGCTCGCCTGATAGCCCGTATGTTCGCGCACGAAGGCCGAGCCGCCGCGCACCGGCTTGTTCGTCCAGATCGCGCGCGGCACGAATGCGAAAAGCCCCGCGAGCAGCGTGCCGCCATCTTCATAAGTGTCGGGCTGCGCTTCGAACTTCTCGATCGCCATGCCGGTGAAGATACTCTGGTTGAGGCGCGAATCGAGCACATAAAGCTGCTTCTGATCGTCGCTCGACAGCGGCCCGAACTGGCTGATCGCATCGACGAGTCCGTCGACGCGCTCCGACAGCGTCGAGGTCGGTTCCCATACCACGTCGCGGAACTGGCCGCGGACGAGGAGGTAGTTGGTCGACAGGAAGAGGAAGACATAGCCCGAGAGCACGATAGCCCCGACGATCCGCCCGACACCAAAGCGCTGTCCGACGATCGCCAGCCAGAAACAGGCGATGATGATGATCGCCGACAGCGCGTCGGCGAGGATCGCGTTGCCGAGCAGGTTGGCGATGGGGATGGTGATCGCGATCGCGGCGATCTGCCACATTCGCATGCCTTCCTTCAGCCACACGCGCCGCAGGATCGACAGGCAGAGCCCGATGACGAGCAGATTCTTGCCGCTGACGATCACCGCGCCGATCGTCGGGATCTGTGCGATCGACGGGACGAAGGTGATGCCGAAAAAGAAGACGAGGCCGATCAGCAGCACGATCTTCTGCGCAAGCCGGAGAAATTCGACCGGCACCCGCTGCATGTCGAACTCGACCTTGCGATAGTCGCTCAAATAGCTGGTCAGCCAGATGCCGAGCGCCATCATGACGAAGCCGATGGTCGATGCCTGCAGCCCCTTCGCCACCGAATCGCGCGTATAGCCGATCGCGTTGAGATAGGGGTCGTACTGGTGGAAATAGCCGGGGATCAGGTGGACCCCCGCGGCGATGTGCATGACCGCGAGCGCGAACATCATCGCCATCGGGAAACCGAGCGTGCCTTTCGGCGAGCGGATCGTGTGCACCAGCACGGCGACCATGGCGATGGCGCCGACCACCAGCCAGAACAAGATCGTGGATTCTGCGGTTTCGAAAAGCATGCGCCGCCCTATTGCCCTGCCGAGCGCGGGCTGTCGAGCGCCACATCCGGTATAGCGGGCCACGGCACGGCGCTGACCGGAACTGGCGCGCCGTTCATCGTGCCGCGCCTTCGCTGCGCGCGCCGAGGAAGATGCGCCGCGTCGGTGCGAACCGTTCGAAGAGCCGGTGCAGTGCGAAGCCAGCCAAGACCGCGATCACCACGATCACCGGCCAGCTCGTCACCGACTGAAGCAGGGTGAAAAGAAGGAGATGGGTGTACATGATCGTCAGCGAAGCGCGCCCGATCGCAGCGACACCGGGTACCCGCAGCGCCGAGACGCAGCAGGTGACGAAGATCGCGGCGGCGGCGGCGGCGATCGATGCCGGAAACGGCCCGTAACGCATATATTTATACTCGACCCGCCCGATATCCGGCGCCAACAGGAAAAAGGCGGCGAGCGCCAGCATCAGCAGCAGCGCCGTCTTCCAGTTCGCGCCCAGCGAGCGGTGGAGGCCGACGTGATAGCCCGCCGCCGCGAAAGGCAGGGCCATGGCGACGGTCAGCAAGCCATAAGGATTATAGGCAACCGCATCGCCGAACAGGAACGCGCCGCCGACCATGGCGGCCAGCGCGACCGCCTGCCACCGGACCGGCGTCCGGACCAGCAGATTGAGCAGCAGTAAGGTGGCAAGCAGGGCAGTGGGGAACCAAAAGGTCCCGAAGGCCCCGACGAGCAGATTGCCGCCGAGCAGGAAATGCAGCGGCCCCGGAATGACGAGTCCCATGCCGAAAGCCAGATTGGCCGCGAGGAGGCACGCCGTCACGAACAGGCCGAAGGCGACATAGGGCAGCAGCATCGACCGAGCCTTGGCCAGCGCGCGCTCGCGGCCCGCGAAGGGTTTGAAGGTGACCCCCGACAGGAAGAAGAAGAGCGGCATGTGAAAGATCAATATGTCGAGGACGAGCCGGTCGACGATGCTGACATGGCCGATGACGACCAGAATGATGCCATAGCCCTTGGCGCGATCGACCCACGCCGCGCGCGGCGGCGATGGCCTGCTTTCCCCTGTCGCCGCGCCGTCCGTCATCGTCGCCCCAAACCCGCGCCCGCGATGACCGCCCGCATCGCCCGCTCGATCTCCTTAGCAAAAAAACCATATTCATAGATATCGAGCGAAGCGCGCGGCGGCGCCTTGGCGGTCAGCGTCGCCTCGACCCCCGCGGCGACGGCGGCGCGGTCGCCGGGATCGACGAGCAGGCCGAGCTTCCCGTCGAGCAGCGCGTCGCGCCCGCCGTCGAGGGTGCTCCCCATCACGGGAACCCCGCACGCCAGCGATTCGAGGAACACGATGCCGAAACCCTCGCCGCGACTGGGCATCGCGAAGGCGTCGGCGAGGCGATAATGGTCGAGCTTTTCGGCGCGGTCGATGAAGCCTGCGAAAATGACCGTATCTGCGACACCCAGTTGTTCGGCCAGATCGATCAGCCGCGGCTTGTCGGGGCCTTCGCCGGCGACCAGATAGCGCAGGTCGGGCTGGCTTTCACGCAAATCCGCCATCGCCTGGATCATCTCGTCGACCCCCTTGTGGCGATCCCAGCCCGGCAGGCGCGCGAGCGTCATCACCACCCGCTTGCCCGCCAGCCCATAGCGCTCGACCAGATAGTCGGGCTTGGGCCCGGGGGTAAAATCCGCCAGCTCGACGCAATTGTGGATGATGTGCATCGGGACGTCAGGCAGCCAGCTGCGCATCCGCTCCTGCGTCGTGCGGCTCACCGGCCAAATCTCCGTCACTTGCTCGGTCGCGCGGAAGCGCGACAGGCCGGGCTTGTCCCACACCTCGATGCCGTGCGCGGGCAGGACCACGGGGATCGACAACCGCTGGGCGACGCCGATGACCAGCGGCACGAGATTGATATGCCCGACGAAGATCAGGTCGGGGCGCCAGACCAAGCAATGGAACAGCGCCTTCGTCCCGAACGCCGCCTTGTCGATCGCCGCGACGCCGACCTGTCCGCGGCAGACGATCCGCATGTCGGCCCCGATCCCGCGCAGGGCATCGGCGACGTTGCGATTATACTGCGCGATCCCGCTCGCTGCCTGATAATCCTCGTTGAGAAGCAGGAGGATTTTCATCGCCCGGCCAGCTTCCCGATCTCGGCGAGCAGGCTGACCGCGCGATCGTCGAAATGCGACCTGATATCCAGGACACGCTGCCGCGCTGCGGTGCGGATGCCATCGGCCTCGGCCGTCGGCATCGCAAGCAGCGCCTTGGCTTTCGCCAGCATCTCGTCGGGATCGGCGAAATAGAAGGCTTCGCGCCCGTCGACGAAGAATTTGCGGTGCTCAGGGCTGTCGGGCGCGAGCGATATGCCGCCGACCGCGGGCACCTCGAAGGTCCGCAGATTGTGCGACCCGTCGTTGTGCGGGCGGAACATGTTGAGCTGGAAACGATAGCGCCGCAGGATGCGCAGCATGGCGATGTCGCGCTCGACAGGATAGATGCCAAGCATCGGGCCCGGCTTCACGAATTTCTCCCAGCCCCAGCCATAGACGTCCATCGCGACGCCATTCTCGGTCAGCAGGCGGATCGCCGCTGCGCGCTCTTCGTCGGGATTGGCGTTGAAGCAGCCGCGTAGCACCTCGGCCTCGGTCGCCAGCTCGGCGTAGAGGTCGTCGTCGACCGCATGGCCGAAGGGGATCACCGCGACACCCAGCCCCGGATAGCCCTCCGCTAATTCGCGCGCGATCGGGCCGCTGTAGGTCGCATAAAGGTCATAGGCCGAAATGCTGTCGCGCACATTGGCATTGCCCGCGCCCGCGAGGAAAAAGCGGAACGGGTGATCCGAGCAATAATTGACCAGCTTTACCCCGCGCGCCGCGATCTGGCGCAGCAGGGCAGGGGAGTAATCGACCCCCTTGAAGACGATCAGCACGTCGGGCTTGGCCGCGTCGACCGCCGACAGCAACTGCTGCGCCGCCTCCGAACCCAGCGCGCGTCGGATTCGGCGCGCGATGCGGCCGACCAGCGACACCGGAGCCTCGCCGACATCATAGGTGACGACGTCGGCACCGGCCTTGACCATCCCGCGATAATAACAATCGGGCACGGCCCAGTAATTGCCGCTGACGGGGGTCAATATCTTCATCGCTCGCCCTCGGCGCCCATAAGCTGCATGACCGGGCGGAACTGTTCCTCATAGGCCCAGTCCGCGAGCATGCGCTGGCGCGCGCTTTCGCCCATCGCGCGCACCGCGTCGCGGTCGGCGCCCAAACGGCGGAAAGCCTCGGCGATCGACGCGGCGTCGGTGGGGTCGCAGGCGACCGCGAAGCCGGGCTCGACGAACATCTGGCGCCAGTCGGGGCCCGGACCGACGATCAGCGCCTGCCCCTGGCCGATCGCGTCGAAAGTCTTGTTCGACGCCCCCGCCATGTGGCGCAAATTCACGTCGCTCGCGTCCTGCGGCAGCGCCGCAAAGGTCGCGTCATAGTCGCGCAGCGCCAGCAACAGGTCGTGATAGGCCATCGCATCGCAGATTTTCAGCCGCTCGGCGCAGCTCCGCTCGGCGGCGTGAGCGAGCAGCCGGTCGTTGTGGCCGCGTGACGACACGGTCTCGTACCCGATCAGCGTCAACTCGATATTGGGCACGGCGGCAAGCGCGTCGATCAGCGCCAGCGGGACGCGCTGGATATTGATCGATCCGGCATAGACCACACGCACGGGACCGTTCCCGGCGGCGGCACGCGGCGGACCGACTTCGTCGCGGCACGGCGTGTTCCATGCGGTGATCGGCGCCTCGGCCAGCCCGGCCTCGGCGGCGAGCAGCGCGGCGCGGTCACCGTTCGGCAGCACCGTCGCCGCGGCGCGGCGTGCCATCGCGTTGCGCGCCTTCCATTCCATTTGCGTGCGCAGCGATGTGCCGCGATCGGGCGAATCATGCTCGTGATAGACGATGCCGCCGCGATGCAGCGCGCGCAGGGGGACGCAGGTGAGCGCCGCCGTCGCGTCGGCGATATAAAGCCAGTCGGGCTTCCATTGGCGGACCAGCCCGATCGCGCGCGCCGCGAAGCGCACCGGCGTCAGCCTGCCGAACGGGACCCAGTCGCAGCTGTCGGCCAGATCGCCCGCGACCGCCAGCGGATCGCCGGCCCCGAACGCCACCCCCAGATAGCGCACTTCGTGCCCCGCGGCGCGCCACAGCCGCCCCGCGCGCATCGCGGCGGGAAAGCCCCCCGGATTGGCATATTGAATATAGAGGATCTTCATGATCCTAGACGGCGATCCCGTAGACATCGACCGGTGCGGCGCCCTGCAACCGTTCCGCGACAAAGGCCTCGTCGCGGATATAGAGGCTGTTGTTCGCCGAATGCACCGGTGCCTGCGCCAGCCGCCGCGTGAAGGGATCGTAGTGCCGCTGCACGAAACCATGGCCCGCAAGCATGTCGGCGATATCCTGCGTCACCGTCTCGACCTCGACCGCCTTAAGCTCGGGAGAGGCGAGCGTCTTCTGCGCGCCGGCGACGACCGCGGGCTCGTGCCCCTCGACGTCGATCTTGATCAGTAGCGGCACGCGCCCCGCCAGCACCGTGTCGAGCGTCGTGCCATGGACGCGTACCGCGCCCGGCGTGTCGGCGTCGGCGACATGGTTGATCGTGTCCATGCCGCTGGTGAACCATAATTCCTGCTCGCGGTCGCCGAGCGCGCTCGTGTTCACCGCGACGCGCGGCGCGACGTCGTTCGCCGCGATATTGCGCTCGAGCGTCGCCACCGTGTTCGTGTCGGGCTCGAAGGCGATCACTTCGGCCCCCGCGACTTTCGCCGCGAGGATGGTGAAGCTGCCGATATTGGCGCCGATATCGACGAACAGGTCGCCCGCGCGCAGCATGTGCAATACGAAGCCCATATCGGCAAATTCGTGCAGCCCGAAATAGACATTGCCCGTCGCGCCGGTCATGCCGCGCTCGACCACCAGCCGACTACCGCCGACCCAGTCGTGGACGCGCGGTCCGCCGACCAGCCGCGCGCTGAGCTGCCAGCGCGCAATACGCGCCAAGGTGCGCAGCCGCTGCCGCTCGCCGATCGGATGCGCCATCGCATAGCGGACGAGCCGCGCGGGCGAGAAGCCGCCCATCAGGCGACCGGCTGCAGCAGGACTTGCCGGAACTCGGCCTGGAACGACGTCGAGCCGAAGCCGGCGGCGGCGGTCAGGCTGACCCAATAGTTGCGGCACGGGCCGGTGATCGTGAAATCGGCGGCCGAGGGCGCCGCGCCACGTTCGAACTTGACGCTGGCGAGCACGCCGGTGCCGCCCTTTTCGGCGCAGGCGATCGTCCACACCGCCGACGCGTCGTCGTTGCTGGTGACGAGCCGCCCCTGCGCGCTCAGTCGATAAGTGCCGGGCGTCAGCTGGATCAGCTGGCGCGCAACGACGTTCGGCCGCTCTTCGTCCGAAACGACGATCAGGCGATTGCCCTTCGCGCCCTTTTCGATGTCGGAGCCATAAGCCGATTCGCGGATAAGGTGCCAGTCGATGGGCGGGAAGGGGCCTTCCTCCTCGAAGCGGGCATTGTGCATCAGCTGGCGGTCGCCGTCGGCCTTGCTGTCGATCGCACGGGCGTAATTACGCGCGGCGTCGAAATCCTGCTGGTTCACCATCATCCCGATCAGCGTCTGGTCGAGCTCGGCATAACTGGGCGGCAGATCCTTGCGGATCGGCAGGATCACCTGCGCCAATGGCGCGGCCTTCTGCTTCGAGCCGATATAATAGCCCAGGAAATTGGGCAGCCAGTCAGGGTTGGCGCGAAACAGGCGGACGAATTGGGGCCGCATGTCGGGCTCCAGCATCGCCTTGCCGAGGATCGGGAACAGCAACGCCTGGCTCCGCCGCGAGCTGCGCAGCGAGGCGTCAACGTCGGTCATCGCCAGGTCGATCCGCCCGCGCTTTACCGCATCCTCGATCAGCCAGAGATTGGCGACATGGTCGCGGCGCGTCAGATAGGTCGCGGCCATGATTGCGGGCTTCACCGGCTTGCCGCGGCTGGCATTGTCGAGCCCGATCATGCGATAGGCCGAGGCGATGGTCGCATTGCCATCCAGCGCCTCGCGCGCCAGCACCGCCGCCGCGCCGATCTGGCGCTTGTCGCCGGTGACATAGACCAGGTCATTCGCCAGCTGCGCCTTGGCGCTGGCGTTGAAAGGGTTCAGCGACACCGCGCGGGCAGGATTGTACACCGCCATGATCGACGACGCCGAAAAGAGCGTGACGAGCAGCCACAACAGGAACATCGCGGCGCCGTAGATCATGAGCCCGCGAGCCGGAAGCCGCGGTCCCTGCCGTGCCCCCGCCCTGCCGATCGTCCTGCCTCCGACTGCGGCCTTACTCGCCCGGCTGCGCGTCGGCATAGCCATAGCCATATTCATATCCATAGCCATAATAGGCGCGCTTCTCGTCGAACTTGGTCAGCACGACGCCCAGCAGGGTCGCCCCGGCGGCACGCAGACGCGCGAGCGAGTAGCGGATCGCGTTGGTGCGCGCGCCTTCGGCCTCGACGCAATAGACGACTCCGTCGACCTTGCTTGCGAGCAGCGGCGAATCGGCGAGGCCCAGGACCGGCGGGGCGTCCAGCACGACGTGCTGATAATGCTGCGACAGTGCGGCGATCAGGTCGGCGATGCGGTCGCTCGACAGCAGTTCGGCGGCGTTGGGCGGCATAGGGCCTGCGGTGATGAAGGGCAGGGCGTCGGACTCGTCGTGGCGGACCATCGACATGATGTCGTTGTTGCCCGAGAGGAAGTTGCTGGTCCCCGCGCCGTTGGCCACGCCCGCCAGGCGGTGCACCGACGGCGAGCGGAGGTCGCAGTCGACGACGATCGCTGTGCGCCCGATGCGGTGGAGCGACAGCGCCAGCGCATAGGAGGAGGTCGACTTGCCCTCGCCCTTGCGCGTCGAAGTGCACATGAGCGAGCGCGGGACGCCTTGCGTGGTCGAGAAGCGCAGCGCGGTCTGCACCGACAGATAGGCTTCGGACTGCGACGACTTGCGGTCGCGCACCTCCTCGATCGCCAGTTCATTGTCGGTGTCGGGAATGACCCCGAGCAGCGGCAGGTCGGTGACTTCCTGCGCCTCCGCTGGGTCGCGGACCGTGGTGTCGATCTGCGCCAGGATGACGGTCAGCAGCGCGGCGAGCGCGAGGCCAATCAGGAGCGAAGTGAACATATTGTTCATCAGCTTGGGGCTCGACGGACCGCCGGGGCGCAGCGCACGATCGACGATCGCGACATTGTTGGTGCCGACGCCGCCGGCGATGCCGACCTCCTTGTAGCGCTGGAGCAGGCCGTCATAGAGTTCGCGGTTGGTATCGACCTCGCGCTGCAGGATGCCGTACTGGACGCTGCGGCGGCGTTCGTCGACCAGGTCGGTCCGCGTGCCACCGACGCGCGAGCGCAGTTCCTGCTCGCGCGACAGCGCGGCGTTATAGGCGGCGCGCGCCGCCGCGACGCTCGACCCGCCGACCTGGCTCTGCTCGTTGGCGATCGCGCGGTCGATTTCCTTGATCTGGCGATCGAGCGCCTGCGCAGGGGGATAGTCGGGCTGGAAGATGACCATCAGCTTGGCATATTCGGCCTGCAGGTCCGACTTCCGCTGGCGCAGGTTCGACACGCTGGGGCTGCCGCCGGCGGTGGCCGATGCCTGGCCGGTGGCCGCGCCAAGCGCGCTCTCGGCTGCGATGCGCTCGATGGTCGCCTTGTTGAGCGCGTCGTTGAGCGCGACGAGGTCGGTCGCGGTGATCGAGCGCTCGACGCTTGGCGCCTTGGGATCGCTGCTGTCCGACTGCGCGATGGTGAGGATGCCCTGCCGTTCGGCATAGCTCATCATGTCGCGCTCGGCCTCTTCCATCTTGGCCTTGGTCAGCGCGAGCTGCTCCTCGAGGAAGCGGCGGGCATAGGAGGCCGAATCATAGCGGCGCTCGAGGTTGGCCGAGATGAAATTCTCTGCCCAGCTGTTGGCGACTTTCGCCGAAAGCTCGGGGTCGGGGGTCGATACCGAGATGTCGACGAGGGCCGATCCGACGACCGGCTTGATCTGGACCGCGCTGCTCAGGCGGCCCGCGACGCTGCGGGTCGCGGCGTCGAGTTCGGCTTTCGACATCACGCGCAGCGACGACGGCGGCGCCTTGCCGCCGAACGCAGCCAGATAGGCGGGATCGCGCGCGAGGTTCAGGCTCTTCGCGACGCGCTCGGCCTGCGAGCGTGCGCGCAGCAGGTTATATTGCGTCTGGTAGAATTCCTGTTCGACGCGGCCGCCGCGCTCGGCCTCGACACCGGTCATGTTGCCGAGAACCTTGGACTCGGTGCGCGAAATCTCGATCCGGGCGGTCGCTGTATAAATGCGCTCGGCGAGCATCGTATAGACGGCGCCCGCAACCAGGCAGGCGATGATCGTGCCGATGATCACCCATTTCCAGCGCAGCGCGACGCGCCAATATTGCAGGATCCACGGCATCGCCGTCGCGAAGCCGCCGGACTGCCGACCGGAATCGGCGTCGACGGTCTGGCTCGCTGGAACGGCCAACATCGGGGACTGTTGAGTTGCGTCGGTCATGGGGCGCGTTCGAACTTCCTGAAAATCTATCGGATGAGAGCGACGAGGGGCGACACCAGCAGCGGGGTCGTCGCCAAAATGTCCTTGAACAGGCGGCGGGCGGGCGAATCGCCGACCACGACGACGTCGTTGGCGAAGACCTCGGGATCGTCGTACACGCCCGTACGGATCTGTTTCAGATTATAAAGCGCGGCCATCCGCTGGCCGCCCACCGTGCGGAAGATCACGACGTCGTCGAGCTTCGCAAATTCGGTCGTGCCCTTGGCGAGCGCGACCGCGCGCATCAGCGACATCTTGCCGACCACGGGATAGAGGCCCGGCTGCATCACCTGGCCGTCGACGGTCAGCACCTGGCTGACCGATTCGGTCACATTGACGCTGACGTCGGGACGGCGGACGAAACGCGTGAGACGGGCTTCGATCGCTTCGGCGAGCTGCGCGGTGGTCTGGTTCGATGCCTGGATCTCGCCGACCAGCGGCAGCTGGATCTTGCCCGAGGCATCGGCCTGCACCTGCTTGCTGAGGTCCGGCACGCCATAGACATCGACGCTCAGCCGGTCGAACGGGCCGATCAAATAGGGACGCGTCTCCCCGACCAGATCGGCGCCCGAGGGGGCGGGAAGCGCATTGCCTTCGGTGACCTGGAGCGTCGGCGTGCTCGTGAGTTGCGGGGCGCGGCCGCCACAGCCGGCCAGCAGGCAGGCAGCGGTCAGGCTGGCGATAGCCAAACGAAAGTTCACCGAAACATCTTCCCTTTTTTAATGCCCGCTGCCTGCGAGGGACTAGCCCGCCCGCCCGGCAAAGGAAACCGCAAAATCAATACCGTCGCCCTCGTGGCGCAGCCTTAGTGAAACCCCGCCACGCTGCGCTGCCCCTTGCGGCGAGTCGTGGCAATGTCGGGGCGGCGATAGAGCAGCACCGTCGCCAGCGTCGCCATCGCGGCCAGGGCGGGCGTGCGCAGCGGATAGTCGACGAGGCTGGCCGCGGCGAAGATCGCAAGCATCATCAGCGAAGCGATGATTCCGACGCGATCGGTCGCCGCCGCCTGCTCGTCGGACCACCCGCGCCGCGCGGCCTTCCATACGACGAAGCCCCAGCCGACCAGCAGCCCGAGCGCGGGCAGGCCGCCGTCGATCAGCAGCTCCAGATAGTCGTTATGCGCATGGTTCAGATATTGCAGCGACAACAGGTTCACGGGCTCGGCGATCTTGTACGCGGCCTCGAAGCTGCCGAAACCGCCGCCAAGGGGCGCATAGTGCCAGATCATCGCGTTGAGCGTCGGCAGCACCGCGAGGCGCAGGTCGGCCATCACATCGCCCTGGTCGAGCCGGTCCATGAACCCGGCGCCGAAGATCAGCATCGCGATCGCCCCGGCGAGCGTGCCGACGATCGACGCGAGCAGGGTCAGCCGCACGATATTGCCCGCCGATGCGGTGCCGACCGCTGCACCGCGCGAGCGGTAGAGCAGCAGGCTGGTCGCGAGGAAGCTCGCGCCGCCGATGGCAAGGCCGGCGCGCGATCCGGTCGCCATGATCGCCAGCATCACCGCGACCCCGCCAAGCACCCCGAGCAGCGTCGCCGCATGACTGCCCGCCCGGTCGTTGCGACCGTGGAGGAACCACAGAAGCAGCGGCCAATAGAGCGCGAGGAACACCGCATGGTGGTTGCGGTTGGCAAAGAAGCCGACCGCAGCGCCAATATTGGTAATGCGGTGGAAATAGGGTGCGCCTTCGCCGCCGAGCAGCTGCAGCACGCCGAAGACAGCCGCAACCGCAAGGAAAGCCAGCAGTCGCAGCGGCAGCTCGCGCAGGCTCGAATCCGAGGTGCGGCCGACGAGCAAAACGACCGCCAGCGGTACCAGCATGTCAAGCAAGCTATGGATTGCACGGCCCGGCGACAACGCCAGCGGGCGCCAGCCGATCTCGACCCCCGCGGCGGTCATCCGCGTCGCGAGTTCGCCATGCCCCGGCAGCGCCGACCACAGCCCGGCGGGCAGTGGGATGAGCTGGACGAGCATCCACGCCGCGGTCGCGCCGAGCAGGAGCAGCAGCGGGCGATAGCGGTTATACAGGCGTTCGCGCCGGCTTTCGTCCCACCAGCCGGGGAGGGTGATCGCGATGGCGATGATCGCGAGCGTGCGCACGATCACCAGCCCGACGCCATCGACCCGCGCCGAGCCGCCGAACAAGAGGATTGCAATCAGGAAAACCGCCAGGGACCAGCGATCGAACAGGGACTCCCGGGAACGAGACATTCAGACTTCCATTATTATCGTTGCTCGCGGCTTTAGGCAGGAAATGCGGCGAGCGCCACCCCCTCAGGGGTCAAATCGACCAGTAACGCGGCGCTGTAACGGCTACGTCGCGCTCGCTGTTCCACATGCGCTTGAGGTCGGCGACCAGCCCGCCCGGGCGCAGCATCGCCGCAAGCTCGGTGAATTCGAGCGCGCGGAAGCTTTCGTGGCGGACCGCGCCGACGATGCAGTCATAGGCGGGCGCATCGGGCATCGGCGCCAGGTCGAGCCCATATTCGTGCTTCGCCTCGGCCGGATCGGCGTGCGGATCGTGCACCGCCACACGGTGACCGCGGCCACGCAGCGCCTCGACTAGGTCGATGACCTTGCTGTTGCGCAGGTCGGGGACATTTTCCTTGAAGGTCAGTCCCAGGATCAGGATATCGGCTTCGGCCTTGCCGAGCGCGCGGTCGACCTCGCTCGCCATCCATTCGGCCATGCCGTCGTTGATCGCACGCCCTGCCAGCACGACCTGCGGGTCGATGCCGAGCTCCTGCGCGCGGTGGCTGAGATAATAGGGATCGACCCCGATGCAGTGGCCGCCGACGAGCCCGGGCTCGAAGGGCAGGAAATTCCACTTGGTGCGCGCGGCGTCGAGCACGTCCCACACCGAGATGTCGAGCGCCGAGAATATCTTGGTGACCTCGTTCATGAAGGCGATGTTGATGTCGCGCTGCGCGTTCTCGATCACCTTCGCGGCCTCGGCGGCGCGGATCGAGCGGGCGCGGAACACCCCGCCGCTCGTGACCTTGCCATAGACGGTCGCGAGCAATTCGGTGATCTGCTCATTCTCGCCCGCCAGCACCTTCATGATCTTGTCGACCGTGTGCTGACGGTCGCCTGGGTTGATGCGCTCGGGCGAATAGCCGAGGAAGAAGTCGCGGCCGCGCGTGAGGCCCGACAATTCCTCGATCATCGGCCCGCAGATATCCTCGGTCACGCCGGGGTAGACAGTGCTTTCATAGACGATCGTCGGCGTCGTCGCTGGGTCGAGCAGCGCCGCGACGGTGCGCGTCGCGCTGCGCACGGGTGTCAGGTCGGGACGGTTGTCGGCGTCGATCGGGGTCGGCACGGTGACGATATAGAGGTCCGCGCCGCCGCAATCGTCGGCGTCGCTGGTCAGCGCCAGCGTCGAGGCGACCAGCGCAGGACCATCGACCTCGCCGGTGCGGTCGTGCCCGTCCTTCAGCTCGGCGATGCGCGCGGCGTTGCTGTCGAGCCCGATCGTCTCGAAATGTTTCGCGAGCTGGACTGCGAGCGGCAATCCGACATAACCCAGCCCGACGACGACGATCTTCATATTATGAGATTTCCTTGGGGGAGAGGGCAGGGCTCAGAGCCCGTGATAGTCGCGGTACCAAGCGACGAAATTGGGGATGCCGACGTCGATCGGCGTCGTCGGCTCATAACCCAGGTCGCCCGAAATCGCGCTGATGTCGGCATAGGTTTCGGGCACGTCGCCGGGCTGCAGCGGCGCGATTTCCTTGACCGCTTCGCGCCCGCAGGCCTCCTCGATCAGCGCGATCATCCGCGTCAGTTCCTCGGAGCGATTGTTGCCGATATTGTAGAGCCGGTGCGGCGCGACGCTGCCGCCCGCCTTGATTTCGCCATCGTCGGGCGGCGGATTGGCGATGCACGCCGCGACGCCCGCGACGATATCGTCGATATAGGTGAAGTCGCGGCGCATCGCCCCGGCGTTGAACACCTGGATCGGCGTGCCCTCGAAGATGGCCTTGGTAAAAATCCACATGGCCATGTCGGGGCGGCCCCACGGGCCATAGACGGTGAAGAAGCGCAGGCCCGTGAGCGGGATGCGGTAGAGATGGGCGTAAGTCTCGCTCATCAGTTCGTCGGACTTCTTGGTCGCGGCATAGAGCGACATCGGGTGGTCGACGCGGTCCTCGACGCGGAAGGGCAAAGTCTTGTTGCCGCCGTAGACCGACGAGGAGGAGGCATAGACCATCGGCACGCCGCGCTCGCGCGCGACTTCGAGCAGGTTGAGATGGCCGACGAGGTTCGAATGCACATAAGCACGCGGGTTGTCGATCGAATAACGTACGCCGGCCTGCGCGCCGAGATGCGCGATATCGGTAAATTTCAGGTCGATCAGCGCCTCGTCGAGCGCATGCGCATCGGCGAAATCGACCTGGCGGAAGGTGAAGAGATCGCCATATTCTTCGGAAAGCTTGGCCAACCGCGCGCGTTTCAGCGCCGGGTCGTAATAATCGTTTACGATATCGATGCCGACCACCGGCAGGCCTTCGCCCATCAGGCGCCGGGCGAGGTGGAAACCGATGAAGCCGGCGGCGCCGGTGATGAGCACGGTCAAACCCTGTCTCCTGTTGCCGAGCGCCGCGATAGCCATGCTGGTGCATTGCAACAAGGGCGAAGTTTCATGGGTCCCGGTGAACAGCCGGTTGACTTCGCGCGCGCGCCGCGGGAAGGGGAGGCCGCTGCAAAACGACAATAAGCCGATATCGGCATCTCCCCCAAAGAATGAGGACCAACTCCTTGTCCGGACAAGGAGTTGGTCCTCATCACCGGGATCACCGGGCAGGACGGCGCCTATCTCGCGCGCTTGCTGCTCGAAAAGGGCTATGTCGTCCACGGGCTGAAGCGCCGCTCTTCGTCCTTCAACACCGGACGGATTGAGGATATCTATCAGGACCCGCATGTCGAAAATGCCCGGCTGCACCTTCATTATGGCGACCTGACCGACAGCACCAACCTGATCCGGATCGTGCAGGAAACACGGCCGACCGAAATCTACAATCTCGCTGCGCAGAGCCATGTGCAGGTGAGCTTCGAAACCCCCGAATATACCGCGAACAGCGACGCGATCGGCACGCTGCGCCTGTTGGAAGCCATCCGCATCCTCGGCATGGAAAAGACGTGCCGTTTCTATCAGGCCTCGACCTCGGAGCTCTACGGCCTCGTCCAGGAAGTGCCGCAGCGCGAGACCACGCCCTTCTATCCGCGCAGTCCCTATGCGGCGGCAAAACTCTACGCCTATTGGATCGTTGTCAATTACCGCGAAGCCTATGGCATGCACGCGTCGAACGGCATCCTCTTCAACCATGAAAGCCCGCTGCGCGGCGAAACTTTCGTCACGCGCAAGATCACCCGCGCCGCCGCGGCGATCAGCCTCGGGCAGCAGGACCGGCTCTATCTAGGCAATCTCGACGCGAAGCGCGACTGGGGCCACGCCGCCGAATATGTCCGCGGCATGTGGATGATGATGCAGCAGGACGAGCCCGACGATTATGTCCTCGCGACCGGCGAGACCACGCCGGTGCGCGATTTCGTCGAATGGGCGTTCGAGGATGTCGGCGTCGCGCTCGAATGGAAGGGCGAGGGCGTCGACGAGAAGGGCTGGTGCAAGACCAGCGGCAAATGCCTCGTCGAGGTCGACCCGCGCTATTTCCGCCCGACCGAGGTCGACCTGCTGATCGGCGACCCATCGAAGGCGCATCAGAAGCTCGGCTGGCGCCACGAGACGTCGGTACGCGAACTCTGCCGCGAAATGGTCGCCGCCGACCTCGCGGCGTACAAGGCCGGCACGACCCCCGCGCATGGCTGAGGCTTTTTCGCTCGCGGGCAAGCGCGTCTGGGTCGCGGGGCACCGCGGCATGGTGGGCAGCGCGCTCGTGCGCCGGCTCGCTGACGAGAATTGCGAAGTCCTGACCGCGGGGCGCGACACGCTCGACCTGCTCGACCAGGCGGCGGTGCGCGAATGGACCGCGCGCGAAAAGCCCGATGCGGTGTTCCTCGCCGCGGCGAAGGTCGGCGGCATCCTCGCCAACGACGGTTTCCCGGCCGATTTTCTTTACCAGAACCTCGTGATCGAAACGAATGTCATCGACGCCGCGCACCGCGCCGATGTCGCGAAACTCTGTTTCCTCGGCTCGTCGTGCATCTATCCGAAATTCGCCGAGCAACCGATCGTCGAAGAGGCCCTGCTCACCGGCCCGCTCGAGCAGACCAACGAATGGTATGCGATTGCCAAGATCGCGGGGATCAAGCTCGCGCAAAGCTATCGCCGCCAATATGGCGCCGACTATATCTCGGCGATGCCGACCAACCTCTATGGACCCGGCGACAATTTCGACCTGAACTCCAGCCACGTCCTGCCCGCGCTGATCCGCAAGGCGCATCAAGCCAAGGTCTCGGGCGCGACCACGATGACGCTCTGGGGCAGCGGCACCCCGATGCGCGAATTCCTCCACGTCGACGACTGCGCCGACGCCTGCGTCTTCCTGATGAAGGCCTATTCGGACGCGAGTCATGTCAACGTCGGGTCGGGCAGCGATATCGCGATCGCCGATCTCGCACGGCTCGTGATCGAGGTCGTCGGTGCCGATGTGGATATCGAACTGGATACGTCAAAGCCCGACGGCACCCCGCGCAAGCTGATGTCGAACGCCAAGCTCGCCGCTATGGGCTGGTCGCCGAAGATCGAGCTGCGCGATGGGATCGCCGCGACTTACGACTGGTTCCTCGCGCATCACGCCTGACGCGCGCTTGCAATCGCCGGACGCAGGATCGACAAAGGCGCTTATGGATATCGCCTTCGACAACAGCTTCCACCGCGACATGGAGGGTTTTTATGCGCCCGCCGAAGCCGCGACGCCCTCGGCGCCCAAGCTGCTCGCTTTCAACCACAAGCTCGCCGAAAAGCTCGGTCTCGAAACCAAAGGCGCCGACGACGCGACGCTCGCGCGGCTCTTCTCCGGCGAAGCGCTGCCGACCGGCGCCGACCCGCTCGCCTTCGCCTATGCCGGCCATCAGTTCGGCCATTTCTCGTCGCAGCTCGGCGACGGTCGCGCGCTGTTGCTCGGCGAAATCGTAACGCCCGGCGGCGCGCGCTTCGACGTCCAGCTCAAGGGGTCGGGTCCGACGCCCTTCTCGCGCAACGGCGACGGCAAGGCGGCGATCGGCCCGGTGCTGCGCGAATATCTGGTGTCCGAAGCGATGGCGGCGATGGGCGTGCCGACGACGCGCTCGCTGGCGGCCGTCGCGACCGGCGACCGCGTCCAGCGCGAGCGCGCGCACCCCGGCGCGGTGCTCACGCGCATCGCAGCGAGCCATATCCGCGTCGGCACCTTTCAGTTCTTCGCCGCGCATTTCGGCGCCGAGCATGTGATCCAGCTGTCAGACTATAGCGTCCGCCGCCATTTGCCCGACCTCGCCGCGGCGCCGAACCCGCATCTTGCGCTGCTCGACCGTGTGATCGGGTTGCAGTGCGACCTCGTCGCGCACTGGCTCGGCGTGGGGTTCATTCACGGGGTGATGAACACCGACAATGTCGCGATCAGCGGCGAGACGATCGATTACGGCCCCTGCGCCTTCATGGACCGTTTCTCGGCCTCGACGGTGTTCAGCTCGATCGACGCCAACGGCCGCTATGCCTATGGCCGCCAGCCGCAGATCCTGCACTGGAACATGGCGCGCTTCGCCGAGGCCTTGCTCCCGGCGATCCATGCCGTCGATCCAGCCGATGTCGAGGCCGCCAAGGCGCTCGTCGACGCGATCCCCGACCGCTTCCGTAGCCACTGGTTCGCAAGGATGCGCGCCAAGCTCGGCCTCGCGAGCGCGCACGAGAACGACGCGGCGCTGATCGACGCGCTGTTCCGCGAACTCGAAACCCACAATGTCGATTTCACCGGATTCTTCCGTGCGCTGGCGCAGCTGCTGCGCGGCGAGGCGAACGCGTTGCAGGCGCTGCTTCCCGAGCCCGAGGCGATGGCGCCGTGGATCGCCGACTGGTGGGCGCAGCTGGAACGCGAGGATATCCATCCGGTAGAGCGCGCCGCGACGATGGACCGCGTGAACCCGCGCTACATCCCGCGTAACCATCACGTCGAGGCAGCATTGGCGGCGGCCGAGGCGAGCGATCTCGCGCCGTTCGAGGCGCTGCTCGACGTCGTCCGCAACCCTTATGCCGAGCGCCCCGAATGGGCGGATTATGCGGGCCCCGGCCCCGACGCCGCCGCGCCCTATGTCACTTATTGCGGCACTTGAGGCGCTTTACGGGCTCAAGCGCGTTGCAGCGTCTTGGCTTTGCGGCTACCGAGCGGGCACTGAAAAGCCCAATCGATTCCGCCGCATCCTGACCCAACAGAACGGAATGAGCTCACCCTTATGAAAGCCTTGATTCTCTGCGGCGGTCGCGGGACCCGCCTCCGCGAAGTCTCCGAAACCTTGCCCAAGCCGATGGTGCCGATCGGCGACAAGCCCATCGTTTGGCACATCATGAAAATCTATGCCGCGCACGGCATCACCGACTTCGTCCTGCTCTTAGGCTATAAGGGCGACATCATCCGCGACTTCTTTCTCAACTATGCGAACCAGTCGTCCGACGTCACCGTCGACCTGTCGAAGCGCGGCGAGGACCGGCTGCAATTCCACAAGCACCAGACCGAGGACTGGAAGGTCACGCTCGCCGAAACCGGTGAGGACGCGATGACCGGCGCGCGCATCCGCCGCGGCGCGCGGTACCTCGACGGGGTCGAGCATTTCTGCGCGACCTATGGCGACGGCGTCGGCGACATCGACATCACCGCGCTGGTCGATTTCCACAAGGGCCATGGCAAGACCGCGACGCTGACCGGCGTCTATCCTCCGGGCCGCTTCGGCGAGCTCGGCACCGAAGGCGGCGTCGTCGCGAGCTTCAACGAGAAACCGCAGGTGTCGGGCGGCCATATCAACGGTGGTTTCTTCGTCTTCAACCGCAATTTCGTCGACGATTATCTCGACGACCGCGAGGAGCTGATCCTCGAGCGCGAGCCCATGGAACGCCTCGCCGCCGACCGCGAGCTGATGATGTTCGAACATAACGGTTTCTGGCAGCCGATGGACACGCCGCGCGAATATTCGCTGCTCAACGAGCTGTGGGCCGAAGGGCAGGCGCCCTGGAAAAAGTGGTAAGCAGCGCGATGTTCGGCGACGCCTACCGCGGCAAGACCGTGCTGCTTACCGGCCACACCGGCTTCAAGGGATCGTGGCTGGCCGAATGGCTGCTCACGCTCGGTGCCAATGTCGTCGGTTTCTCGCACAAGGTCGATGACGGCCCGACGCATTTCGACAGCATCGGCCTCGCCGACCGACTGACGCATATCGTCGGCGACGTGCGCGACGCCGATGCGGTGAATGACGTCGTTGCGGCGCACAAGCCCGACTATGTCCTGCACCTCGCGGCGCAGGCGCTGGTTCGCTACAGCTACGACAATCCGGTCGAGACGATGGCGACCAACGTCATGGGCACGGTGCATGTCCTCGATGCGCTGCGCCGCGCCGGGCGGCCCGCAGTCGCCGTGTGCGTCACTTCGGACAAATGCTACGAGAATCGCGAAATCCTATCGGGTTACCGCGAAGACGACCCGATGGGCGGGCACGACACGTACAGCGCGTCGAAGGGCGCCGCCGAGATCGCGGCCCACAGCTATCGCCGCAGCTTCTTCTCGGCGCCGGACAGCCCGGTAAAGATGGCGACGGTGCGCGCGGGCAACGTCATCGGCGGCGGCGACTGGTCGGTCGACCGCATTGTCCCCGACTGCGTGCGCAGCCTGTCGCAGGGCGAGGCGATCCGCATCCGCAACCCGCGCGCGACGCGGCCGTGGCAGCATGTGCTCGAATCGCTGAGCGGCTATCTCTGGCTCGGCGCGCTGCTCGGCGGCGCAGTCACGACCGCGCGGGTCAAATCGCCCACCGACGTCACCGAAGCCTTCAACTTCGGCCCGTGGGTCGAGGCCAATGGCTCGGTCGAACGGCTGGTCACCGAATTTTTGAAGCACTGGCCCGGCGAATGGGTGAATGCCGCCGAGGCAGGCGCGGTGCATGAGGCCGGCCTGCTCGGCCTGTCGATCGACAAGGCCTATCACAAGCTCGAATGGGCACCGACGCTCGACTTCGCAGGCGGAGTCGCGCTGACCGCGGGCTGGTACAAGGCGGTGGTCGCCGACGGCGCCGATCCGCTGGCGCAGACGCGTCACGATATCGCAACCTATGTGGCCGAGGCGCGGGCGAAATCGCTCGCCTGGGCGGACTGAACCAACCCAGAGGGGGAATAGATGATCGACGGCGTCCTGATTACACCGCTGCGGCAGATTCCGGACGAGCGCGGCAAGATCATGCACATGCTGCGCGCCGATGCGCCGCATTTCGAGAAATTCGGCGAAATCTATTTCTCCTGCGTCCAACCCGGCGCGATCAAGGCATGGCACATCCACAGCGAGATGACGCTGAACTATGCCGTCGTCCACGGTCGCATCAAATTCGTGCTCTACGACGACCGCGAAGGCTCGCCGACGCGCGGCGAACTGCAGGAAATCTTCATGGGCGAGGACAATTATTGCCTCGTCACCGTGCCGCCCTTCGTGTGGAACGGCTTCAAGGGCTACGGCCAATATCCCGCGATCGTCGCGAACTGCACGACGATCGCGCACCGCGCGGACGAGATTGACCGTATGGACCCGTTCACCGACAAGATCCCGTACAACTGGGACGTCAGGCATGGCTGAAGGCCGCCTGCTGCTCGTCGGCGGCAGCGGATATTTCGGAGCGCGGCTGGCGGAAGCGCTGGCGGGCGACTGGGACGTCGCGGTAACCGTGCGGTCGGACACACCCGCGCGGGCGGCATGGCTCGCGGAGCGCGGCATAGCCTCCTTTAGCTTCGACAGCAGTGTCGATGCGGCGCTCCCAGGCGGCGATTTTACAGCCATCGTCAATCTCGCGATGCCCGGCGCGCGCGCCGCGGGACACGATGCCGACGGTGCGATGGCGCAGGGCCTCGCTACCGCCAGCGCTTGCCTAGCCGCGCTCGGCGAGGGCAGGGCGGAGCGGCTGGTCCATTTTTCGACCTTCCACGTTTATGGCGGCAAGGTCGGCACCAGCTATTCCGAAGACATGGTCCCCGCGCCGCACCATCCCTATGGCCAGGCGCACCGCGCGGTCGAGGAACGGCTGCTCGCCAGCGACGCCGTCGACCGCATCGCGATCCTCCGCCCCACGAACATGGTCGGCGCCCCCGCGCACCGGGATTTGGGCGAACAGGCGGGGCTGATCTTCATCGACCTTTGCAGCCAGATCGCCGAGAAGGGCGCGATGGAACTGCGCAACGACGGGCAAAGCTATCGCGACATATTGCCCTTCGGCGATGCGATCGCGGCGGTGGAACTGCTGCTGCGCGCCGACGCGGGCTGGGCGAACCTCTTCAACCTCGGCGCAGGCCACGCGATCACGATGCAGGCGCTCGCCGAAAGTATCGCCGCCGCCGCGCCGCAGCCCGTGCCGATCGCCTATGGCGACGGCACCGATGCCTTCCGCGAGCCCTTCACGGTCGATATCTCGCGTCTCGGCGCGCTCGGCTGGAAGCCCACGGCCGGCATCGCCGACGAAGCGCGCCGTACCATCGCCGCTTTCGCATGACGGGCCCGCGGCTCCTCGGCATCTCGCTCTCGTGTCACGAGCCTGTGAACCGCGCGCTGTTCCGCGAGATCGGGGCGCAGGGCATGCCCGTCCATCTTGTCGTCCCGCGCCGCCATTTCGTCGGCGGAAAGTGGCGCGACACGCCCGACTTCCCGCCCGAAAACTACGATCTGACGCTGCTCGAGCTCAGCGGCACCAACCAGCGCACGCACACGCTGCAGGGGCTGCAGGCGGTCGTCGACGCTTTCAGGCCGACGCATATCTATTGCGACAGCGACCCCGCGAGCATGATGGTGCAGCAGGCCAAGAAGGTCGCGCCGAGCGCCAAGCTCTGGTCGCTCACCGCCGAGAATATGCCGCAGAGCCTCGGCATCGACCTCAAAAAGGCGTTCGAAACGCGTAAGCCCGCAGGCATCGCCTCGGCGCTGGTCAAGGCGTGGCTGCGCCGCGGCGCTAGGCGCAGGGTCGACCGCGTCTTCACCTTGAGCGCCGACGGCACCGCGCTGATCGAGGCGATGGGGCTCACCGCGACGCAGGTTCCGCTCGGTTTCGACGCGCGGCTGTTCCAGCCGCTGTCCGACGCCGATCGCGCCGCGGTGCGCGCCGAGCTCGGCCTGACGCGCCCGACGATCGCCTATTTCGGCCGCCAGACCCCGGAAAAGGGCATCCATCTGCTCATCGATGCGCTCGACCGGATTCGCGATAAGGACTGGCAGTTCCTGATCGACGACTTCATCGGAACGTCGGCCTATACCGCGCAGCTTCAGGCGCAGATCGGACGCCTCGGCTTGTCCGACCGCGTGATCTTCTTCGAATCGAAGCATGAGGACATGGCGCGCTACATGAACGCCGCCGATATCGTCGTGCTCCCCTCGCTCAGCACCCCCAAGTGGAAAGAGCAGTACGGCCGCGTCATCCAGGAAGTGATGGCGTGCGGTCGCACGATGGTCGGCAGCCGCTCGGGCGCGATCCCCGAGGTGATGGGCGGGCAGGGGCATCTCTTCGACGAAGGCGATGTCGCGGGCCTCGCCGCTCTTCTCTCCGGGCTGCTCGATAAGGGCGATTTCGCCGACCCCGCGGCGCGCGCCTATGCACTCGCCAACCTGTCGGTCGATCGCCAGGCAGAAGTCATGGTCGATCTCCTCGGCCGCGAAAGCTGAGCGCGCGGAACCACTCGCCACCGAGCGACGTTGCTTGGGCAACGGCAGGGGGAAAATCATCGTCAGCGGCCGCCATCCATCCGTCGCAACGGCGCAGAAACAGGTTGCGCCGCCCGTCGCCGCGGGTCAGAAGCCTTGGATTGGCGGCCAGCAGATGCAAGATTCTGAAAACCCTCGCATAATGATCCTCCGGACCGCGGCGGGGGTGCCGCTGCGCCATGCGCTCGCGCTCTCCGCTTCGCTCCTCGGCCTCGCCGCCACGACCGCGCAGGCGCAGGACGCCCCCGCGCCGCCGCCGGTCACCGAAACCGTCGCCGATACCGAAATGGCGAAGCCCACGCCGCCGCCGCCCGATGCCGTCTTCCCCCCGGTCGAGCCGATCATCGAGGACGAGGAGTTCGAGAAGGCAATCCCGCCGATCTCCGCCGAAAACGACCCCGAACTCGACGTGCCGCTGGAATCGATCGCCGAATTCGAACGCCGCCAGGCGACCAAAGCCGTCTCCGAAGGCGAAGCCGCGCCCGGTTCCGAGCCCGCCCCGACCCCCGCGCTCGCCGACGGCGACGCGGTCGAGGCGATCGGCGACGCGCCGATCAACGACGTCGAGCTCGCCAAGCCGCTGCCGCCGCTCGAAAATTTCAACGCTGAGCCGGTCGAATTCGCCGAACCCGAATTCGCCGACGAGAGCGCCAAGGTGACCTACACGGTCCAGGTCAACGGCCTTGCGCCCGCCGACGACAGCACCGACGCCGACCTCGCCGACCTGTTCGGCGACCTGTCGGCGCTCTACGACGGCGACGGCGAGGCGGCGAACGCCGCGATGGTGCGCGCGCGGCTGACCGCCGACGCCGACCTGATGCGCCGCGTGCTCGCTTCCGAAGGCTATTACGACGCGCGCGTCGACACGCGGCTCGACCGCGGCGTCGGGGGCGACGGACAGGGCGGCGGACGCGCCAATGGAGCCGCCACGCCCGCCACTGCCCCGGCAGGCGGCACGACCCCCGACACCACGCCGCGCCAGCGCCGCCCGCTCACCGCGATCATTGATGTCGTCCCCGGTCAGCGCTACACGCTCGCCGACATCATCATCGACGCCGCACCCACCGTCCCGCCGACGCTGATCAAGGATAATTTCCCGCTCGCGATCGGCGAACCGATTGTCGCCCAGCGCGTGCAGGGCGCCGAAGCCGCGATCGCCTTGAAGCTGCCCGAGGAAGGCTATCCCTTCGCGACCGTCGGCCAGCGCGACATCCTGCTCGACGGCGCGACCGGCGACGGCGTCTACACGCTGCCCGTCGACATCGGTCCCCGCTCGCGCTTCGGCGGCTTCGAAACCACGGGCAAGCTCGCCTTCGACGTCGAGCATGTCGAACTGCTTGCGCGATTCAAGCGCGGCGAGCTCTACGACAGCCGCAAGGCCGACGACCTGCGCCAGGCGCTCGTCGCGACCGGGCTCTTCGCCACCGTGTCGGTCGAGCCGCAAAAGACTGGCGACAGCGCGGGCGACGACACCGAATATGTGACGATGCTGGTGACGCAGGAGGCGGGCCCGCCGCGCACCCTCGCCGCCAGCGCGGGTTACGGCACTGGCGAGGGCATCCGCCTCGAGGGCAGCTGGACGCACCGCAACCTCTTCCCGCCCGAGGGCGCGCTGATCGTCCGCGGCATCGCGGGCACGCAGGAACAGGCGCTCGGCGTCACCTTCCGCCGCTCGAACGCCGGACGCCGCGACCGCACCTTCGAACTGATCGCCGAGGCGTCGCGCAGCGATTACAACGCCTTCGAAGCGCTCACCGGGCGTGTCGGCGCGCGCGTCAGCCGCGAATCGACGCCGATCTGGCAGAAGAAGCTGACCTACGCCTATGGCCTCGACCTGATCGCGACGAGCGAGGATGATTACGACTTCCTCCTCGCCGACCGCACGCGCAGCGTCTATTATATCGCGGGGCTGACCGGCCAGCTCGGCATCGACCGCAGCGACAATCTGCTCAACCCCACCAAGGGTTTCCGCGTCACCGGGCTGCTCCAGCCCGAAGGTTCGCTCAGTGGCCGCTTCTCGCCTTATGCCCGCGCGCGCATCGACGTCAGCGGCTATTATCCGGTTACCGACAGCATCGTGCTCGCGGGCCGCGTCCGCGTCGGCTCGATCCTCGGCGCCTCGCGCGAAAATCTCGCGCCATCGCGGCGCTTCTACGCCGGCGGCGGCGGCTCGGTGCGCGGCTTCGGCTATCAGCAGCTGGGCCCCAAGGATCCGAACAACGACCCGATCGGCGGGCGCAGCGTCAACGAGGCCGCGGTCGAGGCGCGCTACCGCTTCGGCAACTACGGGATCGTCGGCTTCGTCGATGCGGGGCAGGTCTATCGCGGCTCGACCCCGACCTTTTCGAACCTGCGCTACGGCGTCGGCATCGGAGGGCGCTTCTACACCAATTTCGGCCCGATGCGCCTCGATATCGCAACCCCGATCGATCGCCAGCCGGGCGAGGGACGGGTCAGCGTCTATGTCTCGATCGGGCAGGCCTTCTGATGGCCGCCGACACCGCCTTCGACGACGCGCCGCCGCCGCCGCCGGTGAAGGCGAAGCTGTCTTGGCCGCGGCGCATCGCGCGCTGGACCGGCATCGCGATCCTAAGCATCGTCGCCCTGATCGGCCTGTTCCTGATCGGGCTCAACAGCGACGCTGGGCGACGTTTCGTCGTCACGCAGATCGAGAAGATCGAGCTCGAAAACGGGATGAAGATTGGCATCGGCCGCCTCGATGGTTCGTTGTTCGGCAAGTTGGTGATCCGCGACCTGACGCTGAAGGATACGAAGGGTGTCTTCCTGCGCTCGCCCGAAGTGCGCGTCGACTGGCGCCCCTTCGCTTATCTGTCGAACCACATCGATATCCGTTCGGCGACCGCGCAGACGATCACGATGCAGCGGCTCCCAACCTTCAAGGTCGTGCCCGACACCGGCGAGCCGCTGCTTCCCGATATCGACCTCGACGTCGCCAAATTGCAGGTCGACCGCTTCGTCTTCGAGGCCCCCGTAGCGGGCCAGCGGCAGGAAGCGCGCCTGACCGGGAAGGTCGCGATCGCCGATCGCCGCGCGCAGGTGACAGCCAATGCCGAGACCATCGGCAGCGATGCCAAAGGCGACAAGCTTGCGCTGATTCTCGACGCCGTTCCCGAAGCGAATCGGTTCGACGTCGATCTCGCTATCAACGCGCCGCAGGGCGGCGTGCTCGCCGCGATGGGCGGCTTCAAGGAACCGCTGACCGCCAAGCTCGCCGGCAAGGGGGACTGGAAAGTCTGGAACGGCACACTCACCGGCAACCTCGGCACCGCGCCGCTCGCGCGCCTGGGTCTCGCCGCGCGCGACGGCACTTTCGCGATCAAGGGCACCGCGCAGCCGTCGCGGCTGCTCGCCGCAGGCCCCGTCGCCGATATGCTCGGCACCGAAACCGCGATCGACCTCACCGCGCGCCTTGCCGAGCGCAAGGTCGATCTCGACGGCCGCATTTCCTCCGACGCTGCGCGCGTCGGGCTCAGCGGCGGGATTGATCTCGGCGCCAGCCGCTACGACGGCCTACAGATCGCTTTCGTGCTGCTCAAACCCAGCACCATCGCGCCTTCCGTGCGCGGTAACGGGCTGCGCGCGCAGGCGCGGCTCGACGGCGAATTCCGCCTGCCGACGGTCGAATACACCGCTAATGCGACCAGCCTCGCGGTCAACGACATAGTGATCGAGGCGCTGAACCTCGCGGGCAAGGCACGCGTCGATCCCGACCAGATCTTCGTCCCCGTCGCGGGCCGCGCGACGCGCATCCGCGGGCTCGATGTCGTCGCGGGGGGCACGCTCGTGCAGGTCCGCCTCGACGGCGACCTCGCCTATAAGGACGGCCGCCTGCTCAGCGACAATATGCGCCTCCGCTCGAGCCGCATCGACGCCAAGGCGATATTGATCGCCGACCTCAACCGCGGCTTCTACACCGGCGCGATCGACGGGCGGATCGACGACTATCGCATCGAAAGCGTCGGCATCTTCGACATCGATACCGACGCCGATCTGAAGACCGCCGCGAACGGCGGCTTCGAGATCGTCGGCCGCGTCCGCGCGCGCTCGACTCAGCTCTTCAACTCGGGCGTCCGCAACGTCCTCGGCGGCAATGCGACCGCGTCGAGCGACGTGCGCTACGGCACCGACGGCGTGATCCGGTTTGCCAATCTGCGTCTCAACGCCCCGCTGATGCGCGTGGCCAGCGGGCAGGGGAGCTACAACCCCAACGGCCAGATCCAGCTGACCGCGCGCGCCAGTTCGACCGATTATGGCCCGCTCGGCCTGCAACTTGCAGGGACGATCACCGATCCGCGCGCGACGCTCACCGCCGACCGCCCCGGGCTCGGCATCGGGCTCCAGAAGCTCGTCGCACGCATCACCGGCGCGCCGAACGGCTATCGCCTCGCCGCCACCGGCGACACCGACTATGGCCCGCTCGCCGCCGATGTCGTGCTGCTCACTGCGAAAGGCCCGCTGACCATCGATATCGAGCGCGGCGACCTGTCGGGCATCGGTTTCAAGGGCCGCCTCGTCCAGAGCGCCGCGGGTCCCTTCGTGGGCCAGCTCGACGCTTCGGGCCAGGGCCTCGGCGGGCTCGTCCGCCTCAGCGCCGCAGGGAAATATCAGGCCGCCGCGATCAACGTCCGCGCCAACAATGTCGTG
Organism: Sphingopyxis sp. QXT-31; assembly: GCF_001984035.1. NCBI lineage: Bacteria > Pseudomonadati > Pseudomonadota > Alphaproteobacteria > Sphingomonadales > Sphingopyxidaceae > Sphingopyxis > Sphingopyxis sp. QXT-31. The sequence continues at coordinate 1,109,324 of NZ_CP019449.1, read as the reverse complement.
CTGCCTGGGCCTGCCCAATTGGCTATCGGCTCCGCGATCGTCGACGCCGACGTCATCCTTTATGAGCGCCCGCGCGTCATCGCCGACATCCAGATCGCGCAGACGCGCGTCCGCGAGTTCGACATCGCGGTCGGCCGCGTGAAGATCGATTATCAGAATGGCGCGGGCAAGGCACAGGCGCTGGTCGAGGGCAGCAGCGGCGTAGCTTTCCGAGTCGCCGCCAACGCCGACCTGACCCCCGAACTCTGGCGCGCCTCGGTGCAGGGCCGTGCGACGGGCATCAATTTCCGCACCACCAGCCCGGCACGGATCATCCCCGGCAAGGACGGCTACGAACTGCTCCCGACCAAACTCGATTTCGGCCGCGGCAGCAGCGCGCGGCTCGCGGGACGCTTCGACGACGGCATCATGCTCCAGAGCCGGCTCGACCGCGTCAACCTGTCGCTGCTCAACGCAGTCTATCCCGACATGGGCCTCGGCGGCCGCGCGACGGGCAGCGTCGATTTCGAACAGGCGAGCAGCACCAGCTTCCCGCGCGCCGACGCGCGCCTGACGATCACCGGCTTCACGCGCACTACCGCCGCGACGGTCAGCCAGCCGGTCGACATCAATTTTGCCGGCAAATTGCTCGCCGACGGCGGCGAGGCGAGCGCGGTGATGCGCAAGCGCGGCAGCGTCATCGGCCGCCTTCAGGCCTCGCTCCGTCCGCTGCCGCCGGGCACCGGAACCTGGATGACGCGCCTGCAGGCGGCACCGCTGTCGGGGGGCCTCCGCTACAACGGCCCCGCCGACACGCTCTTCTCGTTCGTCGGCTCGGGCGACCAGCGGCTCGGCGGGCCGATCGCGGTCGCCGCCGACTTCAGCTGCCGCCTCTCCGACCCGTGCCTCGACGGCGTCATCCGCGGCAATGCGCTCAACTACGAGAATCTGACCTATGGCACGCGGCTGACCAACATGGTCGTCAACGGCCGCTTCTCGGGCGACCGGCTCGAGATCGAGCAGCTCACCGCGATCGCGGGCGACGGCACGGTCAAGGCGTCGGGTTACGTCAGCCTCGCGAGGGACAGCGGCTATCCGATGAAGATCGAGGCGGTGCTCGACAACGCCCGCCTCGCGCGCAGCGACGACCTCTCGGCGCGCGCCACCGGCAACCTCACGCTCGAAAAGGTCGCGGGCCAGACCGCGCTGCTGTCGGGCGACCTCCGCCTTCCCGAAACGCGCTACCGCATCGTCCGCCAGGGCGCCGCACAAGTCCCCGTGCTCACCGGCGTCCGCCGCAAGCCGCCCGCGGGCCGCCCGCGGATCAGCGGCGACGGGCTCGCCTCGGTCGGCACCAGCCTGTTCGACCTCATCCGCCTCGACATCCGCCTGCGCGCCAGCGACGAAATCTATGTCAGCGGCATGGGGCTTGAATCTGAATGGCAGGCCGACGTCACGCTCAAGGGCACCACCCAGGCACCGCGCGTCACCGGCGAGATCGAGCTGGTGCGCGGCACCCTGGGCTTCGCGGGCCGCTCGTTCGAACTCACCGAGGGCCGGGTGAATTTCCCGACCGGCGACGCGTTCGACCCGTCGATCCGCCTGATCGCCAGTGACACGATCGAGAATGTCACCGTCACCGTCAACGTCTCGGGCCGCGCGCAGAACCCGCAGATCGCCTTCTCAAGCGTTCCCGGGCTGCCGCAGGACGAGATCGTCTCACGCATATTGTTCGGCGATTCGATCACCGCGCTGTCGCCGCTCCAGGCGGTGCAGCTCGCCGCCTCGCTCAACAGCCTGCGGGGCAGCGGCGGCCTCAGCCCGCTCGGCGCGCTGCAGTCGGCGACCGGTATCGACCGCCTGCGCGTCCTCGGCCCCGACGATACGCAGGGCAGGGGCACTGCGCTCGCCGCGGGCCAGCACATCACCAACGATATCTACCTCGAGGTGATCACAGACGGCCGCGGCTATACCGCGACGCAGCTCGAAATCAGCCTGACCCCGGCGCTCTCAATCCTCAGCCAGGCGGGCGGCTCGGGCCAGACCAATTTCAGCGTCCGCTACCGCAAGGACTATTGATGCGCGCGGCGCTGCTCCTCCTGCCCTTGCTGCTTGCCGCGTGCGAGAAGGAGCCCAAGTTCGAGGACCGCTACGACAAGGCGACGAAGGAGATCGAGGCGCGCGCCAAGGCAATGGACGCCGACATCGCCGCCGCCGACAAGGCTGCGAAGGATGCGGGAGAAGAGGCGCCAAAGCCCTTGCCTCCCGAAGCACCAGCGCCTAACGCACCCACGTCATCTGGGGAGTAGCCAGCCGTCCATCCGGACGGGCCACCGCGTCAACATACTCGGTCGAGAGGCCGTGGTGCGGTGGAAGCGCAAAGCGCTTGGGCGAGACCAATGGCATCGACCCCACGTCCGGGCCGGGCGGCGGGTTTCGATGTCCGTTGGAATCGCAACGCCGCCCGGCCCCGGAGTGTCCCATGGAAGCCCTCTTCACCTCGACCGCCGTCGTCGCGCTCGCCGAGATCGGCGACAAGACGCAATTGCTCGCGATCCTGCTCGCGACCCGCTTCAACAAACCGCTGCCGATCATGGTCGGCATCTTGGTGGCAACGCTCGCGAACCACGCGCTCGCCGCGCTGCTCGGCGCCTCGGCGGCCGCCTTCCTCGACAGCCCGGTCTTCCGCTACGCCATCGGCGCGAGCTTCATCGCGATGGCGGCGTGGACGCTGATCCCCGACAAGCTCGAGGACGACGAAACCCCCAAACCGCGATTCGGGGCCTTCCTGACCACGCTGATCGCCTTCTTCCTCGTCGAAATGGGCGACAAGACCCAGGTCGCGACGATCGCGCTCGGCGCGCAATATCAGAGCGTCGCACTGGTCACGGCGGGAACGACGATTGGTATGATGATCGCCAACGTCCCTGCGATCTTCCTCGGCCACGAACTGCTGAAGCGCGTCAACCTCGACACGGTACGCAGGATCGCGGCCGGGCTCTTCCTCGTCATCGGCCTGTGGGTGCTCGTTAAAGCCGCCAGCTGAATTTGTTTCGATTGCGCGCGCCTCGCTCTCCTCATATGCCCGTATCGGGTCAGTTAGGGAAAGCGATGAAATCGAACCATAAACGGCCCGCCGGGGCGTTTACCGCGTTGCTGGCGGTCGGCCTGTTGATCCCCTCCGCGGCGCAGGCGCGCGACGGCAAGGCTTATGTCCAATATGGCCTGGGCCTCACCGATCCTGTCGACACCGAATTCCGCGTCGATGGCGTCAAGGAGGCCAATCGCGTCGATTATCACACCGGTCAGTTCGACACGGCGCTCGCGGCGGGGTACGACTTCGGCACAATCCGCGTCGAGGGCGAATTCGTCGCACAGCGCAGCCGCATCCACGACTATATAGTCAATGTCCCGACCTTGCTCACCGGGCCCGAGATCAGCCAGCCCGGCGTCTATCCCGATGTGAAGGGCTATACGCATCGCAAGGCGCTGATGGCGAATGTCCTTGTAGAGGCGGGCGGCAATCGGCGTATCGGCGCCTATGCCGGGCTCGGGGTGGGGTTTCAGCAGGTGAAGGCCAGCCGCTTCCGCAGCCGCTTGCCGCTCGAGGCCTTCATCGACGCCAAGTCGACGCGGCCGGTCGGCCAGTTTCTCGCGGGCGCCTATGTTCCGCTCACCAAAAATGTCGATCTCGGAGTCAAATATCGCCTGATCCACGGCGAGGGCTTCAAATTCACCAGCATCCAGGGCGGCCAGCGTTTCAAGGGCAATTTCGGCTCGCACAGCTGGCTCGCGACGATCGCCTGGAATTTCTGATCGCACAGACGATCGCATTTGGCGGACAGGGTGGGATTCGAACCCACGGTGAGCTTGCACCCACGGCGGTTTTCAAGACCGCTGCCTTAAACCACTCGGCCACCTGTCCTCGCCCCGCGCCATAGCGCGCATGCGTTTCTCAGCAAGCGAAACCTCGCCCGGCGCTCAGCCTTTGGGCACGACCAGATAGTCGGCGTTGATCAGCGGCGCGTCCGCATCGCACGCCACCAGTTCGGTCCGGTAGAGCAGCCCCGCGACCGCATAAGTGCGGAACCGGAACAGGTCGAAGTCGAACGGCACCACGCCCTTTACCCCGCCATAATCCGCCATTCGCTCGATCGTCGAATCCGACACCTCGAACCACAGTAGTGGCCGGCATTCGCGCAGCGTCGCGGCCAGTCCCGCGAGCACCTGCGGCTCGAAACCCTGGACGTCGATCTTGACCGCATCGATGCGCCCTGCCAGCCCGGTCTCGGCGATCAGGTCGTCGCCGATCCGGATCGGTAGCGAGACTTCGCGGGCGTTGGCGGGGGCGAACATCGGGTCGAAGGTCCCGGTGCCCTGGTTGGCCTCGGTCGGCTGGTAGAAGAGCAATTCGCCATCGGCGTCGGCCAGACCGACATTGTGCGGCGTGACATTTCCACTCGACCCACTGGCAATATTGCGCACCAAGCGATTGAAAACCGGAGGGTTCGGTTCAACCGACACGACTTGGTCGAAGGCTTCGGCAAAGGTCAGCGAATGCATGCCGACATTGGCGCCGACGTCGAGGCACACGCCCGTCCTGCCGCGCCGCCGCGCCAGGTCGCAGAAGATGCGCTTCTCGTCGCCCTCATAATCGCCAAGGACGAGCACATTCCATTCGACGAAGGAGGCGGGGTCGAGGCTCACCTCGCCGCGCGAATAGCGCATCCGGGTCTCGCCATGCGCCTGGCGCGCCGGGCCGCTGAGCGCGCGGCACAAGCGCTGCCACCCCCGCAGGCGGCGCAGCGGGGAGAAAAACCGCAACAATCCCGGATCGATACCCATGCCGCCCCTCGCTGAAATCCTCTCAGCGCGTACCGCCGCCGGGCAACAGCGTCAACGCCGCTCCGTCCGCCGCGCTTATGACTCGGCTCGTCTCCGGGCGCCCTGTTCATGACACGTGCATCCGTGCCAGATCAGGCCTATGGGGTGGACATGATGCGACGCAAAACTTCTGGAATCGCCCGTTTTCTGAAGGCGACGGCGGTCGCCGCCTCTGCGTGGACGATGGCGGCATCGGCCCCGCTCCATGCGCTGGGAAGCGGCGATCCCGGCTTCGATGCCTATGTCCAGTCGCTCTGGCCCAAGGCGCAGGCGAAGGGCGTGTCGCGCGCGACTTTCGACCGCGTCACCGCGGGGCTCAGCTACAATGCCCGCGTCGTCGCGCTCGACCGCGACAATCTCGGCAGCCCGCCTAGCCCGAACACGCCGATCCCGGCGTTTGCGCCGTACAAAGCGAAGCATGTCGATGCCGCGCGCATCGGCGGCGGGCGCCGCGTCCACGACCGGTTGTTGCCGCTCCTGTCGCGCATCGAGGCGCGCACCGGTGTGCCGACCAGCATCATGATCGCGATCTTCGGCCACGAGACCGCCTATGGCCAAGTCACCGGCAATTTCGACCTGCCCGAGGCGCTCGCGACGCTCGCCTATGAGGGCCGCCGCCGCAGCCTGTTCGAGCCCGAGTTCCTCGCAACGTTGCAGATGGTCGAGCGGGGCGTGCCGCGCCAGGTGCTGAAGGGCAGCTGGGCCGGTGCCTTCGGCTACCCGCAATTCCTGCCCTCGGTCTATCTCGAGGTCGCCGAGGACGGCGACGGCGACGGCCGCGCGAATATCTGGTCGAGCGAGGCCGACGCGATCGAATCGATCGGCGCCTATCTCCGCCGCGCCGGCTGGCGTGCGGGCCAGCCCTGGGGCGTCGCGGTGCGCGTGCCCGAGGGCTTCAACCGCGCGCGCGTCGCGAGCAAGCTCCAGGCGACGCGCTGCCCGCGCGTGTTCGAACGCCACAGCCGCTGGCGCTCGATGGCCGAATGGCGCGCCGACGGCATCGTCCCCGCGGGCGGGCGCTGGCCGGCGGATCATGTCCAGGCGACTTTGCTCGAACCCGATGGTCCCGGAAAAACCGCCTATTTGCTGACCGGCAACTATCGTGCGATACTCGACTACAATTGTTCCAACTTTTACGCGCTGTCTGTGGGGTTATTGGCGGATGAAATCGATCGTTAGGGGCGGGGGCCTGATGGCGGCTGGAGCGGCGTTGCTGCTCGCCGGTTGTGGTAGTTTCGACGGTAAGAAGGAAAGCGGCCCGACCGCTGCTCCGTCGCCGGTGCCTGCCGGACCGGTGGCCGTCGACGGCCCGCCGAAGCTCGGCGCGCCCGTCACCGTGGGCGGCACCACCTACACCCCCGCCGACATCCCCGATTACGACGATGTCGGTTATGCGAGCTGGTATGGCGAGGAACTCGCGGGGCGCCCGACGGCGACCGGCGAGCCCTTCGATCCCGACGCAATCACCGCTGCGCACAAGACTTTGCCTTTGCCGTCCTATGTCGAGGTCACGGCGCTCGACACCGGACGCACCATCCTCGTCCGCGTCAACGACCGCGGCCCGATGGCGAACGACCGGCTGATCGACCTGTCGCGCGGCGCCGCGCAGCAGCTCGGCCTCAATGGCGGGCTCGCCGCGGTGCGCGTCCGCCGCACCAATCCGCCCGCGGCGGAGAAGCTCCAGCTGCGCAGCGGCAAGCCCGTCGCCGAGCGCCTCGCGACCCCCGACACGCTGCTCGTGCTCTTGCGCGGCAAGCTCGCGGGCCAGCCGGTCCCCGCGGGCACCGTCACCGCGACGACCAGCAAGCCGACGCCCTCGGCTCCGTCGCCGGGCGGCGACCGCTTCATCGTCGAAGGCCCAGGCGCGGCCAAACCGGCGGCGGTCAAGACGCCTGCACCCAAACCCGCGGCGGCACCCGCCAAGCCCAAGCCTGCACCGGTTGCCGCGAGCGGCAGCTATGTCGTCCAGGTCGCCGCCTTCAGCGGCGAAACGCGCGCCAAGTCGGCCGCCAAATCGGTCGGCGGCACCGTGATCAAGGCGGGCAATCTGTGGCGTGTGCGCATGGGCCCCTATGCCAGTGAAGCCGAGGCGCTGAGCGCGGCCGGCAAGGCTAAGGCGAAGGGCTTCCGCGACGCGCAGGTCCAGCGCGACCGCTGATCCCGATGCCGGGTCGCTTCAGCATCGGCCGGGCAGGGGGCGTCGCGCTGGCGCTGCTGCTGCTCGCGCAAGGCACGACGGTCTTGGCGCAGACCAAGGCTGCGCCGCCCAAGGCCGTCCCGACCGCGCCGCAGATCCCGGCCTATGTCACGCAGGCGCCGATCGTAATGCTCAAAGACCTCGATTCGGGCAAAATCCTCTACTCACGCGGCGCCGACGAGCGCTTTGCGCCCGCCTCAATGGCCAAGGTGATGACCGCCTATGTCGTGCTCGACCTGATCAAGGCGGGCAAATTGTCGCGCGACACCGAGTTCACGGTCGGCGAAGCCGAGTGGAAGAAGTGGCGTGCGGGCAACGGCGGCTCATCGATGTTCCTCGCACCCGGCGAGAAGGTCAGCGTCGACGATCTGCTCAAGGGGCTGATCACCGTGTCGGGCAATGACGCCGCCGCGGTGCTCGCGGTCGGTATCGACGGCAGCGAGGCCGAATTCGTCAAAAGAATGAATGCGGTGTCGACCTCTCTTGGTATGAAATCGAGTAAGTTCGGCACCCCCAGCGGCTGGCCCGACGGCGGGGTGACCAAAGTATCGGCGGCCGACCTCGTGATGCTTGCCGACCGGCTGATCCGCGACCATCCCGCAGCCTATGCGCGCTATTTCTCGATCCCGAAGCTCCAGCACGGCACCGCGCCCGACGGCAAGCCGATCGTCCAGCCCAACCGCAACCCGATCCTCGGCCTCGCCGGCGCCGATGGGCTCAAGACCGGGCACACGTCGGAGGCGGGTTATTGCTTCCTCGGCTCGGCGAAGCGCGGCGGGCGGCGGCTGGTGATGGTCGTCGCAGGCATGGCGAGCGACAAGGCGCGCCGCGAGGAGGCCGCGCGGCTGATCGACTGGGGTTTCGCTCAGCCTTCGCGCCAGCGCGTTGCCGCGCGGTGAGCGGGTACTTCATCACGCTCGAGGGCGGGGAGGGGGCCGGCAAGTCGACCCAACTCCGCGCGCTCGCCGCCGCGCTGACGGAGCGCGGCATCGACGTCGTCACCACGCGCGAACCCGGCGGCAGCCCCGGCGCCGAGGCGATCCGCAGCCTGCTGATGGAGGGCAGCGACGACCGCTGGGACGCGCGCAGCGAAGCTTTGCTCTTCGCCGCCGCGCGCGCCGATCATGTCGCGCGCACGATCCGCCCCGCGCTCGAACGTGGCGCCTGGGTACTCTGCGACCGCTTCGTCGACTCGTCGCGCGCTTACCAAGGCGGCGGCGGCGGGCTCACCGACGCCGACATCCTCGCGCTCCACGCGGTAGGCTCCGAAGGCCTGCTCCCCGACCGCACCTTCCTGCTCACGCTCGGCGAGGATGAGGCCGCGCGCCGCCTCGCGGCACGAGACGCCGCGGGCGCCGACCGGATGGGCAGCAAGCCCGCCGCCTATCAGGCGCGCCTCGCCGCGCGCTTCGCCGAACTTGCCGCCGCCGAGACCGAGCGCTGGCGCGTCATCGACGCCGGCGGCGCGTCCGACGCCGTGACGTCGCGCCTGATGGAGCATCTCGAACCATGGCTCTGATCGGCCATCACGCGCCTGAACAAGCCTTTCTCGAGGCCTGGGCCGCCGGGCGGCTCCACCACGCCTGGCTGCTCGCCGGGCCGCAGGGCATGGGCAAGGCCGGTTTCGCTGCGCGTGCGGCGCGCTTCCTAGCCACGCATGGTCCGGGCGGACAGGGGCATGCGCCGTCGCTCGACGACCCCGGCGACGCCGCCGCCGCCCGCTTGGTCGAGGCGGCCAACCACCCCGAGATTCTCCATTTGACGCGGCAGGTGAAGGACAAGGGCAAGGACCTCGCGCGCAACATCACGATCGACCAGATCCGCGCCATGATCCGCCGGCTGCATTTCTCGCTGTCGCTCGGCGACTGGCGTGTGATCATCGTCGACGCGATCGACGACCTTGAGACCGATGCCGCCAACGCCCTGCTCAAGACGCTCGAGGAGCCGCCCGCGAAGACGGTCTTCCTGCTCATCAGCCATTCGCCGGGCCGCCTGCTCCCGACGATCCGCTCGCGGTGCAGAACGCTGCGATTCCAGCCCGTTGAGCGTGCCGTCATGACGGCGTGGCTGCACGAAAAGCGCCCCATGACCGAGATGGCCGAGGTCCGCGCCACGGTCGCCGCGGCGGGCGGCATTCCCGGCAAGGCGCTCGAGCTGGTCGACAGCGACGTCGCCGCGACCGAGAAGAAATTGCTCGCGATCGCGGCCACCGGCGACCCCGACAATCGCCTGCGCGAAGCGCTCGCGCGCGAGGTTGCCGGGACCAGCAACCGCGCCAAGCTGGAACTCGTCATCGACATCGTTCCGGGCCTGCTCGCCGGGCTCGCGCGCGAGCGCCCGCTCGCCGAGATCGCGCCGGTGCTCGCGCAATGGGACCGCGTCCAGCGCACGGTTCGCGACGCGATCCGCGGCTCGTACGACGGCGCGATGGTGGGTTTCGAAATCGGCAATTGCCTCGCCGAACTCGCACCGAAGCCCGCGCGCTGAGACTTCCCCCGACGCCCGCGACCCGCTAAGGCGCGGCCATGTCCGACACCAAGACCCGCTTCTACATCACAACCGCGATCAGCTATCCCAATGGCCGTCCGCATATCGGCCATGCCTATGAGGCGATCGCGACCGATGTCATGGCGCGTTTCCAGCGCGCGCGCGGCCGCGACGTGCGGTTAACCACCGGCACCGACGAGCATGGCCTGAAAATGTACCAGACCGCGCGCGACCAGGGCCGCCCGACGATCGAACTCGCTGATGAAATGTCGGGATATTTCCGTGAGATGTATGCCAAGCTGAATATCAGTTTCGACCATTTCATGCGCACCTCGGATCCCGCGCACCACGAAGCGTCGCAGGCGCTGTGGCGCGCGATGGAGGCTAATGGCGACCTCTATCTCGACCGCTATGAGGGCTGGTATTCGGTTCGCGACGAAGCTTTCTACGACGAAAGCGAGCTTCAGGGGGAAGGGGAGGCCCGGCTTTCGCCGCAGGGTACCCCGGTCGAATGGACCGTCGAGGAAAGCTGGTTTTTCCGACTGTCCAGCTACCAGGACAAATTGCTCGCGCTCTACGACGACAATCCCGACTTCGTCCGCCCCGAAAGCCGCCGCAACGAGGTGCTGCGCTTCGTCGAGGGCGGGCTCAAGGATTTGAGCGTCTCGCGCACCAGCTTCGACTGGGGTGTGCCGGTACCGGGCTCGCCGGGGCACGTCATGTATGTCTGGGTCGACGCGCTCACGACTTACATGTCGGCGCTCGGCTTCCCCGACCGCGACGGCGAGTGGGGAAAGTTCTGGCCCGCGGACATCCATATGATCGGCAAGGATATCGTTCGTTTTCATACGGTTTACTGGCCGGCCTTCCTGATGAGCGCCAATCTGCCATTGCCCAAACAGGTGTTCGGCCATGGCTTCCTGCTCAACCGCGGCGAGAAGATGTCGAAGTCGCTCGGCAATGTCGTCGACCCGATGGAACTGGCCGAGCGCTTTGGGGTCGATGCGCTGCGCTATTATCTGCTCCGCGAAGTCAGCTTCGGGCAGGACGGCAGCTATTCGGCCGAGGCGATCGTGCGCACCGCCAACGCCGACCTCGCGAACAGCTTCGGCAATCTCGCACAGCGCAGCTTATCGATGATTTTCAAGAATTTGGATGGCAAGCTTTCCGCCGACTATGCGCCGGCGCCGGATGATGCCGACCTACTGGCCGATTTGCACGCGATGGCGACCGAGCGTCTGCCGCGCGAATTCGAGCAGCTCGCTTTTTCGGTCGGCATCGAGGACTGGATCCGCGCGGTCTTCGCTTGCAACCAATATGTCGACGGGCAGGCGCCCTGGGCACTGCGCAAGACCGATCCCGAACGCATGCGCGCGGTGCTGATGACGCTGTTCCAGGCGGTGCGCACGCTCGCGATCGCGATCCGTCCGGTCGTGCCGGCAGCCGCCGACAAATTGCTCGACCAGATGGGCATAGCGGAAGACGCGCGCGATTCCGCGGCACTTGCCGATACCGACTGGTTCGAAAACCTAGCCGCCAGCGGTTTCACCGTCGTTCAGCCGGTCCCGATCTTTCCCCGTCTCGAACTGCCCGAGGGAGAAGGGGAAGGGGAGGCGTAATGCTCGTCGATTCGCACTGCCACCTCAATTACAAGGGGCTTGCCGAGCAGCAGGGCGATGTGCTGGCGCGCGCGCGGGCGAAGGGCGTCACCGCGATGCTCAACATCGCGACGCGCGAAAGCGAGTGGGACGATGTGCTCGCCGCCGCCGAAGCGAATGACGATGTCTGGGCCAGCGTCGGCATCCACCCGCACGACGCCGACAACCATCCCGACGTCGATACTGCGAAGCTCGTCGAGCGCGCGGCGCATCCGCGCGTGATCGGCATCGGCGAGACCGGGCTCGACTATTATTACGACAAGAGCGACCGCGCGCGGCAGCAGGACAGCTTCCGCCGCCATATCCACGCGTCGCAGGCGACCGGCCTCCCGGTGATCGTCCACACCCGCGATGCCGAAGCCGATACGCTCGCGCTGCTCGGCGAAGAGATGGACAGGGCGGTCTTCCCCGGCGTTATCCACTGCTTCACCGCCAGTGACGACTTTGCGCGCCAAGCGCTCGAACTCGGCCTCTATATCTCGATCTCGGGCATCGTGACCTTCAAGAACGCCGCCGATCTCCAGGCGACCGCCAGATGGCTGCCGCAGCACCGGCTGCTGATCGAAACCGACTCCCCCTTCCTCGCCCCCGTCCCGCACCGCGGCAAGACCGGCGAGCCGGCCTTCGTTGCCGACACCCTGTCCTTCCTCGCGGACCTGCGCGGCGAGGATCGCGAGACGCTGGGCGAGGCGACAAGTCTCAATTTTTACAAGCTTTTCTTCAAGGCGGCGCCATGACGTCACATTCGTCATGAAAGTCCGCATCCTCGGCTGCGGCACCTCGTCGGGCGTGCCGCGGCTCGGCAATGACTGGGGCCAGTGTGATCCCGACAACCCGCGCAATCTGCGCAGCCGTGCCTCGATCCTGATTTCGCTTGGCGGCTTCCGCATCCTGATCGACACCAGCCCCGACATGCGACTGCAGTTGCTCGCCGCCGAGGTGGGCGAGGTTGATGCCGTGATCTGGACGCACGAGCATGCCGACCACACCCACGGGCTCGATGATTTGCGCCAGGTGATGCACCTGCGCGGCTCGGCGGTGCCCTGCTATGCGCGCGACCATGTGCTCGACACGCTCAAATGGCGCTTTACCTACGCCTTTGCCGGGAATGCCGGCTATCCGGCATCGGTCGATCCCATTGACCTGCTCGACCATCAATCGATCGGTCCGATCGAGGTGTCGGCGATCGAAATGCCGCACGGCCCGATCAAGGCGAGCGGACTCATCTTCAGCGACGGTGCGCACAAGATCGGCTATGCCACTGATTTTTCGAAGTTCACCGACGAGATGGTCGACTTCTTTCAGGGCGTTGACCTGTTCGTGATCGACGCGCTGCGCCGCTATCCGCATCCGACGCATCCGCATCTGGCGATGACGCTCGCGGCGCTCGAGAAGGTCGGCAGTCCGCGCGCGATCATCACGCATATGGACAATACGATGGATTATGACGACCTAGTCAGCGAATTGCCGCCGGGGATCGAGCCCGGCTATGACGGGCTGGAGGTGCAGCTATGAACGATATGGCGACGGGCCTGGTCTGGGCCATCGGCTCGCTGGCGCTGGTGATAAGTGCGCTCGTCGCGCGCCAGTTGCCGATGAAGGACTGGGTCAAGATGGCGCTCGCGTGGGTCGCGATCTTCGGGTTGGTGTTCCTGGTAATCCGGACGTGGCAGGCGGTGACATAAGCGTGGGACACGCGAAACCGCTCGTCCCTCGACCCCGTCATTCAATTTAACATAATATATATTATCGGATAAAGTGATGGCCGCAGACGGACCCGTTTCCCCCGCTTCCCCCATCGATCGCCTGCTCGCCGTCATGCGCCAGCTGCGCAACCCCGACGGCGGCTGCGAATGGGATCTGGCGCAGGACTTCTCGACCATCGCGCCTTACACGATCGAGGAAGCCTATGAGGTCGCCGACGCGATCGCCGGCGGCGATCCCGCGGCGATCTGCGACGAGCTCGGCGACCTGCTGCTCCAGGTCGTCTTCCACGCGCAGATCGCGGCCGACGACGGACTCTTCACCTTCGACGACGTCGCAAACGCCATCTCCGCCAAGATGGAACGCCGCCACCCGCATATCTTCGGCGACGCCACGACGTCCGACGTGCGGCAGCAATGGGAGGCAATCAAGGCGAACGAGCGCGCCGCGGACGGCCCCAAAGGGGCGCTCGACGGCGTCGCGCTGTCGCTGCCCGCGCTGCTGCGCGCGCAGAAGCTGCAAGGACGGGCCGCGCGCGTCGGTTTCGACTGGCCCGATACCGAAGGTCCGCGCGACAAGATCGCCGAGGAACTCGCCGAGGTGGCCGCCGCTACCGACGACGCGCACCGGCATGAAGAGGTCGGCGACCTGCTCTTGGCCGTCGTCAACTACGCGCGCAAGCTCGGCGTCGATGCCGAGGGTGCGCTGCGCGACGCCAATCTGAAATTCGAGCGGCGCTTTGCCGCCATGGAAGCCCGCGCCGGCGGATCGCTGCAGGGCCTGTCGCTCGGCGCGCAGGAAGCGCATTGGCAGGCGGTCAAGGCGTCGGAGTAGTCTCCGTCGGCCACAATCGCTCGAAGCGCGCCGCATCCGCCGGGTCCAGCCGCACCGTCAGCACATGCCCCTCGCCTTCGGGCGTATCGCTCAGCACTTCGCCGCGCGCGTGAAGCCACGCCGCCGCTTCGCCCTTTTCGTAGCGCAGGAAGATGCGCTGAACCTTGTGCAGCGCGGTCAGGCGTGACGCCATGAGCGTGCGCGCGCCCTCGACGCCCTCGCCGGTCACCGCCGAAATCATCGCGACGTCCGTCCGCCGCGCCGCCATCTCGGCAATTTGCGCGCGATGTTCGGGATCGGCGGTGTCGATCTTGTTCCAGATCTCGATCTGCGGGATGACGTCGGGAGTATCCGCGCCCCCTTCCCCGCCGTCCTGTGGCCCGTTGACGCCCAGCGAATTGAGGATCGCAACGACATCGGCATATTGCGCCTCGCTGTCGGGGTGGACGATGTCGCGGACGTGGACGATCAGGTCGGCGGTGGTGACCTCCTCCAGCGTCGCGCGGAAGGCCGCGACCAATTCGGTCGGCAGGTCAGAGACGAAGCCGACGGTGTCGGACAGGATGGCCTTGTCGATGCCGGGCAGCCGTATCTCGCGCATCGTCGGGTCGAGCGTCGCGAAGAGCATGTCTTCCGCCATGACGTCACTTCCCGTCAGGCGATTGAAAAAGGTCGATTTTCCGGCGTTGGTATAACCGACGAGCGCGACCACGGGCCACGGCGCACGCTGGCGTTTCGAGCGCTGCAACTGCCGTGTGCGCCGTGCGTCTTCCAGCTGTTTGCGGATGCGCGCCATGCGGTTGCGGATCATCCGCCTGTCGGCCTCGATCTGCGTCTCGCCCGGCCCGCCGAGGAAGCCGAAGCCGCCGCGCTGGCGCTCGAGATGGGTCCAGCTGCGCACCAGCCGCCCCGCCTGATAATCGAGATGCGCCAACTCGACCTGCAGCCGCCCCTCGGCCGTCGCGGCACGCTCGCCGAAGATTTCGAGGATCAATCCCGTGCGGTCGATGACCTTGGTGCCGAACGCCGTCTCCAGGTTGCGCTGCTGGATCGCGGTCAGCGCCGCGTCGACGATGACGAGTTGCGCGGCCCCTTCCCCGATCTCAGCTTTAATGGCGTCAATCTGCCCGACGCCAAGCAGGGTCGCCGCGCGCGTCTGCCGCAGCCGAAGCGGGAATACCGCCACGACCTCGAGCCCGATCGCGAGTGCGAGCCCCTTGGCCTCCTCGGCGCGCGCGTCGAGGTCGCGCGACAGGCGCTGCCCGTGCCATTCGGGCACAATCAGCACCGCGGTCGCGCCGCGGGTTACCTCTTCGCTTTCGGCCACGATATCGATCAGGCGTCGCCTTCGGGCTCGCTGTCGCTCAGGTTGATCGGCCCGTTGGGCTGCACCGTCGAGATGGCGTGCTTGTAGACCAGCTGCACCTGCCGCTCGCGCTCGAGCAACATGCAGAACAGGTCGAAAGCGACGATGTCGCCCTGGAGCATCACGCCGTTGACGAGGAACATCGTCACCGATTCGTCCGACTTGCGCACCGCGTTGAGGAACACGTCCTGCAGCGCCTTGCCCTTGCTCGCCGGCGCCTCGCGAATGTCGTTGCCGAGCGAGGCGAGGTCGAAATCATGCGAGGGCATGACCGTCGAAATCGCGTGCTTGTAGACGAGCTGCGACTGCCCGTCGCGGCGCAGCAGCAACGAGAAATTGTCGAACCAGGTGATGATTCCCTGCAGTTTGACGCCTTTGACGAGGAACATCGTCACCGGTGTCTTGCTGCGTCGCAGGGCGTTGAGGAAGAGATCCTGGAGATTCTGGTTTTTATCGGACACATTGGCCTCCTGTTCTTGGCGGCAAAAACCGCTGGACGGCCCGTTTCGGCCCGTTGCCTTCGCCTTGGCGTGCGCAATATGCGACAAAGCGCAGCGCAGGTCTAGCGCAAAGCCATGAAGCGTTGGACTTCACTCTTCCGAATTATCGGTCAAACCCAAAAGCTTCAGCTTCCGGTGCAGCGCCGAGCGCTCCATGCCGATGAAGGTCGCGGTGCGCGAGATATTACCCGAGAAGCGGTTGATCTGGATGCGCAGATATTCGCGCTCGAAATTCTCGCGCGCTTCCTTGAGCGGGATCGCAGTGATCGATTCGGCGTTGGGCAGGATGTCGGTGCCGCCGCGCACCAGTTCGGCGGGCAGCATGTCGGCGTCGATCCGCCCCAGCCGGTCGCTGGGCGCCAGGATCATCACGCGCTCGATCACATTGCGCAGCTCGCGGACATTGCCCGGCCAGTCGTGCGCCTGGAGCGCGGCCATCGCCTCGGCGCTGATCTCCGGCGGCGGCGCGTGGCGATCGGCGGCGTAGCGGCTCACGAAATGTTCGCAGAGCGAGGCGATGTCGTCGCGCCGCTCGCGCAGCGACGGGATATGCACAGGCACGACGTTGAGCCGGTAATAAAGGTCCTCGCGAAAACGCCCCTCGGCGATCTCGGTCATCAGGTCGCGCGCCGAGCCCGAGATGATGCGCACGTCGACGCGGATCATGGTGCGGCCGCCAACGCGGGTGAAGCTCTGGTCGGTCAGTACCCGCAGGATCTTGCCTTGGGTGGTCAGCGGCATGTCGGCGACCTCGTCGAGGAAGAGCGTGCCGCCATGCGCCTGTTCGAGCAGGCCGACGCGGATCGCGCCATCCTCGCCCTCGGCGCCGAACAACTCGGCCTCGACGGTCTCTGGATCCATCCGCGCCGAGGAGATGACACGGAAGGGCGCGGTCTGGCGCCCGCTCCAGCCGTGTAGCACGCGCGCCGCGACCTCCTTGCCGACCCCCGCGGCGCCGGTGATCAGCACGCGGCTGCCGGTACCCGCGACGCGCTTCAGTGTCGCGCGGACATTGTTGATCGCCGCGCTCGACCCGGTGAGTTCGTCGGCAGGGCCGGCGCGTTCGCGGAGGCGCTCATATTCGAACTTCAGCCGCTCGCTCTCGGTCGCGCGCGCGACGAGGTGGAGCAGGCGTTCGGCCTCGAACGGCTTTTCGATGAAGTCGAAGGCGCCGCGGCGGATCGCGGCGACCGCGGTGTCGAGCCCGCCGTGCCCCGAAATCACGATGATCGGCAGTGTCGGGTCGAACGCCTTGATCGCCTCGACCAGCCCCAGCCCATCGAGCCGCGAACCCTGCAGCCAGACGTCGATCAGCGCGAGCGACGGCCGCCGCTGGCGGATCGCCTCGAGTGCGGCATCGCTGTCCGACGCGGTGCGCGCCTCATAACCTTCGTCTTCCATGACGCCGGCGACCAGCTCGCAAATGTCGCGCTCGTCGTCGACGATCAAAATATCAAGCGCCATATTCTTCTCTGTCCTGGCGGTTCCGGAAGCGTCCGGGGACCGTTTCAGCCTGCCCTGTCATGGTGTCGGCGCCGCGCCCCATCAGCGGGCGCAGGCGGTCGGGGTGGAGCGTCAGCGTGACGCGCGTCCCCTGCCCTGCGGGATTGTCGGCGAATTCGAGCTCGCCATAATGTTGCTCGACGATCTTCTTGACGATCGCGAGCCCGAGACCCGTGCCGCCCTGGCGCGTGGTCATATAGGGCTCGGCGATGCTGTCGCGGGCTTCGGGGAGGCCGATGCCGTCGTCGGTGATGCTGATCGTCATTTCGCCACCCTTCCCCATATCGAGGGTGGCGTGGATGTGGCCTATCGGTGAAGTTTCGGAATTTTTGGTATTTTCTTCAATCGCTTCCACGGCATTCTTGACGATGTTCGTTAGGGCCTGTGACAGAAGGCGGCGGTCGCAGACGAGGGGTTCGATCTCGTTGGGGATGGTGACGCCGAATTCGATATCGGGCTTGGCCACCTCGAAGAGGAACACCGCCTGCTTCAATATGTCGCGGACGTCCTCGACGCCGAAGGTCGGTTTGGGCATGCGCGCGAAGCTGGAAAATTCGTCGACCATGCGCCGCATGTCGTGGACCTGGCGGATCACCGTGTCGGTGAGCTTGCGGAAGGTCGCCTGGTCGCCCTCGACCTTGTCGCCGAAGCGGCGCTGGAGGCGTTCGGCGGCGAGCTGGATCGGGGTGAGCGGATTCTTGATCTCGTGCGCGATGCGGCGCGCGACGTCGGACCAGGCCGCGCGGCGCTGGTCGAGCAATTGCTGGGTGATATCCTCGAAGCTGAGCACGAAGCCGTCGCCCTGCGCGACGGCCTTGGCCGCGAGCGTCGCCGGCTCGGCTTCCTTGCGCGCGAGCTGGACCACGGCCTCGCGCTCGTCGCCGGTGATCAGCCGCGCGAGTTCGGGCGCGACCTCGGCGAGCGGGCGCCCGGTGAGTTCCTCGGCGCCGCTGCCGATCAGCCGCTCGGCGGCTGCGTTGACGAGCAGGATGCGATGATCGGCGTCGACCGACACGACCGCCGACGACACGCCGCTGAGCACCGCCTCGATAAAGCTGCGCCGCGCCTCGATCTGTTCGTTGGCGCTGACGAGCGCATGGGTCTGGCCCTGGATCTGCTCAGTCATGCGGTTAAAGGCGTTGGCAAGAACTGAAATTTCGTCGTCGTGCGCGGTCGGCGTGACGCGCACCGACAGGTCGCCGCCCGCGGCGGTGCGCGTCGCGCCGACGAGCGTGCCGAGCGGGCGCACGATGCGATCGGCAACGACGATCGCCGCGATCACGGCAAGCGCGAGCAACAGCAAAGCGCCGAGATAGAGCGCACCGTTGAACTGGAGCTGGAGCAACTGCGAGCGCTGGAACAGCGCGTTGTAATCCGCCAGCACGGTGCCGGCGCGCACCGACTGCTGAAAACCGAGGACATTGGCGTCGCGCGAGGCGTAGAGATAGGCGCGCGTGCGGCCGGGCAGCCTGGTCGCCGCTTCGATTCGGTCCTGCTGGCGCGAGGCGATCACCTTTTCGCCGCTGTCGAGCCGCGCGACCATCTCGGGCGTGATCCGCGCTTCGGCGTCGCGATTGTCGGGGTCGATCATCGCGGCAGTGCGCGCGACGCCATCGGCACCGACCTCGATGATCGCCGATTCATTGAGGTTCCGGACGACGACCTGCTGCAGATAATAGTCGGCGAAATCGGGGCCATCGATCGGGAAGCGCGTCAGGATGGCGCCGAGATCCTGCGCCATCTTTTCGGTATTCGCAACGACCTCACGCTGGTTTTCCTGATAATAGCCCTGCGCGAGGCTGGCGGCATTTTCAAACATGCCGCGCGAGCGGTCCGAGAACCAGAAATCGACGCCGAGCTGGAAGAGCAAGGACGCGAAGATTACGACGAGCATCGTCGGCGTTGCGGCGATCAGCGAAAAGAGCGCGACGAGGCGGACGTGAAGGCGACCGTTGCCCCCCGCCATCGAACTGGTGGCGCGCGCGCGCGCGATCCGACTGCCCGCAAGCACAATGAGGGTCATGGCGGGCAGCAGGTTCGCGACCATGATCGCGGCGACGAGCGCGGGGGTGAGCAGCCGGTCGCTCTGCGCGTCGCCAGTGACGAAGATATAGGTTGCAATGCCGACGCTGAGCATCACCGCGAGCGCATAATATTCGGGCACTGCGAACTGCCAGGCCTTGGCGCGCACGTTCTGTCCGCCGGAATCGCTGTCGTTCGCCAAGGGAGCGCTGGTCGCCATTGTGTCCCTGCTACGACAATGTTGTTGCATAGAAAACACACAAAGTGCGCGAGGGCCACAGTTGGCCGCGGAAAGCGGCTCGGTTGGGCTTGCTAACTGCCCTAAAGATCCTCCCCACGCGAAGCGATGGGGAGGGGGACCGCCGGGAAGCGGTGGTGGAGGGGTTGCGGCGCGGCGCTGACCTTTGACGTCGCGAACCCCTCCGTCAGCCCTGCGGGCTGCCACCTCCCCATCGCTGCGCGTGGGGAGGATCTTTGTGGCCGCTCCCCCTTTTTAGGACGCCCCACCGAACCGGCGGCGTTCGTTATGGGCAGCAATCGCCTTCTACCCGGCAGCGCGCTAGCCCCGCGGAGACGGTGCGGGACGCCACCAGTGCCGACCTCAGAAGTCCGCCGTGTCGGCAATCATCGCGACGGTCCAGCCGAGATTGTTGAGTTCGGTGGTTTCCCGCCCCTGCCCATTCTGATGGCAATGCACCAGACGCATAGCTTTCAACTCGTCGTCGCCGTTATTCCAGGGTTGCGCATGCCGCGTGCCGAAGAGCCCGCGAAGGCGAGCCAGTTGCGGGGCGGTCAGCCGATCAAGAATTTCCCGAGCATTCGTTATCGACATGCGGGGCTGACGGCCGGTTGAGCGTTGTCCTCGTCTGCGTTCTTTGTCTGGCCCACGAGCCATTTGCCGCCGGCAGGGAAGACATTCTTTGCAGCGCGCATGGCCGCCCTGTGCCCACCAGGGGAAAGGGCGGCACTGCGGGCCGTCCCAGGCCCACATCGGCCCGCGTCGGCCACAAGCGGGCCGCCCATGGCCTCGGCAAAATGCTGCGGATGGTCGTGCCGCTGAACGGCAACGAGTTGCCGATAAGCGTTCAGATCGGTGTGGCGCGTTCCGGGCATCGGATATCTCCTGCCCCGCCGTCATCAGGAATGATCCCTTCCGTACGGCCATCGGGCGTGAACCCGATACGGGCAACACCATAGGGTATACTGGCACGATTCATACTGATCTATGTTTGCCGCGCGAGAGTTAAGCCCGCGTCGGATCGATATCGAGCTGGCCGAGTCTTTTGCGCAGCGTGTTGCGGTTGATCCCCAGGCGGCGCGCCGCCTCCAGCTGGTTGCCGCGGACGTCGCGCAGGACGCGGCGGAAGAGGGCGGCTTCGACGATCGCTTCGAGGCGCTCGTGGAGGGTGCCGTCGTGGTCGGTGGCGAGTTCCTCCCGCGCCCAGTCGTCGACCGCGCGGCCGATCGCGTCCTGGGGCGCGACGATCGAAATCCCCTCGCCGCTTTCGTGGAGCACCGCCTCGACGTCGCGGACCGAGACGATCGTGTCGCGCGAGAGCACCGCGAGGCGCTGGACGACGTTGCCGAGTTCGCGGACGTTGCCGGGCCAGTCGTAGCGCTCGAGCATCTGCATCGCGTCGGGTGCGAATTGCCGGTCGGGGAGCCCGAACCGGCGGCCGCTGTCGACGAAATGGCGCACGAGCGCGGCGATGTCGCTGCGGCGGTCGCGCAAGGGCGGCAGCGTCACCGGGATGACGTTGAGCCGGTAGAAGAGATCCTCGCGGAAACGGCCGTCGGCGATCAGCGTACGCATGTCGCGGTGGGTCGCGGCGACGACGCGGACGTCGGCGCGCAGCGACTGGCTGCCGCCGACGGTCGAATATTCGTTGCTTTGCAGCACGCGGAGCAGCCGCGTCTGCGCGTCGAGCGGCATGTCGCCGATCTCGTCGAGGAAGAGCGTGCCCCCCGCCGCCTGTTCGAAGCGCCCGGCGTTGCGGCTGGTCGCGCCGGTGAAGGCCCCCTTTTCGTGGCCGAAGAGCTCGGCCTCGATCAGTTCGCGCGGGATCGCGGCCATGTTGATCGCCACGAAGGGCCCGGCGCGGCGGAGGCCTGTCGCGTGGACCGCCCGCGCGACGACCTCCTTGCCCGTCCCCGATTCGCCGAGGATCAGCACTGCGAGGTCGTTCGAGGCGAGGCGCGCGATGGTTCGGTAGACCGCCTGCATCGCCGGCGCACGGCCGACGAGGCCGTGGCTGTCCGCAGCGCCGGGATCTGGCGCCGCCGCAGGCTCGTCGCCGCGGCGCGCGAGTGCGGCGCGGACGCTGGCGATCAAATCCTCGAGGTCGAAGGGCTTGGGCAGATAATCATAGCTGCCGATGCCCGTGGCGCGCACCGCGGTGTCGAGCGTGTTCTGCGCCGAGAGCACGATCACCGGCACGTCGGGGGCAAGCCCGGCGCCGGGGAGCGAGTCGATCCCGTCGCCGTCGGGCAGCACGACGTCGGTGATGACGAGGTCGGGCGCGTTCGCCGCAAGCCAGGCGTTGCGCTCGGCGACGCTGGTGACCGCGGCGAAGCTGCCGCATTCCTCGGCGAGCGTTTCGCGGATGATCAGCGCGATCGTCGGATCGTCCTCGACGAGCAGGATGGTCTTGCCGATCATGCGCTACGCCCCTGCTGGGCCGCGGGAAGGTGGACGCGGAAGCGCGTCCAGTCGCCGTCGCGCATATGCTGGACGGTGCCGCCCATGTCGCGCGCGAGCTTGGCGACGAGCGCGAGGCCGAGCCCCCTGCCCTCGCGTTTGGTCGTCACGAAGGGATCGAAGACGTCGCCGCGGATCTCGGCCGGAACGCCGGGGCCGTTGTCGCTGACGCTGACCTCGATCGGCAGCGCGATGCGACCGCGGCCGTCGCCATTGTCGATCGACAGCCCGTGGCGATAGGCAGTGGCGAGGCGCACGACGCCGTCGTCGCGGCCGACGAGCACTTCGGAGGCGTTGGTGAGAAGGTTCTGCAAGATCTGCACCATGGCATCATGGTTGCCGAGCACGAGCGGCAGCGACGGGTCGAAATCCTCGGAAAAGCGGATGCCGGGCAGCTGGCGCGCGCGCACCGCCTCCATCGCCTGGTGGATCGGCTGGTAGAGGTTGAGCGCGTCGCAGGCGATCGGCTGGCCGCGCGAGAAATGCTCCATCTGGTCGATCAAGGTCGCGATGCGATCGACTTCGGCGACGATCAGCTTGGTAAAACGCGCCTTGCCGTCGTCGGCGCCGCGCGCGAGCAGCTGGGCGGCGCCGCGGATGCCGGCGAGGGGATTCTTGATCTCGTGCGCGAGCATCGAAGCGGCGGCGCCTGCGGCGCGCCCCGAGCGGCCGATCGCGCCGCCCATCAGTTCGGCCTCGCGCTGCGACGGGACGAGCGCGAGGATCCGGTGGCCGGTGCCGCCATAGGGGACCATCTGCATGTCAACCGAGATCGCCTTGCGCCCGCCGACCGAAATGTCGGCGCCGTGCGCGAAGAGCGCCGAATAGGCGGGGTCGCTCATCCGCTGGCGGTAATTGCGGTCCATCGCGATGACGTCGTAGACGACCTGCCCGACCATCGCGGCGCGGCCGGTGTTGCAGAGCTGTTCGGCGGCGGCGTTGACGAAGAGGATCACGCCATTGCGGTCGATGAGCAAAGTCGCGACGGGGTGCGACTGGATCAGCTCGTCATGGTCGAAACTGGGGATGCTCGACGTCAGCGCGCTCACGCAGCGGGCCTCATGCAGCAGCCTTTGTGAGATGCGGGCCGTAGAAGGCTTCGAGCGCGTCCAGCACCGACTTGCTGTCGGGGATCTGGTTGACCTTGTTGCGGAACTCGGCCGAACCGTGCAGCCCCTTGACGTACCAGCCGAGGTGCTTGCGCGCCATATTGACCCCGGTCATTTCGCCATAATGGTCGATCATCGCGCGGTAATGTGATGTAATGACGTCATATTGCTCGTCGAGGCCGGGGTCCGGGCGCTCGGCCTCGCCGCGCAGCGCCGCCATCACCTGGCCCAGCAACCACGGGCGGCCATAGGCGCCGCGGCCAATCATGACGCCATCGGCGCCGCTCTGCGCGAGCGCGGTCGTCGCATCGGCCGACGAGCAGATGTCGCCGTTGACGATAACGGGGATCGACACGGCGTCCTTGACCGAGCGCACAAAGCCCCAGTCGGCCTCGCCGCGGTACATCTGGTTGCGGGTGCGGCCGTGGACAGTGACGAGCTTCGCCCCCAGATCCTCGGCGATATGCGCCAGTTCGGGCGCGTTGAGGCTGTCGTGGCACCAGCCCATGCGCATCTTCACGGTGACGGGGACGCTCACAGCCTTGACGCAGCTATCGATCAGCGCGGCGGCGAGCTTCAGGTCGCGCATCAGCGCCGAGCCTGCGTCGCCGTTGGTGACCTTGCGCACCGGGCAGCCCATGTTGATGTCGATGATCGACGCGCCGCGGTCTTCGTTGAGCTTGGCCGCCTCGCCCATCTCGTAGGGGGTGCAGCCGACGAGCTGCATCGACACGGGTTCCTCGACCGGGTCCCAGGCCGCTTTCTGAATGGACTGGCGCGTTTCGCGGATCGCGGCCTGGCTGGCGATCATCTCGGTGACGTTGAGCCCCGAGCCATAATAGCGGACGAGCTTGCGAAACGGCAGGTCGGTGACGCCGGTCATCGGCGCGAGGATCACGGGATCCGCGATGGTGATATGGCCGATCTGGATGGGGCTGAGCGCCGCCATGGGGAGACTTTCGGGTTAAATTGCCTAAAATTTGTGCACGCCCCTACACGCTAAGCGGCTTTCCCGCAAGCCGGGGCTGCGCTACCCGCCTCTGCTGATGGACGAATCCGCTCCCCTTTCCGGTCAGCCGAAGATCGCGGTGATCCTGCTTGCGGGTGGGCGCGGGACGCGTACGGGCTTTGCCGCGCCCAAGCAGCAGGCGATGCTGGGGGGCAAGCCGGTGCTGCAATGGAGCCTCGACGCGCTGGCGGGCTATGCCGGGGTGCTGGTGAGCGTGGACGAAATCGCCCTCCCCGCCGGATGGACGCGCGCGGCGCCGGGGGCCGAGCGTCAGGATTCGGTGGTTAGCGGGCTGGCAGCGCTGGCGGGCCTGAACGACGAAACGGTGGTGCTGGTGCACGACAGCGCGCGACCGGGGGTGACGGGCGAAGTCATCGACCGGCTGGTCGCGGCGATCGCCGATGGTGCGGCCGCGGCGATCCCGGTGCTGCCGGTGGCCGACACGATCGTGCGGCAGGCCGATGCCGGCGTGGTCGACCGCGCGGAACTGGCGCGGGTGCAGACGCCGCAGGCCTTCCGGCTGGGCGCGCTGCGCCGCGCGCATGAAGAGTCCGCGGGCGAAGCGGCGAGCGACGATGCGCAGCTGGTGCGGCGGCTGGGCGAGCCGGTCGCGCTGGTCGCGGGCGACGCGCGGCTGCACAAGCTGACCTTTGCCGAGGATCTCGCGATGCTCGAGAGCCTGCTCGGCGTGGAGAGAGAGACGATGCGGATCGCGACGGGCATGGGATATGATGTGCACCGGCTGGTGGGGGGCAAGCCGCTGTGGCTGGGCGGCATCAGAATCGAGCATAGCCATGGGCTTTCGGGGCACAGCGACGCCGACGTTGCGCTGCACGCGATCACCGACGCGGTGCTCGGCGCGGCTGCGGACGGCGATATCGGCAGCCATTTCCCGCCGTCGGACCCGCAGTGGAAGGGCGCGGAATCGTGGCGCTTTCTCGACCATGCGGTGCAGCGCGTCGCGGACCGGGGCGGCGATATCCAGCATCTGGACCTCACGATCATCGGCGAGGCGCCGAAGGTCGGGCCGCACCGCGAGGCGATGCGATTGCGCATTTCGGAAATTGCGCGCCTGCCCCTTTCGCGGATAAGCGTGAAGGCGACGACGACCGAAGGGCTCGGCTTTACCGGGCGGCGCGAGGGACTGGCGGCGCAGGCGGTCGCGACGATCCTTTGGAAGGAATGATTATGAAAAACAGGGGTTTGGCGGCCGTAGTTACGGCGATGGCGATGGTGGGAATGCCGGCGCAGGCCGTGGCACAGATCTGCATCACGCGCGCCGAGATCGCCGGCATGATGGGCTACGCGATGCCGTCGGTGATCGAAGGAGTGCGCAACACGTGCGCGGCGCATCTGCCGGGCGACGCCTTTCTCGCGGGCGGGGCCGCGGCGATGATCGAGGGGTATCGCGCGGTGCAGGCCGAGAATTGGCCCGTCGCGCGCGCGGCTTTCATGAAATTCGGCGATCGGGACGGCGAGACCGACGCCGCGGTCATGGAACAAATGCCCGACGAACTGCTCCAGCCGCTGGTCGAGGCGATGATCCCAGCGATGATCGAGGGCGAGATCAAGCCCGGGTCGTGCCGCGACGTCGATACGCTGGTGGCGTCGTTGGCCGCGATGTCGCCGCGGCAGGCGGGCGATTTCATGGCCGCGATCCTGGCGCTGACGGGCGACGACAAGCCCGGCGAAAAGCAGCGCTCGCCCAACGTCTGCGCCGAATAACATGTCCGAACCCGATCGAAACGACGCACGCGACGCCCTCGCCGAGACCGTGCTCGCCGCCAACCGCGCCGCGGGGCGCAAGTTAGCGGCGGCCGAGAGCTGCACTGGCGGCATGGTGTGCGTCGCGCTGACCGACATTCCGGGGAGCTCCGACGTATTCTCGGGCGGTTTCATCACTTACTCGGCGAACGCCAAGCAGAGCCAGCTCGACGTCAGCAGCGAGATTTTGGAGACCTTTGGCGAGGTGTCGCTGGCGACCGCCTGGGCGATGGTGACCGGCGCGTTGGCGAACAGCGACGCCGATGTCGCGGTCGCGATCACGGGGATCGCAGGGCCGGGCGGCGGGTCGGAGAAGAAGCCGGTTGGCTTGGTCGTCTTCGCGCGCGGGCTGCGCGGGCAGGACCCCGACGAATATTTCACCCAGCGCGTGCAGTTCGAAGGAGGCGATCGCGCGGCGATCCGCCACGCCGCGGCGATGTTCGCACTCGACCTGCTGCTGCCCGAACGCGATGCGATGGGGCCGTCGGAGGATATTGCGCTGCCCGCGGGTTGAGCGGCTGGTGGTTTGTCCGCTTTGGGGTGGGGAGCGGACGTTGCCAGTTCCTCCCCGGAACGGGGAGGTGGCAGCCCGAAGGGCTGACGGAGGGGTCGAAACCTCTCGCCATGACGCACCGTCCCGGCCCCTCCACCACCGCTTCGCGGCGGTCCCCCTCCCCGTTCCGGGGAGGAACTGGAACGTCAGCCCCGTCCCACAAACAGCCGCTACGCCGCCACCCCGTAAAGCTCATCCGCGCGCGTCTCGAACGCCGCGATCATTTTCCTGAGCGCCTTGTCGAACATCTGACCGGCCAGCGCTTCGAACATGCGGCTGCGGAAGGAGAAGTCGACCATGAAGTCGACGCGGCAGCCGCCGTCCTCGACGGGCACGAAATGCCATTCATTCGTCAGGTGGCTCATCGGGCCGTCGATATAGCTGACCGTCACGCTGTCCGGGCGCTGCTTGTGCACGCGGCACGAGAAGCTTTCGCGCAGCCCCTTGAAGCCGACGATCATGTCGGCGACCGCCTCATTCTCGCTGTCGCTTCGGATGCGCAGCGCGACGACCCAGGGCAGGAAATCCGGATAATGCGCGATATCCGATACCAGCGCGAACATCTGGTCCGCGCTGTACGGCAGGATGCGGCTTTCCTGATGCCTCGGCAATCAGCCGGCCCTTGCGCGGGCGAGTTGCGCCTCGCGCGCGGCGCGCATGACCTCGAAATCGTCGCCGGCGTGGTAGGACGAGCGCGTCAGCGGCGAGGCCGCGACCTGCAGAAAGCCTTTGGCGCGCGCGATCTGCGCATAGGCGTCGAACGCCTGCGGGGTGACGAAGTCGATCACCTTGGCGTGCCGCGGCGTCGGCTGGAGATATTGGCCCATCGTCATGAAATCGATGTCGGCGCTGCGCATGTCGTCCATCACCTGATGCACCTCCATCCGCTCTTCGCCGAGGCCCATCATGATCCCCGACTTGGTGAAGATCGACGGATCGCGGCGCTTGACGCTCTCGAGCAAGCGCAGCGAGGCATAATAGCGCGCGCCCGGGCGGATCGTCGGATAGAGCCGCGGCACGGTTTCGAGATTGTGGTTGTAGACGTCGGGACGCGCATCGACGATCGCCGCGACCGCGCTTTCGGGCTTGTTGCGGAAATCGGGCGTCAGGATCTCGATCGTCGTCTGCGGCGCCTCGCGGCGCAGCGCCTCGATCACCTTCACGAACTGGCTGGCACCGCCGTCGGGCAGGTCGTCGCGGTCCACCGAGGTGATGACGATATGGCTGAGCCCCATCTTCGCCGCGGCGATCGCGGTGTGCTCGGGCTCGAACGGGTCGACCGCGCGCGGCATGCCCGTCTTGACGTTGCAGAAGGCGCAGGCGCGGGTGCAGGTGTCGCCGAGGATCATCACCGTCGCGTGCTTCTTGGTCCAGCATTCGCCGATGTTCGGGCAGGCGGCCTCTTCGCACACCGTATGCAGGTTGAGTTCGCGCATCAGCTTGCGCGTTTCGGCATAGCCAGGGCTGGTCGGTGCTTTGACGCGGATCCAGTCGGGCTTGCGGGTGCGTTCGGACGGTTTCGGCAGCGGGGCGTTCATGGCGCCCACATAGTCGCGCACGCGCCTCTTCTCAACCTCTCTTCCTATGCTAAAGCGCCGCCATGACTCGCTTTACCGAACTGGTCGAAGGCTATCGTCGTTTCCGTGAGCGAGGATGGCAGTTGCAACGCGAACGCTGGGACGAGCTGGCGGAGGGACAATCGCCCAAGGTGATGGTGATTGCCTGCTCCGACAGCCGCGTCGAGCCCTCGCAGATTTTCGACACCAATCCGGGCGAAATCTTCGTCGTGCGCAACGTCGCGGCGCTGGTGCCGCCGTTCGAGACGACGCCGGGTCGCCACGGCGTTTCGGCTGCGCTCGAGTTTGCGGTGCAGTTCCTGAAGGTCGAGGAAATCGTCGTGATGGGGCATGGCCTCTGCGGCGGGTGCCACGCGGCGCTGCACCGGTCGATGGCGGGCGCCGAGCCCGGCCATGGCGGCTTCATCGCCGACTGGATCGCGATGCTCGACGAGGCGAGCGCCGAAGTGCGCGCCGAACATCCGGACATCGACAATCGCGAGGCGGGGCGCGCGATGGAAATGGCGGCTGTGCGCGTGAGCATAGCGAATCTGCGCACCTTCCCCTGTATTCAGGAGAAAGAGCGGCGCGGAACGTTGAAACTGCGCGGTGCCTTCTTCGCGATCAGCGACGGGGTGCTGCATGTGATGGACGACGCGACGGGAGATTTTGCACCGGCCTAGGTGCCGCAGACAGGGGAACGGACATGAGCAAGAATGCGATGTGGCTGACGATCATTTTTTTCGCGGCCATCGTCGGGGCTTTCATGGGGCCATCGATCGCCAGCCTGGTCGGCGAAGGCACGATGATGATCCTCGCGCCCCTGTTCCTGATCGGTGTCGTCGCTTTCTGCATCTGGGCGCTGTCGAGCAACAAGAGCGGGGCGAAGGCGGATCCGGCGGCGCTGGCTGAGGCGCGGCGGATGCAGGCGCCTGACGGCAAGGGCCGCATCTATATCACTCGCCGCGGCTTCGTCGCCGCGCTGCAGGGGATGAACGTGACGCTCGACGGCACGACGCAGGGGCAGATCAAGTCGGGCCAGATGCTGATGGCCGATGTCGAACCCGGCAAGCATCATATCCAGGTCGGCACCGCCAAGGCGAAGCTGGCGCGGCCCGACGAGATCGAGGTCGATGTCGGCGCCGGCGGCGTGGTGGTGATCGACGCGATGCTCGAGATGGGCGCGCTCAAGGGCGGGGTTAAGCTCAGCCGCTCGGACGCGGCGAAGGGGCGCGAGGATGTCAACGCGACCAAGCTGATCCTGTGGGAAGTGGCGCCGACGTAGGCTGCTATTGCGGCCCGACGGCCCCCGCGGCCGGCCAGTCGGTATCGCCGATGCGCTGAACGTCGAGCTTGGCGAATTCGACGGGGGGCATGCCCTGTCCGACATAGCTGCCGATCTCGACCCATTTGCCGTCGGCGAGCGTCGCGCTGTACTGGATCTTCGCGCCGTTGGGCAGCGGCACGCTCCAGTCGAAACCCTTGTCGGTGACCGCGAAGGGGAATTTGCCGCTGCGCCCGTCGGTCCAGCTGTTCATCGCATATTGGTCGGTCGCGGCGTCGTAGGAAATGACCGCGAAGGCGTTGAAGACGAGCTTGCCCGCCTCGTCGGTGCCGCGCCCTTCGACGACCATCAGCGTGCCATCGAGCATCGGGCCGACGCGCTCGGTCTGGACCAGCTTCAGCGAGCCGCCGGGGCCGGTGATCGTCGCGCTGCCGCGCCATTCGCCGCGCAATTTTTCGAGCTTGGCGATCGCCGCCTTCTGCTCGGCGATGACCGCCGGGTCGGTGCGCATCTGCGCCTGCGCCGGGATAGCCGCCGCGGCCAGTGCGGCGCCTGCTGCGAAATAAACAAGTTTCATGGATGCCCTCCCCAGTTGTGTTATCGACATAACACAGCTTGAAAGGGCGAGGAACGAAAAATCGCGGGTTGCGGCGCCTGACTGCAACTCGTCGCCGATATCGGGCGTTTCCCGGTCAGGGCGCCCCGCATTTGCGAGCGGACGATTTGGCGCTTTTCCGCCAAAATGGCAAAGCGATGACAGTTGCAATCAGGGAGACATGAATGGCCCTTCGCCAACCTTTATTGGCCGCGCCGGCGCTCGCGTCGCGGCGGCGCGCGATCCCCGGCGAAGACGATGATTATGCCAAGGCCCGAAAATCCTTGCTGGCCGAGGAGATCGACCTCCGCCGCAAGATAACGCGCGTCGCCGAACAGCGCCGCGCGCTGCCGCCGGGGCCGCTGGTCGCGGCCGATTACCGCTTCCGCGATGCCGCTGGCGCCGACCTGGGGCTGGCCGAACTGTTCGGCGAGCACGACACGCTGGTCACCTATTTCTGGATGTACGGGCCTGAGCGCGCGCGGCCGTGCCCGATGTGCACCAACTGGCTGGGGTCGGTGAACGGCAATGCCAACGACATCAAGCAGCGCGTCGCGCTAAAGGTCCTGGGGCGCAGCCCGGTCGAGCGTCAGCAGGCCTTCGCCGCGGAGCGCGGGTGGCGGGCGCTCGACTTTGTGCAGACCGTCGGCGACGATTATGCGCGCGACTATCATCTGCTCAACAAGGACGGGACCGAGAATCCGGCGCTGGTCGTCTATAAGCGCAATGGCAGCGGGATCCGGCTGTTCTGGAAGAGCGAGATGACCGCGGAGATGGCCGATCCGGGGCAGGACCCGCGCGACGCGCCCGATATCGCGAGCCTGTGGAGCATCTTGGACCTGACGCCCGGCGGGCGGGGGACGAGTTGGTATCCGGCGCTGGAATATTGATGATCCTCCCTGTGGCGAAGCCATGGGGAGGTAGCAGCGGCTCTAGCCGCTGACGAAGGGGCATTGGCGCACCGTCGCCGCCCCTCCACCACCGCTTCGCGGCGGTCCCCCTCCCCATCGCTTCGCCACAGCGAGGATTAGTCGTCACGGAATCGCGTAAGTCACCTGCGCCTGCCCGACGGGCTTGTCGGGATCGTCGGTCCAGATGCGGACGTCCATCACCGCGAGGCGCTTGCCGAGACGCAGCATCGTCGCGTCGGCGAACAATGGTCCTGGCCGGCAAGGGCGCAGGAACTGGTAGTTCAGCGCGCTCGTCACCGCCATCGCAACGGGGCCGATATGCGCGAGGACGAGCGCATAGGCGGCCATGTCGGCAAAACCCATCTGCGTCGGGCCCGAGATCAGCCCGCCGGGGCGGAGCGCCTTGTCGTTCGGGTCCATCCGCGCCTGGACATGGCCCGGCGCGGCCGAGACCACATGACCGCGCGTGCCCGGATGGGCGTGCGGAAAGGCCTGCTCCAGAAAGGCGTTGAGCGCGTCGGCATCGAGCCGGATTGCGCTCGACGAGATCGGAGCCGCCTCCCCGCCCATCCCGGTCAGCGCGTCAGTTTCTTGTACGACGTCGCGTGCGGACGCGTCGCATCGTCGCCGAGGCGGCGGATCTTGTCCTCCTCATAGGATTCGAAATTGCCTTCGAACCATTCGACGTGACTGTCGCCCTCGAAGGCCAGGATGTGCGTCGCGAGGCGATCGAGGAAGAAGCGGTCGTGGCTGATGACCACGGCGCAGCCCGCGAAATTCTCGAGCGCTTCTTCGAGCGCCGCGAGCGTTTCGGTGTCGAGGTCGTTGGTCGGTTCGTCGAGCAGGAGGACGTTGCCGCCCTCCTTGAGCATTTTCGCCAGATGGACGCGGTTGCGTTCGCCGCCCGAGAGCTGGCCGACCTTCTTCTGCTGGTCGACGCCCTTGAAGTTGAAGGCGCCGACATAAGCGCGCGTCTGCATCTCGTGCTTGCCGATGTTCATCAGCTCGTGGCCGCCCGAGATTTCCTGCCAGACATTGTTGTCGGGCTTGAGGTCGTCGCGGCTCTGGTCGACGAAGCCGAGGCGGACGGTGTCGCCGATGGTGACATTACCGCTGTCGGGGGTTTCCTGGCCGGTAATCAGCTTGAACAGCGTCGATTTGCCCGCGCCGTTGGGACCGATGACGCCGACGATGCCGCCGGGCGGGAGGGTGAAGGACAGGTTCTCGAACAGCAATTTGTCGCCATAGGCCTTCGAGATGCCGTCGACCTCGATCACCTTGCCGCCGAGGCGTTCGGGGATCTGGATGACGATCTGCGCCTTGCCGGGGGTGCGCTTTTCCTGCGCCTCGACGAGCTGGTCGAACGACTTGATACGCGCCTTCGACTTGGCCTGACGCGCCTTGGGCGACTGCCGGATCCATTCGAGCTCGTCCTTGATCGCTTTCTGGCGACCCTGGTCCTCGCGCGCTTCCTGCTCGAGGCGCTTGCCCTTCTTTTCGAGATAGGTCGAATAATTGCCCTCGTAGACAAAATAGCGGCCGCGATCGAGTTCGAGGATCCAGTTCACGACATTGTCGAGAAAATAGCGATCGTGGGTGACGAGGATGACGTTGCCCGGATAGTCGACAAGATGCTTTTCGAGCCAGGCGACGCTTTCGGCATCGAGGTGGTTGGTCGGTTCGTCGAGCAGCAGGATCGAGGGCTTTTCGAGCAGCAGGCGGGTGAGCGCGATGCGGCGCTTTTCGCCGCCCGACAGATTCTCGACGCTCCAGTCGCCCGGCGGGCAGCGCAGCGCTTCCATCGCGATTTCGAGCTGGTTGTCGAGCGTCCAGCCATCGACCGCGTCGATCTTTTCCTGGAGCGTGCCCATTTCCTCCATCAGCGCGTCGAAATCGGCGTCGGCGGGCGGATCGGCCATCAGCGTGCTGATCTCGTTGAAGCGCTCCATCATGTCGGCGACGCCGCGGACGCCGTCCATGACATTTTCCTTGACCGTCTTGGTCGGGTCGAGCTGCGGCTCCTGCGCTAGGTAGCCGACGCTGATCCCCTCGCCCGGCCATGCTTCGCCGGTGAATTCCTTGTCGATGCCGGCCATGATCTTCATCAGCGTCGATTTGCCCGTACCGTTCGGGCCGACGATGCCGATCTTGGCATCGGGGTAGAATTGCAGGCTCAGGTCCTTGAGCGTCGGCTTTTGCGCGCCGGGATAGGTCTTGCTGAGACCCTTCATCACGAAACTATATTGGGCGGCCATGGGATTTGCTCCGATGTCTGGCTGGACCGCGCGCGGGCGGCCGGGAGAGATGTTGCGCGCCGGTTAGCGAATGGGCGCGGCGTTGGCAATCGACGCTTGCGCGGACGGCGCGCGCGGTTACGACGACGGCATGAAAATCACCGCCCCCCTCGCCTGCGCCGCCGGGCTGACCGCCGCCTTGCTGGCCGCCACCAGCGTCGCCGCCTCGCTACCGCCGTCGCCGAGCGCGGTTGAGCTGCCGCAGCAGGGCAAGGATATCGCCTGGTCGATCACCGAGGACCTGACCACCGAGATCGGCCCGCGCATGGCGGGGACCGAGGCCGAATCCGCGGCGCGGCGCTGGGCGGTTGCGCGGCTGCAAGCGCTGGGCTTCGCCAATGTGCGCGAAGAACAGTTCGACATGAAAGTGTGGGTGCGCGGCGCCGAAGAAGCATCGCTGACCAGCCCCTTCCTGCCGCAGAAGCTGCATATCGCCGCGCTCGGCAACAGCGCCTCGACCGGCCCTAAGGGGATTGAGGGCGAGATCGCCTATTTCGCCAGCTACGACGCGCTGCTCGCCGCGCCCGATGCCGAGGTGAAGGGCAAGATCGTCTTCATCAATAACCAGATGGAACGGACGCAGGACGGCAGCGGCTACGGCCAATATGGCCGCGGGCGCTTCATGGGCGCCAATGCGGCGTCGAAGAAAGGCGCTATCGCCGTCGTGATCCGCTCGATCGGCACCGACAATCATCGCGGGCCCCATACCGGCGGCACCAATTTCGAGGCGGGGGTGAAGCCGATTCCCGCGGGGGCGCTGTCGAACCCCGACGCCGACCAGCTGGCGCGCCAGTGGGTGCGCGCGCAAGCAATGCACACCAGGGAGAATGAGACGGGCGCCATTGTCTATGTGCCCGAGCCGCTGCGGATGAAGCTCGTCCTCACCCCGCGGGACCTCGGCACCAAACATTCGGGCAATGTGATCGCCGAAGTGCCGGGCAGCGATCCCGCCGCCTCACCCGTGATCGTCGCCTGCCACCTCGACAGCTGGGACCTCGGCACCGGGGCGATCGACGACGCCGCGGGCTGCGGGATCATCACCGCGGCGGCGAAGCATGTGATGAGCGCGGGCCAGCCGCGGCGCACGATCCGCATATTGTGGGCGGGCGCCGAGGAAGTCGGGGTGTTCGGCGGCAAGGCCTATTTCGAAAAGCACGGGACCGAGAAGCATGCGGTGGCGCTCGAATCCGATTTCGGGGCGGATCGCGTGTGGCGCGTCGATTTCAAGCTCCCCGCGAGCGCTAAGGCGCTGGAGGACCGGATCGCGGCGGCGCTGGCGCCCTTCGGCATCACCCGCGGCAAGACGCCCGCGAGCGGCGGGGCGGACATCGGCGCGCTGGTCGCGGCGGGCGTGCCCGCGATCGACCTGCAACAGGACGGCACGCGCTATTTCGACCTGCACCACACGCCCGACGACACGCTCGACAAGATCGATCCGGCACAATTGCGGCAGAATGTGGTGGCGTGGACCGCGACTCTGGCGATTCTGGCGAACAGCGCCGATGCCGAGCTGACGTAATACTCAACCAAAATGGTAGGATTTCCGCGGGAGGCGCGCCAACTCAATTATTTTTGTTGACGATTGGCACGAAACGGCTAAATCCCGCGGCTCGCGTGACGGGATTTTCCCTACCGCGGAAAGGCATTTTAGGGAGCCACACATCATGAAGAAGTTTGCTGCTATCGCCGTTGCTGCCAGCATGTTCGCCCTCGCCGCTTGCGGTGAAAAGGCTGCTGAAGAGCCCGCCGCCACCGAAGCTCCGGCCGCAGACGCGACCGCCGAAGCCGGCGCCGACGCCGCCGCTGCTGGCGCCGACGCCGCCGCTGAAGGCGCCGAAGCTGCTGCCGCTGGTGCCGACGCTGCTGCGACCGCCGCTCCGGCTGCTGACGCCGCCGCTGCTCCGGCCGCTGAAGCTGCTCCGGCCGCTCCGGCTGAAGAAAAGAAGTAAGTCTCAGCCCTTCGGGGCAATGACCGAAACTGGAAATGGGCGGTCTTCCTTCGGGAAGGCCGCCTTTTTTCGTTGACGACGGGCGCTTTCTAGTGGTTTCCGTATCCCGGCGGAGGCCGGGATCTCACCCTGTCGCATTGAATCACCGGCGAGATCCCGGCCTTCGCCGGGATGACGATGAAAAATGAAATGTCCTATAACCACCCCAAAACCGACATTAGCGCATCGGGCATCGACGGGATGGACTTGTCCGGATCGTCCCTCTAAGGCCCGTCGCGGTTCGGGGAGTAGCGCAGCCCGGTAGCGCGCCTGCTTTGGGAGCAGGATGTCGCAGGTTCGAATCCTGTCTCCCCGACCAATTCTCTGAGGCTACCAGTTGTAGTATTCAGATTCTTCTATGGCACAAGCGCGTGCCACCCGACTGATCTGATCGTCGGTAAGTTCCAACATGTCAGGATTGCGGTCAAAGTAGGAACTTTGATGGCGGCGAATGCACTCGTCTCTGGAAAACGGTGATTGCTGCGCTGACGAGCGTTCAGGGAAACTAAATCCTGCCAAGTCCGCCAGTTTCAGCAAAACAAGCGACGTGAACGCGAAGGCGGCCCATCCAACCAAAAGTTTTCCCTGCCATGGCAATTTCCGCCACCACGTCGCGAAATTCTTCCCGCTCATATCAAAGACACCCTCACACCCTACCCCGCCGACGTCGCGATCAGCCGCGCGTAGAAATCGATCATGCGCTTGAAGCTGTCGATCTTCATATGCTCGTTCGTGCCGTGGATCATCGCCGATTCCTTCAGCGAGAAATGCATCGGCATGAAGCGGTAGACGTCCTTCGACACCGGCTCCATGCTGCGGCTGTCGGTGCCCGCGACGACGAGCGTCGGGGTGAGCACCGCCTGCGGCGCGTCGGCGCGCGCCGCGGCGGCGATCCATTTCCAGCCCTGCGAGCTGGTCGACGAGACGCGCGACGGCTCGCGCGGGGTGCCAACCCAGGCGAGATCGACCTTGCCATCGCCGACCGCGGCCCTGGCGCGCGCCATCACGTCGGTCGAGCGATTCCACGGCGCGATGCGATAGTTGATCAGCGCGTTCGCCGATTGCGGCAGGACATTCTCCTTGGGGCTGCCCTCCAGCATCGTCGGCGCGATGGTGGTGTGGAAAGCCGCGGCGGTGGTGGGCGCGCCGCCGAGCTGGCGCTTGAGCAGCGGCGCGAAGAGCCAGGGGTTGGCGACGGCCATCTTCGTGGTGCCGCCCTTCTTCGCGGCAAGCGCCTCGATCATAGATGCGCCGGGGCCGCGCAGCTCGATGGGGAAAGGGTCGCCGGTAATGTCGAGCACCGCCTTCGCCAGCGTCTCGACCCCGGTCTCGGCGGGGGGCATCGAGCTGTGTCCGCCGGGGGCGTTGGCGGTGACCTTGAGCGTGGCATAGCCCTTTTCGGCGATGCCGATCATGATCGCGGGCCCGTCGATCACAGGCGTGTCGGTGAGCACGATGCTGCCCTCGTCGAGGGTGAAGATCGCCTGCACCCCCTGCCCCTTCAGCAGCGCCGCGGCGGCAACCGCGCCGCTGCCGCCCGCTTCCTCGTCGTGGCCCGAGACCAGATAGATGCCGCGTTTGGGCTTGAAGCCCGATTTGGCGAGCGCCTCGACCGCCTCGAACAGCCCGATCAGCGAGCCCTTGTCGTCGACGGTGCCGCGGCCCCACACGGCATCCTCGGCGATGGTCCCGGCGAAGGGCGGATATTTCCAATCCTTCTCGGTCCCCGCGGTCACCGGCACGACGTCCTGATGCGCCATCAGGATGATCGGTTCGAGCGACGCGTCGCTGCCCGGCCAGTAATAGACGAGGGTGCGATTGGGCAGGATCGTGCGCGTCATCGCGCCGTGTGTCGCGGGATAGGTCGCCGCGAGCCAGGCGTGGAGCTTGTCCCAGTCGGCGACCTGATTCTCGGCGGGATCCTGGTGCGAGATGGTCGGGATCTGCGCCGCGGCGCTGAGATGCTGGACCGCGGCCGCGAGATCATAAGCGGGCGCCGCGGCGAGCCGGATATCGCCGCCGTCGGCGATGTCGGCGGGTTCGAAGCTTGCCGTGCGCACCGCGACGGTTCCGGCGATCACGGCCAGCACCGTCAGTCCGCCCAGCAGGATCGTCCGCTTCTTGCCCATCATCGCCTCCCCATTCTCGTTACCGACATGGAGCGGGATGGGTTTCGATTTGCAAGGAAAATGGTGGGCCCGGCAGGACTCGAACCCGCAACCTAGCCGTTATGAGCGGCCAGCTCTAACCATTGAGCTACAGGCCCCCGTGGGGACGCACGGGCGATAGCGGAGCGCGGCGAGGCTTGGCAAGCATCAACGCTCAGGCTGCGCCGGCGCGGCGCTCCGCCATCGCCAATATCTCGGTCGCGGTGGTCGGCGCGATGCCGCGTTTCGCGAGATGCGCGAGCACCACATCCCACCAGCGGTAGAAAGCGGCGAGGTCGGCGTCGGTGCGCACATAGGGCGTGTTGCCCGGCTGGAGCGAGGGCGAATGGAAGGAGAAGTTCAGCACCGGCAGCCGCTGGGCGACAGCGAT
This sequence comes from Sphingopyxis sp. QXT-31, assembly GCF_001984035.1. Lineage (NCBI taxonomy): Bacteria > Pseudomonadati > Pseudomonadota > Alphaproteobacteria > Sphingomonadales > Sphingopyxidaceae > Sphingopyxis > Sphingopyxis sp. QXT-31. Next base: position 1,071,890 of record NZ_CP019449.1, on the reverse strand, counting down.
GTCGATCGCCTTGCACGCGCGCTCGGCGGGAATGCCCTCGGGGGTCAGCGCGATGCGCTCGGAAAGCCCGAGGCGCGCGAGCGCGGCACGGCCGCCGGCGCCGGCCCGGTGATAGGCCGGGCGCCCGAGGCCCCCGAGCAGCCCGCCGAAGACGGTGGTCACCGGCATTTCGAGGATCATCCGGCCCTGCGTCTCGACCCACCAGGGTTTGAGCGGCATCGCGTGATAGTCGGGGCCGTACCCCCCGCGATAGTCGAAGCCCGAGCGCACTGAGGTGTCGCAGCGGAAGCCGAGATCGGCGAGCATCGCGGCGCTATGGTCGCCGAGCCCGTAGCGCCCGGCGCGGTAGACCAGCGGCTGGGTGCCGAAGCGGCCCTGGATCGCATCGCGCAATGCGGTCATCTTGGCACGTTGGAGCTCGATGGGGAGGTTGCCGGTATAGCTGTTACGCTCGCCCACCGTCTCGTCGTGCGGCGGGGTGACCCAGGGGTGGAGCTGCGCGCCGATGTCGCAGCGCCCCGCCGCCTGCGCGGCGCCGAGAAGCGCGACCGCGCGATCGTCGGCCACGATCGGCCAGTCGACGAGATAGATGGGCGCGACCCCCGCCGCCTCGAAATATCGCTGGCAGTCGGCGAGCGCGGGGACCGAGTCGAGGCGGTAGCCGGTACGCGCGAAGGGCGCCGACCAGTCGAAATCCTCTTCGGTGTCGATGGTGACCCAGAAATGCGGGCGCTCGTCGTCGGCGAGCGTCACGACATCGGACGCATGCGGAGACGCCAAAAGACTTCCGGCCTGCGGCACCGGATTTTCCCCTATTTTCCCGAAGCGCCCCCGCTCCGGTCAGTCGTGCTGCCGCGGGACCGGCTGGTCCGCAGCAGCGCTTGGACTGGCCGAGGGAAGGTGCAAGGTCAAGGCGTTATGCCCGATATCGAGCCGCCCCCCGGCAGCACGCGCGAGGCTGTCGACGAGCCGCAGCGAGAAACCGAGGCTGAGGATCGCGGCGCCGGGCGCGTCGCCCTCGGGGCTGTAGCTAGGGTCGAGCAGGTCGCGCGCGGGGGTGAAGCGGATCGCGACGGGACGGACGAGGCGTAGCTGCAGCTCGCCTTTCTGCACGCCGTCGGCAAGCAGCTGGCCGACGAGCGCGCCGTTGGATTCGGAGACGTCGACGAGCGCGGTGATCAGGCGGCCGACCATGCGCCGCGCCGCGAGATCCTCGACCGCGGCATGAAAGGGCCCGCCGACGCGCGAGATGCTGATGCCGACATTGTGCTCGGCGAGCAAAGGACCGAGGTCGCGCTCGACCTGCGCGGTGATCGCGCCGATGTCGCTGTTCTCGCCCGTGGGCGGGGCCGGTTCCGTGGCGGCGCGCGTCGCGGCCTGCAAATCGTCGATCAACGCCTGCACCGCCGCGGCGTCGGTGACGATCGTGTCGGCCATGGCGCGATAGGTGTGGCTGACGGGGCCGAACATCTGGCCCGAGATGATCTGCGCGAAGCCCGAGATCGCATTGAGCGGACTGCGTAGTTCGTGGATCAGCTGGCGGATCGAATCGCCGGCATTGTCCTCCTGGGCGGGCAAACCATAAGGAATTTCGTTGCGCTGCGGGCGGCGGGCGCTGCCACGATAGCCGCGGAACTGCCCGGTCGCGCGGTCGAACCAGGGCAAGGCCGAGAAGCGCCATTCGCCCGCGTCGGCCTCGGCCCCCTCGAGCATCATGCGCGCGTTGATCATCTCGGCGCGCTGGCGGAAGGCGCCCGCAGCGACGCCGTCGGTACCCGGCTCGCCGCCGAGCGCGGCCTCGGCGATCGACAGGCCGATCACCGCGCCGCGCGGGATGCCCTCGACCCAGTGGATTACGCCGTCGGGGCCGGTTTCGAAAAGGAAGCTGTCGCGTGCGGGCTGCGCCGGGCGCGGCTCGGGTGCCGACTGGCCGCGCGCCGACTGATATTTGTCGATGCGGCGGACGAGCTCGCTGATCTGGCTGGGTTCCGATTCGGCGGGCGGCGGCGTCGGAGTCGGCGCGGGTGCCGCTTCGACGATCGCAACGACCTCGGCCTCGGGCATCGGATCGGGCTGCGGCAGCGCGACCGACGCGGCGCCGAGGCTGGCGAGCGCACGCTTGACGCCTTCGGGCAGGTCGCCCCGCGCGGCAAGGAAGGAGCGCGCCATCGGCCCCGTCGCGGGGAGCAGCGCGAGCCAGTCGGCCTCCGACAATTGCGCATCGCGGAGCATCGCGAGCGACACCGCGGGCACGTCGTTGGCGTAGAGCGCGACGATCGGCGCAAAACGGCTGTGGCGGGCGATCGCGCGCGCGCAGTCGCGGCGCACCGGTTCGGGAATCTGCGGACGCAGGACCGCGAGCGCGTGCAAGGAGCGACGAATATCGTCATCGTCCAGTTGATTGCCGCGCTGCGCCAGAATATCGGAAAGCTGCCGCCAGGCCGCGACGCACGACCGCCCGTCGGCCGGAGCCTGGCGCAAGATGGTCGCGATCATCGTATCGGCGGTCACGCGGTGCGGGCCCCCACCCCTTGAACTGGTTAGCGTATATTTACCGGCTAGCGTGAATCCCGCGGTCATGAAAGCGCCTTAACCACGCGCGTCGCATTGTGGGACAATTGCAATCGCCTGAAATATAATTATGGTCATGCCGTTAGAGAGAAACGGAAGTTACAATGATGGCGAGCCAGAAATTCGATCAGATCGACCTGCAAATCCTGCACGAGCTGCAGAAAAACGGGCGGATGACCAATGTCGAGCTGGCCCAGCTGGTGGGACTCACCGCCCCGCCCTGCCTGCGCCGCGTGCGCGCGCTGGAGGAGTCGGGGGTGATCCGCAGCTATCACGCCGACCTAGACGCGGCGAAGCTTGGCTACGGCATCACCGTGTTCGCGATGGTCAGCCTGCGCAGCCAGGCCGAGGCCGACCTCAAGGCCTTCGAGGATTATGTCGGCGCGCTGCCCGAGGTGCGCGAATGCTATATGCTGAACGGCGAGATCGACTTTTTGCTCAAGGTCGTCGCGCGCGACCTGCAGAGCTTCCAATCGTTCCTGACCGCGCACCTGACCTCGGCGCCCAATGTGACGAGCGTGAAGACCTCGCTGACGATCCGCACCGCGAAGCAGCTGGCGGGGATTCCGGTCGAGGCTTGAGCCCTCGTCCATATCCTCTCCATGGCGACGCCACGGGGAGGATCTCAAGTCCGCGCCGGCCCGCGGCGCTACCTTAGCCCCACACCCGCACGCGCTTGTCGGGGGCGAGGTACAGCTTGTCGCCTTCCCGCACGTCAAAAGCCTTATACCAGGCGTCGAGGTTGCGCACCGTCAGCGCGCGGTACATGCCCGGGGCGTGGCCGTCGGTCGCGACGCGGGCGCGGAGCGCTTCGGCGCGCATCTTGGTCGCCCAGGTCTGCGCGAAGGCGATGAAGAAGCGCTGGTCGCCGGTGAAGCCGTCGATCACCGGCGCTTCCTTGCCGCCCAGCGAGGCACGATAGGCGTCGTAGGAGGCCTGCAGCCCCGCGACGTCGGCGATATTCTCGCCGAGCGTCAGCCGCCCGTTGAGCGCGAGATCGGGGAACGGCTTGTAACTGTCATACTGCGCAGCGAGCGCGTCGCCCGCCGCGTTGAACTTGGCCAGATCGGCTGGGGTCCACCAATTGCGCAGCGCGCCGGTCGAATCGAAGGCCGCACCATTGTTATCGAAGCTGTGGCTGATCTCATGACCGATCACCGCTCCGATCGCGCCATAATTATAGGCGGGATCGGCCTTGGCGTTGAAGAAGGGCGGCTGGAGGATCGCGGCGGGGAAGTTCAGCGCATTCTGGACCGGCAGGTTCACCGCATTGACCGTCTGCGGCACCATCCACCATTCGCCCTTATCCATCGGCTTGCCGATCTTGGCGAGCTGGTGCGCGGTCTCGGCCTTTTCGCCCGCGACGACATTTGCATAGGCGTCGGTCGCGCTGATCGTGTAGGCGCCATAGTCGCGCCAGGTCTCGGGATAGCCGACGCCGACCGCGATCCCCTCGACCTTTTTGATCGCTTCCTTCTTGGTCTCGGGCGCCATCCATTCGATCGTCTCGACACGCTTGGCGAAGGCCGCCTTGATCCCTTCGACCATGTCGGAGACCTCGGCCTTCGCCGCGGCGGGGAAATATTTGTTGGCATAAGCCTTGCCCACCGCATCGCCGAGATAGATGTCGAGCGCATCGAGCGCGCGCTTGTCGCGGGCGCGCTGCTGCGGTGTGCCGGCGAGCGTGGTGCCGTAGAAGGCGAAATGCGCGCTATCGACCGCAGTCGGCAGCACATCGGCGTGGCTGTTGATCTGGTGGAAGACGAGCCAATCCTTCCACGCGTCGAGCGGCTCCGATGCAACGAGCGCCGAGAGGCCGGTGATCGCATTCGCATGATAGGCACCGAATTTGCCCGCGCCCGCGAGGCCCGCGGCGCCGAAATACGCGTCCCAGTCGATGCCGGGCGCCTTCTTCGCGAAATCACCCTTCGCCCAGACCGCGGCGGACTTGGTGAAATCCTCGCTCTGTTCGCGCGTCGCGTGGGCCTTGGCGATCTTCACCTCGAGGTCGTAGATGCGCTTGGCCTTGGCGGCGGCGTCGGGCTGCCCCGCGGCGGTCAGCAGCTTGGCGATATAGGCCTGATATTGGTCACGGATCGCCGCCATCTTGGGATCGGCCGACAGATAATATTCGCGCTCGGGCAAACCGAGACCGCCTTGCAGCATATAGGGGATGACTTCGCCCGGGGTGGCGAGCCCCTGCGTCACGAAAAGGCCGAAGAGATTTTCGGTGCCGAAATCGGTGGCGTTTAGCGGGTCAACGTCGGCGCGGGTCTGTTCGCCCAGCACTTTCGACAGCGCCGCCTTGTCGGCGATCGCGTTGAAGCGCGCGATGTCGGCGGCGACGGGCTTCATCCCCGCGGCGTCGATCGCCTTGGTATCGGTATAGGCCTTATAGAAGGCGGCGATGCGGCCTTCGTTGGTATCGGCGGCGGCGTCGCCCTTGACGATCGCATCGACCAGTTCGCGGTTGCGCTTTTCGGTTTCGAGCTGCGCCACGTAGAAGGCACCGATCGACGAGCGGTCGGCGGGGATTTCGGTCGTCTTGTCCCAATTGCCGTTGGCGTAAGCGTAGAAATCGTCGCCGGGCTTGGCGCTGGTATCCATCGCGGCCTTGCTGATGCCGAGGTCGGTGCCGACGGTGTAGGCGGCGCTGCTTTCCTCCTTGCCGCTGGTGCAGGCGGCGGTGGAGCCGAGGATGGCGGCGCTGGACAGCAGGATGGCGAGGAAGCGATGGTTCATGGCGGACGACCTTGTGTTGGGAAAATGTGCCGAAGCAACGGGCCTGTGTGCCGATGGTTTCAACGCCACCCGATTTCGGCCTGCGGCGCTTTCCAATCGACGAACGACCGGCTAACGCGGCCATTCTGAACGGGAGAGAAATCGACGTGAGTGCACCGGTCCTGGGAACGATGATCAACGCCGATAGCGAGGCCTATCGCGCCAATGCCGCGCATAATATCGCACTGAAGGACGAGCTGCGCGCGCGTGTCGCCGAGGCGGCGCTGGGCGGCAACCAGAAATCGCGCGAGCGCCACACCAGCCGCGGCAAATTGCTGCCGCGCGAACGCGTCGAGCGGCTGCTCGATCCCGGTTCGCCCTTCCTCGAAATCGGCCAACTCGCAGCCAACGACCTCTATGAGGGCGAAGTCCCAGGCGCAGGGCTGATCTGTGGCATCGGACGCGTGTCGGGGCGACAGTGCATGATCGTGTGCAACGACGCGACGGTAAAGGGCGGCACTTACTATCCAATGACGGTGAAGAAGCATCTCCGCGCGCAGGAGATTGCCGAAGCGAACCGCCTGCCCTGCATCTATCTCGTCGACAGCGGCGGCGCGAACCTGCCGCATCAGGACCAGGTGTTTCCCGACCGCGATCATTTCGGGCGCATCTTCTTCAATCAGGCGACGATGAGCGCCAAGCGCATCCCGCAGATCGCCTGCGTCATGGGAAGCTGCACCGCGGGCGGCGCCTATGTTCCCGCGATGAGCGATGAGACGGTAATCGTACGCAACCAAGGCACGATCTTCCTCGCCGGCCCGCCGCTGGTGAAGGCGGCGACGGGCGAGGAAATCAGCGCCGAGAATCTGGGCGGCGGCGATTTGCACGCGAAGAAATCGGGCGTCGTCGATCATCTCGCAGAGAATGACGAGCATGCGCTGACGATCGTGCGCGATATCGTCAGCCATTTGGGGAGCGACGCGGGGTTCGAGGTCGCGATCAAGGAGTCGCGGCCGCCTAAATATGACGGCGAGGAATTGTACGGGATCATTCCGCAGGACGTACGCGCACCGTATGATGTGCACGAGGCGATCGCCCGTATCGTCGACGCCAGCGAATTCCACGAGTTCAAGGCGAATTATGGCGCGACGCTTGTCTGCGGCTTCGCGCATATCTGGGGCATCCCAGTCGCGATCCTCGCGAACAACGGCGTGCTGTTCAGCGAAAGCGCCGTGAAGGGCGCGCATTTCATCGAGCTGGCGCAGCAGCGCCGCATTCCCCTGCTTTTCCTGCAGAATATCAGCGGCTTCATGGTCGGTGGGAAGTACGAAGCCGAAGGCATTGCGAAACATGGCGCAAAGCTGGTGACCGCGGTCGCGACCGCGACCGTGCCGAAGATTACGGTGCTGATCGGCGGCAGCTTCGGCGCGGGCAATTATGGCATGTGCGGGCGCGCCTATTCGCCGCGGTTCCTGTTCACCTGGCCCAATGCACGGATCAGCGTGATGGGCGGCGAGCAGGCGGCGAGCGTGCTGGCGACGGTGCACCGCGATGCGGAGAAGTGGACGGCGGAAGAGGCGGAGGCCTTCAAGGCGCCGATCCGGCAGAAATATGAGGATGAGGGCAATCCCTATCACGCGACCGCGCGGCTGTGGGACGATGGGATCATCGACCCGGCGCAAACGCGCGACGTGCTGGGGCTGGCCTTTGCGGCGACGCTGAATGCTCCGGTCGAAGATCGCGGGTTCGGCGTGTTCAGGATGTGATGTGGTGGGATACGGCACCGTAGATATTCGCCGGGTCGGCGAACACGGCGGCAAGGTTGCCTATGCTTTCCATCACGAAGGCAGCGCTGGCACCTTTTTCATCGATACCAACACCGGAGAATTTTCCGGCTTTTCGTTTGAGGAACATGACGTCGAAGCGCGACCGGCAGCCGCCGCGCAGCATAAGGTAAAGAAGGCTTGGGAGTCTGGAGAATTGCCAGACCGTCTGTCTTGGCAAGGATAATCGACAAATGATCCAATCCCTCCTCATCGCCAATCGCGGCGAAATCGCCTGCCGTATCATCCGCACCGCGCGCGAGATGGGCATTCGTACCGTTGCGGTCTATTCGGACGCCGATGCACGCGCGCTGCATGTGCGCGAAGCCGATGAGGCGGTGCATATCGGGCCGTCGCCGGCACGCGAATCCTATCTTATCGGCGAGAAGATCATCGCTGCAGCGAAGGCAACCGGCGCCGAGGCGATCCATCCGGGTTATGGTTTCCTTTCGGAGAATGCCGAATTTGCACAGGCGATCGCCGATGCGGGACTCGTCTGGGTCGGGCCCAAGCCTTCGTCGATCACCGCGATGGGTCTGAAGGACGCCGCCAAGAAGCTGATGGCCGAGGCCGGGGTGCCGGTGACGCCGGGCTATATGGGCGAGAATCAGGACCCCGCTTTCCTCGCCGAACGTGCGGCTGAAATCGGCTATCCGGTACTGATCAAGGCGGTCGCGGGCGGCGGCGGCAAGGGGATGCGCAAGGTCGATGCCGCGGCGGACTTCGCCGACGCGCTCGCCTCGTGCCAGCGCGAGGCGGCGGCGTCGTTCGGCAACGACCATGTGCTGATCGAGAAATATATCCTGACCCCACGCCATATCGAGGTGCAGGTGTTCGGCGATATGCACGGCAATGTCGTCCACCTGTTCGAGCGCGACTGCTCGCTGCAGCGCCGCCACCAGAAGGTCATCGAGGAGGCCCCAGCCCCCGGCATGGACGAAGCGACGCGCGCCGAGCTCTGCGCCGCCGCAGTCCGCGCAGCGAAGGCGGTCGACTATGTCGGCGCGGGCACGATCGAGTTCATCGCCGACGCCAGCGAGGGCCTGCGCGCCGACCGCATCTGGTTCATGGAGATGAACACGCGGTTGCAGGTCGAGCATCCGGTGACCGAGGAGATTACCGGGGTCGACCTGGTCGAATGGCAGCTGCGCGTCGCATCGGGCGAGCCGATCCCGCTGGCGCAGGACGAGCTGGCGATCAACGGCTGGGCGATGGAAGCGCGGCTTTACGCCGAGGATCCGGCCAAGGGCTTTCTGCCCTCGATCGGCACGCTCGAGCTTTTCCAGCTCCCCGAGCATAATGGCCGCGTCGACACCGGCGTCTATGAGGGCGCCGAGGTATCGCCCTTCTACGACCCGATGATCGCGAAGGTCATCGCTTGGGGCGAGGACCGCGAGGAAGCGCGCGAACTCTTGTCCGAGATGCTCGAGGACAGCGCGATCTGGCCGGTGAAGACCAATTCCGCGTTTCTGATCAATGCGCTCGACCACCCCGATTTCGTCGCGGGCAGCGTCGACACCGGCCTCATCGGCCGCGACGGCGACAGCATGACCGCCGAGCCCGAACCCTCGGCGCAGGCGCTGACCAATGCCGCAATGGCGATGACGCCGCGGTCGCTGCAGGCCGGTTTTCGCCTCAACGCGCCCGACGTTCGCTCGGCGCCCTTCCTGCTCGACGGCAAGCGTGTCGAAGTGGCGCTCCACGGACCCGGCGCCGAGGAGCCTGCGCCGGCGATGCTCGTCGCCGAAAGCGGATCGGTGTGGCAGCTCACCCCCTGGCGCGCCGCGGGAAGCACCGGCGGGGCGGCGGGCGACGGCGCGATCCTGTCGCCGATGCCCGGCAAGGTCATCGCGGTCGAGGTCGCCGCGGGCGATAAGGTGATCAAGGGCCAGAAATTGCTCACGCTCGAAGCGATGAAAATGGAGCATAGCCTGACCGCGCCCTTCGACGGGGTGGTGGCCGAACTCAACGCGGTGGCCGGCGGGCAGGTGCAGGTCGAGGCGCTGCTGGTGCGGATCGAGAAGGAAGAAGGCTGATGACCGGCAGATATTTCGACGAATGGGCGATCGGCGACACGCTGACGCACGAGATCCGGCGCACGGTGACCGAGACCGACAATCTGCTGTTCACAACGATGACGCATAATCCGCAGCCGCTTCACCTCGACATCGAGGCGGCCAAGGCGTCGGAATTCGGCCAGATCCTCGTCAACGGCACCTTCACCTTCAGCCTGATGGTCGGGCTGTCGGTGGGCGATACGACGCTGGGCACGCTGGTCGCGAACCTGGGGTACGACAAGCTCGTCATGCCCAAGCCGGTGTTCATCGGCGACACGCTGTATGCGACGAGCGAGGTTGTCGGGCTCAAGGAGAGCAAATCGCGGCCCAATGCCGGGATCGTGACCTTCCTGCACAAAGCGATCAACCAGCGCGGCGAGACGGTGTGCCAGTGCGAGCGGTCGGCGCTGATCAAGAAGCGGTCTTGAAATCCTCCCCGCTCGCGGGGAGGTGGCGGCCGGCAGGGTTGACGGAGGGGGTTGGCGGTCTCACACTCCACTCCATGACGACAGCCCCCTCCACCATGCTTCGCATGGTCCCCCTCCCCGTTCCGGGGAGGATTTGATCATGAGACTCCGCTCGCTCCTTTTTGTCCCCGGCGACCGCCCCGAGCGCTTTGCCAAGGCCGCCGCCTCGGGCGCCGACGCGATCATCCTCGACCTCGAGGATTCGGTGTCGCTCGCGAACAAGGACACGGCGCGGCATGCGATCGCCGACCATCTGGCGGGGTCGCGCGAGGTCATCACGCTGGTGCGCGTCAACCCGCTTGACGGGCATCTGACGGCGGCCGACGTCGCCGCGATCGTCGGCGCACGGCCCGACGCGATCATGCTGCCGAAGGCCGAGGGCGCGCCGAGCATATTGCAGCTCGACACCATATTGCGCAGCGAATCCGCCGAAGACGCCTCGCTGCCCGCGATACTGCCGATCGCGACCGAGACGCCCGCGGCGATCTTCACGCTCGGCAGCTACCGCGAAGTGAAGGACCGGCTGCTCGGGCTGACCTGGGGCGCCGAGGATCTCCCCGCGGCAATCGGCGCGACGACGAGCCGCGAGGCCGACGGCGGCTATACGCCGCCCTATGAGGTCGCGCGCGCGATGACGCTGTTCGCGGCGCACGCCGCGGGGGTTGCGGCGGTCGATACGGTCTTTCCGGCGATCAAGGACGAGACCGGCCTCGCCGCCTATGCCGCGCGCGCCCGGCGCGACGGCTTTACCGGGATGATGGCGATCCACCCCTCGCAGGTCGGCCCGATCAATGCCGCCTTCACCCCTGCCGCCGACGAGGTTGCGCGGGCGCAGGCGATCGTCGACGCCTTTGCGGCCAACCCCGACGTCGGGGTGCTACAGGTCGACGGCAAGATGGTCGACGCGCCGCATTTGAAGCAGGCGCGGCATATCCTTTCGCTGGCGGATTAATCCCTGTACCTCCGTTCGTGTCGAGCGCAGTCCAGACACGCTTGGGGAACGCCCGCCTTCGGGTGTCTCGACTTCGCTCGACACGAACGGATACTTAGGCAGGCTTTCGACCGAAGGGCCGGTGCCGCCGGATCCACGCCTTGCCCTTGCGCCAGTTCTTGCGCATTCCGCGTTCGGGGATCGCGTCGAACATCGCGTCGGGGCTTTCGGGGTCGAGCAGTTCGTGCTCGGCGATATATTCGTCGAACGGCCCCGGCTCGATCAGGTGGAGCCGTTCGAGCGAACGGCCTTCGCCTTTGCGCAGCGCTTCGATGGTGTCGATCAGCGACCCCGTTTCTTCGAAACCGCGCCCGACCGTCGCGGGCTCGACGCCGAGATGCTCGGCGATCAGCGACTCGCGTAAGGCTCGGATCGTCGGTTCGATTCCGGTGTTCGCCGACAGCGCGGCGTCGATGGTGACGTCGCATTCGCTGTCGAGCCCCATCGAGCGGTTGTTCATGTTCGCCGATCCGACGCGGATCAGGCGGTCGTCGACGATCGCGGTCTTGGCGTGGACATAGATGGGCTCGCCGCCCGCGGTGTGCGGGACATAGACGCGGAGGCGATCGCCGTGCTTCGCCTTGGCGATCTCGCGCACCAGTTGCACGCGCGCGGCGTCCATCGCCATCTGCTCGAGCCAGCCGTCGGCGGTCTTGGGCATGACCATCACGAATTCGGGGGCGTCGTCCTCGTTCAGCCGCTCGGCGATCGCGGCGGCGATCTTGGCGCTCGTGAAATATTGATTCTCGAAATAGATGAAGCGCTTGGCGGCCGCGATCATGTCGAGATAGAGTTGCTCGATCTCCCGGATTTCCTCATAACCGTCATATTCGGCGCGGGTGCGCGAGATGGCGACGTCGACCCCGAAGAAATCGGGCTCGAGGTCGTCGGGCCAGTTCTCGCCGTCGCCTTCGATCTCGCGCAGCGGTTTCTTGGTCGCGCGCTGCCAGCGCTCGTTGCCGAGTTCGGCGAGGGCATTGCCGACGGGCCCGGCGAGGATCATCGTCGAATCATGCCACGGCATATAGGATTTGCCGTCGGGGTCGGTGCGGTGGCCGTCGCCGTCGGGGTGGTCGCGCGTGTCCCAGCGCCGCGAGCTGACGTCGATGCCGCCGCACACCGCGAGATGATCGTCGAACACCGCGACCTTCTGGTGATGGCTGCATCCGAAGGGGTGGGCGCTGTCCATGCGGAAGCTGATCGCGCGCGTCAGTTTCCAGCGCGCGATCATCGCGATGATGGCCGGCGAAAAATATTGCTTCAGCCCGCCGAAGTTCCAGCGGAGGATGTCGATGTCGCGGTCGGGGCAGTTTTTGGCGAGGCGGAGCAGATAATGGCCGAGCGCCTCGCCCCTGCCCCTGTCGTCGGGGCATAGGGGGATGCGCGGGTCGAAATCCCAGCCGATGAGCAGGATACGCTGTTTCGCGCCCGCCATCAGGTCTTTGAGCAGCGCGTAATAATCGGCGGCGTCGACGATCATCCGCGCCTTGTCGGCGCGTTCGATCCGCCAGCAATTGCGGCCCTCGACGACGATCGGGGAAAGCGCACCCTCGCTCATGGTCGCAGAGACGCGCTGGGGGTGATATGGTTGCGAGCGGTCTCCATGAAATCGTCGCTGGCCGGCGGGCGGGCCGAAAAGGTCCATGCGGAGACCAAGGATAAGGACGCGCGCGCTGGACGGAAGTTGACTAAGTTGACGCCCCATCGCGTGCGCGAACAACGGGTTAGCCGCGACCGGCGCGTGGCGTTGCGAAAGGACATAGGCTTCATTCCGCAGGGTAGATCATGGCGCGATTTATTAGGAAAGCGGTTTTTTCTTGGACGCGCTGACGGCGGGTTACGGGCGATAGCTGCCATGATAATCCTCCCTGTCGCGAAGGGGAGGGGACCATGCGAAGCATGGTGGAGGGGTCGAGGCCTGAAACGATCGTGTCAGGCCTCGACCCCTCCACCACCCTGCGGGACAGGGAGGATGGAGAAGGTCCGCTCCCACCCCAAAACAGCCCTCGCCTCCCGCCACAATCCCCCACAATCCCACCGCGCAACACCGCTGCACCGTCATCGCCCCCTTGCGCCGCGGCGCTGGGGCCAATAAGGCGCGCAATCGCTTTTCTTTTGCCCGCGTGCGGGCTCAATGTTTTCGGAGTTCGATCATGGCCACTGCGCCCGCTGCCAATCTGCCGCTTTTCTATCAGGACCTGGTGCCGCTTTCGAGCATCGACCACGCCAATTTTCGCGCGCGTGCGCTCGACAAGGCCGACTTCCTGATCAACCAGCACGCGGTGCCGCTGACCTCGGACGAGTTTGCTTCGGCCAGCCGTTTCTACCCGATCGTCTTTTCGGCGGGCGACAACCCGGTGCCGCTGGCGCTGATGGGCCTGAACGAGGGCGTCAACACTTTCGTCGGCGAGGACGGCAAGCTGCTGAACCCGGTTTACGTCCCGGCCTATGTCCGTCGCTACCCGTTCCTGCTCGCCAAGCTGCGTCCCGACACCGAAGAGCTGTCGCTGTGCTTCGACCCGACCTCGGGTGCGCTCGGCGAATTCGACGAGGGCGATGCGCTGTTCGAAAATGGCGAGCCGACCGAGCCGACCAAGGCGGTGCTGGAATTCTGCAAGAATTTCGAGGAGGCCGGCCAGCGCACGGGTTTCTTCATGGAAGAGCTGAAAAAGGCCGACCTGCTGATGGACGGCGAAGTCAGCATCCAGCCCGACGGCAGCGACAAGCCTTTCATCTATCGCGGCTTCCAGATGGTCGACGAGAACAAGCTGCGCGAACTGCGCGGCGACGTGCTGCGCAAGATGATGCAGAACGGCATGCTCGGCCTGATCTTTGCGCACCTCTTCTCGCTGCAGCTGATGCGCGAAGTCTTTGCCGAGCAGATCAAGGCGGGCAAGGTGCCCGAGATCGCCGCCACGCTGACCGCCTGATGACCCCGGCGACGCGGATCGGACGCGCATGCCGCGCCGCGCCGCGTCGCCCGGTTTCAGAAGTCGATCGCGATTCCCTTGAGTTCCCAGTCGCCATAGCGCACCGGGTTGCGCCCGCCGGGCTGATCCTCGGCGGGTTCCTCCTTGATCGCCTCGGGTTCAGGCACCGGGTTGTTCTGCCAGCCCGCGGGCGGCTTCACATGCGCCGGGCGCCTGGTCGCGCGGGGCGTGCCGCCGATGCTGTCCGGATTGCTGCTCTGGGTCATGACACCATGATAAGCCCTTTCGTCCGCTTCGCCAACCATGGCTGATCGCCGCCCCCATGCCCGCCGCGGCCGACCCGACGCCGAGCCGCCGGGCACCGCGCCGCGGCGCGCAGCGCTGCGTCTGCTCGACGCGATCCTGCGCCGCGGCGACCCGCTCGACATCGCCTCGCACGCCGCGACGCAGGGGCTGGCGCCCGCCGACCGTGCCTTTGCCGTCGCGATCGTGTCGGAGACGCTGCGCTGGATGGTCGACATCGACGCGCTGATCGACGGCGCGACCGCGCAGCCGCTGCCCGAAGACGTCAAGTCGCGCGCGGTGCTGCGCCTCGCGCTCGCGCAACTGCTGGTGCTGAAGAGCCCGGGGCATGCGGTGGTCTCGACCGCGCTGCCGCTGGTCGACGGCGGGCCGCGGCGGCTGGTCCATGCCTTATTGTCGCGTGCGCAGCAGGACGAATGGACGCTGCCCGAGCGCGCCACCCTGCCCGCGGCCACCGCCGCGCGCTGGGCGGAGGCGTGGGGCGATGCAATGGTAGCGGCGGCCGAGGCGGCGTGGAGCGCCGCACCGCCGCTCGATCTGATCTTTGCCAAGGAACCCGAGGCGGCGACCTGGCCCGACGCCGTGAGCCTGGCGCCGCGCCATTTGCGCCTGCCGCGCGGGCAGGCGGTGACCGACCTGCCCGGTTTCGAAGCTGGCGGCTGGTGGGTGCAGGATATCGCGGCGAGCATCCCCGCGCGGCTGCTCGGCACCGGCGAGGGCCGCACCGTGCTCGACCTCTGCGCCGCGCCCGGGGGCAAGACGATGCAGCTCGCCGCGGCGGGCTGGTCGGTGCTCGCGGTCGATTCGAGCGCCAAGAGGCTGGCGCGGCTCGAAGAAAATCTCGACCGCACCGGGCTGGAGGCCGCGGTCGTGCAGGGCGACATCCGTCAGTGGCAGCCCGGCGAGGCCGCCGATGCGGTGCTGCTCGACGCGCCCTGTTCGGCGACGGGCATCTTTCGCCGCCATCCCGACGTGCTTCATCGCATCGAAGCGCGCGAGATCGCGGAGATGGCAGCGCTGCAGGCCGAATTGCTCGTGCGTGCAGCCGCGTGGGTGAAGCCCGGCGGGACGCTCGTCTATGCCACCTGCTCGCTCGAACGCCCCGAGGGCGAGGATCAGGTCGCAGCCTTCCTTGCGGCGCATCCGGGGTGGAGCGTCGAAGCGGCGCGCGCCGATGAACTTCCGGCGGGCGTCACACCGACCGCCGAAGGCTTCGTGCGCACCCTGCCCGACATGCTGGCCGATGCGGGCGGGCTCGACGGCTTCTTCGTCGCGCGGCTGCGCGCGCCCTAACGCGCCCGCCGCGACAGGCGGTAGAGCGCGAGGTCGCCATAGTCCTTGGCGAGCTGGACCTTGCCGACATAGTCGCAGTCGAAATCGCGGATATTCATCAGCGCGAGCATCGCGGCCATCGGCTGGGTGCAGTAGATTTGCCCCACCAGGGTCACGGGCTCGATCCGGGCGGTGCGGGTGACTTCGGTGCCGTACCAGAGCTCGTTGCCCACGACTGGGTCGCGCCCGCGATAGATCGGGCCGAAATGGATGCCGGTGCGCATGCCTGCGTGGTGACCCTCGAGCCCGAGCCCGGGCGGCAGCACCGCGAGCTGTTCCTGCATCGCGAGCGCGGTTTGTGCGGCGATCGCGGGCTCGGATATCACGGCATAGACCGCGTCGCCCCAGGTGTTGCGGAACAGCACATGCTCGCCGAAGCTGTCGAGAACACGGCCGATGCCGCCCATCACCTCGCGCGCGAAGATGGGCAGTTCGCGCTCGCCGAGCTTCGAGAAGCCCGCGAAGTCGGCGAAGAGGATCGCGTACAGCCCACGGCGGTGGCCTTCAGGCGGTGGAACCGGCGCGGGGAAATCGAGCCGCCGGTCGAGCCCGCCTACAGCAATCAATTGGGTTCGTCCGCCATAGGTCTCCCACAAGGCGATGTCGGCGTTGGTGCCGGCGATCGCACCCTGGCTGCGCGCCAGCACCTCGGGATCGACGACGGCGAGCTGAACCGCCTCGGTCTCGAGCTCGCGCGCGCGCAGCTTCGCGAGCCCCATCGCGGTGTGCGAGCCGAGGATGAACTGGCAGTCGTCGCTGACATAACGCGAGTTGCTGGCGAAATGGACCATTGCCGCGGCGTCGCGGCAGTGCAGGTAGCGCGTCACCCAGTCTTCGCCGCCCGGGCGGACGGACTGGGCGATAAAATCCTCTTCGGCGAAGGGCAGGATTACCGTGAGGTCGATGCCGCGCCTTATCGCTTCTTCGGCGAAGAGGATGTCGGCGCCACAGGCGAGCGGGCCGATCAGCGCGGAGAAGGGCTGCGCGTCGAGAGCGTCCGATATCGCCCCCAGCGCGCGGGCCTCGCCCTCGCCGCCCTCGCGGAACATGCGGCCGCAATAGACGCCGACGGGGGGCGGGCGCAGCCGGTCGGCGACCGCCGCCGCCCATTCGTGTTCCACGGCGCCGCTGTTGGCGAGCCGCATGATCTGGCGGCAAGTCGAGGCGCGGTCGCCGGCGCGCGCGCCGCCCATCGTATCGGCGGCGGCGGCATGCGCGAGCGCTTCCTCGCCGCGCCCGAGCAGCAGCAGCGCCTCGATCAGCGTGACCGCGTCCCAATAATTGCCCGCCGCCCCCACTGCCGCGATCGGTTCAGCCAGCGCCGCGGCGTGCTCGGGATCGCCGAGCATGGCATAGAGGCTGGCGGCGTTGATCGCGGGGAAGCTGGCGCCCGAGACGTCCCAGGCATGGGCATAAGCGGCGGCGGCCTTTTCGAGCCAGGCCCGGCGCTCGTCGAGGCCGCGGTCGAAGGCTCGGTCCTTCCAGATGCGCCCGGCGAGCGCGAGGCAGTCGACGTCGCCGGTGTCGGCCAGCCCGAGCTTTTCGTAGAGGTGCATAGCGCCGAGGCTGTCGCCCGATGCCGCGAGCGCGCGGACCATCAGGTAGCGCAGCCGGTCGCTTTCGAGCCCCTGCTTGCGTGCGGCGGCGGCGCAGTCGAAGGCGCTCAGCGCATCGCCGTGCCCAAGGCGATGCGCGACCTCCGCCTCGGCGGCGGCGAGGTCCGCCGTCGCCGTCTCGCTCATTGCGCCGCCGCTTCGGCCGATTTCAGCAGCGCGACATTCGCCTTTTCGATTGCCGAAAGCTGCACATTGTCGGTGGTCGGTTGGTACCAGGTGAAGCGGCTGAAATGCGCGCGCAGCGACGGATCCTTGAAGCGGAAGCCGTTGCGCGCAAAAATCTCGTTGCGCGCGATGCGCAGTTCGTTGGCGCCGAAATAGGCGATGTCGTCCGTGGTCAGCAGCCGCTCGGACGAATCGGGGATGACCACCCCACTGCCGCCGACGCCGGTGGGAGCGACGACGG
The DNA here is from genome assembly GCF_001984035.1 of Sphingopyxis sp. QXT-31. NCBI lineage: Bacteria > Pseudomonadati > Pseudomonadota > Alphaproteobacteria > Sphingomonadales > Sphingopyxidaceae > Sphingopyxis > Sphingopyxis sp. QXT-31. The sequence continues at coordinate 1,054,673 of NZ_CP019449.1, read as the reverse complement.
GCGGCCCCGCCATGGGCGCGGGGTCGGGACTGGCGCCGTCGAGCACGCGGATCAGCTTGCGGAACATGAAGCCGGTGGTGCCGTCGGCCTTGCGTACGCGCCACCATGGGCCGCTCTGCTGATAGGTCAGGAATTTCTCGCCATCGAGCACCTTGCCGAGGATGGCCGATCTGGACGAGGGTTCGGCGCGGATGTTGGTGAAACCTTCGGGGTCGTTGATCACCGCCGCGAGGGTGAAGGCCTCGCCGGGGGCGGCGGGGGTGGCGATCTCGCCGGTCGTCGGCGTGCTGCCGGCGCCCACGGCTGGGCCGCTGCCCTCGACGGTACGCATCTGGGTCGGCTGGAGCAGCCACCAGGCGAGCGCCGCGCCGATGATCGCAACCGCGCCGATGATCCAGGGAAGCGGCGAGCTCTTGGCGGGCGCCGGTTCGGGCGGCGGCGGGGCCGGCGTCGGCGCAGTCGTCGGTGCGGGTGCCGGAGACGGCGCAGGCGTGGTGGTTGGCGGCGGCGCAACCGCCCCCTCCCCGCCCGTCAATGGCGGACGGCCGCACAGATCCTCGAGGCTCATCAGCACCTTGCGCCAGCCGCGATGGTCGGGCTCGCCGTTCCAGTCGGCGAGCTCGGCGAACTGAATCTGGTTGAAGGGGAGCGGCGGCATGACGTCATCGATCGCGGTCTGGACGAGCTTCTTCTGGTTGCGCGCGACGTCGGCCTCGGCGCGCACCCATTCGGACTGCGCCGAGGCGTGCGACCAGACGACGATCGCGGCCTTGGCGCTGCTGATCTTTTCGGTGATCACGTCGCCATAGCTGCGGTGCGGCGGCAGCTCGGCGTCCCACCACAGATCGTAACCCGCGGCCTTTACCGCATGCGCGATCTGGGCGACGCGCTCCTTGTTCTCGCGCGAATAGGAAATGAAGACGTCGACCATCGGCTTGCCCCCTGCTGTCGCGAGCGAGGCTAGCGGGGCGCGATAGGGATTGCCAGTGCTCGCGATCAGATCCTTCTCCCTCGATGGGATAAGGATATGAAGCCTTGGCCGCGAAGCGGCTTAGGCGGAGTTGGATGAGGGTAACGGCGCGGCCTCGAACGACCGCGTCAGGCCGGGACCGCACCCCACCGCTGCGACTAGGCAGCAAGCTGCCAAGTCTCGCTGCCTCCCCCATCGAGGGGGAGGCTTCATCCGAACGTCAGAACACCGCCTTCGGCGTTTCTTCCTTCATCATCGCGGCGCGGACCATCGGGATCGGGGGGCCGCCGTAGGACAGGAATTCGTCGTGGAAGGCTTTCCACTTGGTCTTGTCGCCCGCCCCACCATTTTTGGCTGTCCAGTCGTCCCGGAGCTTGCGGATCATCAGCTTGCCCATCGTGTAATTGAGATAGGCGGGATCGTATGTGCCGCGCGCCGCCTGCTGCTGCGCGTTGCCCGCGTCCTGATAGCATTGCTCCTTGAACAATTTTTCCGACTCGGCGACGGTCATGCCCTTTGTGTGCAGGCCGATCGCCGAGAGATAGCGGCAGTCGCGCAGCAGCGCGTTCGACAGCTGGCCGATATGCGTCTCGGGGGCGCCCTCGCCCAGCCCCGCGTCCCACATCATCTCCTCGGTGTAATGCGCCCAGCCCTCGGCGAAGGCATAGCCGACGAAGAGCTTGCCGAAGATGCTCTCGGCGCGGTTCGAGTGGAGGAAGTTCAGGAAATGGCCGGGCCACACCTCGTGGACCGAGGTGAAGAGCAGGTCCTTGCGGCCCGGCACGAACCCGTCGCGCGTCGCCTGGTCCCACGCGGGGTCGGGCGGCGAGATATAATAGACCGACGGCAAGCCTTTCTCATAGGGTCCGGGGATGTCGATATAGGCGCTGTTCTGGCGGTTATACGGCGGCGATTCCTCGACCAGCGCCTGTTCGGTGCCGGGGATGGTGACGAGGTTCTTTTCGACCAGGAAGGCGCGGAGCGCCGGCAGCTGGCGCCGCGCCTCGGCGACGGGGCCGTCGGCGGGCTTGTCGGCATTCATCTTCTTCATGCAGTCGGCGATCGTCGCGCCCGCGGCATAGGTGGCGCAGGCGGCCTTGAGCGCGTCCTGGTTGCGCTTGAGGTCGGCCTGGCCGATGCGCTCGAGTTCGTCGAGCGGCGTATCGACGCCCTCGTTGGTGAGGATCATCTTGGCGAATTTGTCGGCGCCGAGGGCATAGCCGTCGGGGGTGCCGGGCTGCGAGCCCACATATTCGGCGAGGTCAGTCATGGCGGCGCCGGCCTTGGCGACGGCGTCGTCGAACTGCTTCTGCAGCGCCTCGTCCTTGACAGAGGCGAAGGCGGCCTTGGCGTCGCCCTTGTAATAATCGGCGAAGCCGCCGAAGCCCGCGGTGCCATATTTGACGAAGGTCGCGGGCAGCGGCAGCTTGAGGTTGGCCTTGATCTGCGCCGCGGCGGCGGGAACATTTTCGGCATAGGCGATGAACGCCTTCATTCGCGTCGTCGCATCGGCGTAGGGGCGCGCGATATAGACATTGGGGTCGAGCGCGCCGGTATAGAAGGACGGGTTCTTCGCGGCGAAGTCGGTATCGCGGAGGAAGAAGAGCTGACCCTCGGCAACCTTGATCAGATAGTCGCGCTCGAATTTTTCGGCGTCGGTCATCTCGGCGTCGAAGGCTTTGGCGTCGGCGATCGTCTTTTCGAGGAAGGCGGCCTGTTTTTCGAGCCCCTCGGGCGACCAGTCGGGGAGCTTGCCGTCGAATTCGTGCTTGCCCTGATAGACCGCGAAATTGGGGTTGAGCGGGAAGTAGCCAGCGAGGAAATTGTCGCGGAACTGGGTCCAGGTCTTTGCACTCGGCGCCGACGCGGACTTGTTTTCCGAGGCGTTGCAGCCGCTGAGGACGAGCAATGCGGCGGCCATGGCGGTGGCGCTGCGGGCGAATTTGCGTGTCATATCCGGTGTCTCCCCGATGGTGATGGCGGCGGTGTGCCACCGCGCGGGATGGGTCGCACGAGCTAATCGACGAACGGCGGCTTTGGGGTGGGGAGCGGCCATCATAACCCTCCCTGCGGCGTAGCCGTGGGGAGGGGGACCACCCGCAGGGCGGTGCAGGCGCCGATGCCATAAACGTCGGTTCGAGGCCTCCGCCCCTCCACCACTCGCTTCGCGAGCCGTCCCACTCCCCATCGCTTCGCTACAGGGAGGATTATCAGGTCCGTAACCGCCCGCCCTTCCCGCACAATCCTCCTAGACACCCCCACAAACCCCGCTAGGGCGGATCGCGATGGCGACGATCCTCCCCCCCGACGACGACGAGCCGGTCCTGCCCGAAAGCCCGTCCAAAGCTCCCTCGCCGCTCAGTTTCCCCGATTACCGTTACTATTGGCTCGCGCGCTTCACCGCGGTGATGGCGACGATCGCGATGGTCGTGGTCATCGGTTACCAGCTCTACGACACCGCGCGCACCGACTATGGCATGTCCATCAAGGAGGCGTCGTTCCAGCTGGGGTTGCTCGGGCTGTTCCAGTTCGTGCCGCTCGCGGTGCTGACCCCCGTCGCGGGCTGGGTCGCCGACCGCTTCGAGCGGCGGAGCGTCGCGATCTTCTCGAACCTCATCGACCTGCTGATCGCCGCGGCGCTGGGCTGGTTTACGTACACCGACGGGCTGACCTTGCCCCTGCTCTTCGGCCTCGCTGCGCTGCACGGCGTCGCGCGCGTTTTCTCCGGCCCCGCGATGAGCGCGATCGCGCCGAACATCGTGCCCCCCGCGGTGCTGCCGCGTGCGATCGCAATGAGCAGCATCGCGTGGCAGTCGGCCTCGGTGATCGGCCCCGCGGCGGGCGGATTGATCTACGCGGCGCATCCGACCTCGGTCTATATCTTCGCCGCCGTGCTGCTCGCCATCTCGGCCTTCACGATCAGCCGCGTGCGCCCGGTGCTCCCGCCGCCGACCGAGGTGCGCCGCCATCCCTTGCGCGAAATGGCCGACGGGCTGCAATTCACCTGGCGCGAGCGCTTCCTGCTCGGCACGATCACGCTCGACCTTTTCGCGGTGATCCTGTCGGGCGCGACCGCGATGCTGCCGGTCTATGCGCGCGATATATTGATGACCGGCTCCGAGGGCCTCGGCTTCCTGCGCGCCGCGCCCGCGGTCGGCGCCGCGCTGGTCGCGCTCGGGCTCGCGTGGCGCCCGATCGAGCGCAATGTCGGGGTCAAGATGCTGTGGGCGGTGGTCGTCTTCGGCCTCGCGACGATGGCCTTCGGGCTGTCGACCAACTTCCTGTTGTCGCTGGCGATGCTCGCCTTGCTCGGCGCCGCCGACATGTTCTCGGTCTTCGTGCGCGGCACATTGATCCAGCTCAACACCCCCGACCATATGCGCGGGCGCGTCAGCGCGGTGTCGGGGCTCGCAATCTCGGCGTCGAACGAGCTCGGCGAGATGCGCGCGGGCTCGATGGCCGCCGCCTTCGGTCCGGTTTTCGCGGTCGTCGCGGGCGGCGCCGCGGCGGTCGGCGTGACCGCGCTATGGGCGTGGCTCTTCCCCGAACTGCGCCGCGCGCGCACCTTCGAACCGCAGTTCAAAAAGGCCGAGTGACGCATTTCCGCGCCCTCCCGAACAGGCGATTTCAACTCGTCGCAAACTGCCTTCCTTTCGCCACAAAGTGATTGTCAATTTATTTAGTTGAATTATCTCGATTGCACCCGTCACCGCGGTTCCCCTGGCCCAACCAACGGAGAATCCGAGATGCAATTTTCCCCGATCCGCCACAAAATCCTGACAATTCCGGGGCTCGACAACAGCGGCCCGCGCCACTGGCAGAGCCTGTGGGAGCATAAGTTCGCCGATTGCGAGCGAGTCGATCTCGGCGACTGGAGCGCCCCCGACCGCGACGTATGGAAGCGCCGCATCGCCGACGCGATCGACGCCGAGGACGAACCGGTGCTCATCGCCGCGCACAGCCTCGGCTGCCACGCCTTCGCCGACTGGTTCGCTTCGGCCGGGGGCTTGTCCCGCGCCCGCGTGCTCGGCGCGCTGCTCGTGGCGCCGCCCGACCTCGGCGACCTGCGCCGCGACAATCGCGTGGCCAGCTTCACCGAGCCCGCGAGCTTCACCTCGCGCACCCCGATGATCGTCGTCGCCAGCGACAACGACCCCTATGCCAAGACCGCGCATGTCTGGCGCCTGTCGCGGCAGTGGGACGCGCGCTTCGTCAACGCGGGGCCGTTCGGGCATATCAACGCCGACTCGGGGATCGGCGACTGGCCTTATGGACAGTATCTTCTCGCCTCGTTACAACCCGCGCCCGTGCCCGCCCTGGCTGACGAAAAGCTGTGGGTCCGGGCCGGCGACTGGCCCAACCGGGTCCGCCGCGATCCGCGCTTCGAACATAGGGAAAGTGCATTCCGACCATGAAAGCCAATTCGATCCTCGATACCATCGGCAACACCCCGCATATCCGGGTCGCCAAGCTGTTCCCCGACGCCGAGGTCTGGGTGAAGTCGGAACGCAGCAACCCGGGCGGGTCGATCAAGGATCGAATCGGCCTCGCGATGATCGAGGCCGCCGAACGCGACGGCAGCCTCAAGCAGGGCGGCACCATCGTCGAGCCGACGTCGGGCAACACCGGCATCGGCCTGGCGATGGCGGCCGCGGTCAAGGGCTACAAGCTCGTGCTCGTGATGCCCGAAAGCATGTCGCTCGAACGCCGCCGGCTGATGCTCGCCTATGGCGCGACCTTCGACCTGACGCCGCGCGAAAAGGGCATGAAGGGCGCGATCGAGCGCGCGATCGAGCTGGTCGAGACCACCCCCGGCGCGTGGATGCCGCAGCAGTTCGAAAACGAAGCCAATATCGACGTCCATGTCCGCACCACCGGCCCCGAAATCTACGAGGATTTCAAGGACAGCCCGATCGACGTGCTGATCACCGGAGTAGGCACCGGCGGGCATATCACCGGCACGGCGCAGTTCCTGAAAGAACGCTGGCCTGACCTCAAGGTCTATGCGGTCGAGCCCGAAGCCTCGCCGGTGATTTCGGGCGGCCAGCCCGCGCCGCACCCGATCCAGGGCATTGGCGCCGGCTTCATCCCGCGCAACCTGCACACCGACCTGCTCGACGGCGTGATCAAGGTCGACGCCGCCGACGCCAAGGATTATGCGCGCCGCTCAGCGACCGAGGAAGGCATGCTCGTCGGCATCTCGTCGGGCGCCACCCTCGCGGCCATCGCGCAGAAACTGAAGGAATTGCCCGCGGGCAGCCGCGTCCTCGGTTTCAACTACGACACCGGCGAGCGCTACCTCTCGGTCCCCGACTTCCTCCCGGAAATCTGAGCCCCCGCCATGGCGCCCGAGGCGCCCAAATCGACGACGCCGCTGTGGCGCGACCGGTCGGCGTGGCTGTTCGCGCTGCTTACGGTCGCGGCGATCGTGGGCGTGCTCTATGCGAGCAGCCTGAGCGGCCCCGCGAGCTACAGCGTGCGCCTGCCCCCCGTCGCGCCGCCCGCGAGCACGGTGCCTGAGGTGCTGCCGATGGAACTCGCCCCGGTGACCGAGGACGACGCGCGCGCCGCCAATGCGAAGATCCCGCTGATCACCAAGGGCGTCGTCGCGGCGCGGCCCTTCGTTTATTCGGGCGATGCCGACAACCGCGGCCGCGCGCGCGACTGCCTTGCGGCGGCGATGCTCTACGAGGCGGGCGACGACAATATGGGCCAGCGCGCGGTCGGCCAGGTCATCGTGAACCGCGCGCGCCACCCCGCTTTCCCCAAGTCGATCTGCGGCGTGGTGTTCCAGGGGTCGGAACGCGTCACCGGCTGCCAGTTCACCTTCACCTGCGACGGCGCGCTGGCGCGCCGCTATTCGGACGCGGCGTGGACGCGCGCGCAGGTCAATGCCGAGATCGTGCTCGCGGGCGGAGTCGACCCGCGCGTCGGGCTCGCGACGCATTACCACACCGACTGGGTGCGCCCCTATTGGAGCGACAGCCTCGAGAAGATCGCGATCGTCGACACCCACCTCTTCTTCCGCTGGCCGGGCTATTGGGGCACGCCGGGCGCGTTCCGCGGCGCGATATCGGGGGTCGAGACGCCGATCGCCAAGATGGCGGCGCTGTCGCCGCTGCACATGGCGGGCGCCGCGACCGAACTCGCCGCCGAGGTCGACGCCGCGGTCGGCGAGCCGCGGATCACCGGCGTCGCAGTGCCGGGACAGGTCGTGTCGGGCGGGCGCGAGACGATCACCATCACGCTCGACCGCAAGGCGACCCCCGAAAGCTTCGTGACGCTCGCGCTGAGGCTTTGCGGTACGCGCGAATATTGCAAGTTCATGGGCTGGACCAACCCGGTGCTCAAGCCCGAGACCGAGGCGATGAGCGACACCCAGCGCGCGGCGATGACCTTCTCTTACCTCCGCGACGATAAGGCGGGGTTCGAGAAGGCGCTGTGGAACTGCAGCGAATATAAGCGCGACGATGTGCGGCAGTGCATGAAGCGGTAACAGGCAGATTTGGGGTGGGGCGCGGACCGTCCTAATCCTCCCTGTCGCGAAGCGATGGGGAGGGGGACCATGCGAAGCATGGTGGAGGGGTGCGTGCAGCCGAGCTCGGCGTATCACCTCCCGCGCCCCCCCACCACCCTGCGGGTGGTCCCCCTCCCCACGGCTTCGCCTCAGGGAGGATTAAGATGTCGCAATCGCCCGATCCCCGCTCCTACGGCCTGATCACGGCCGGATCAGATATTTCTCGCCCGTGCGCTTGGCGTTGTAGGCGTGCGCTGTGTCGAGGTTCAGCGCCTCGGTCAGCGAGATTTCATGGCTGTAGTGGCTCTTGAACGTCGTCGTGAGTTCATCGACGACGCGCTGGCGCATGCGGCCGACGACCTCCCAGCCCGCCTTCTGCATGAAGGGGGTGAGGAGGAAGCCGCCGAGGCCCCAGGTCAGGCCGAAGCTGCGGTTCAGCACCGTCGGGCCGAGGTCGAGCGCGCCGTAGATATAGACCTGCTTGTAGCTGTCCGAGCCGTAGCGGCTGTAGGTCGTCATGCGCTTGACCGCGGCGACTTCCATCGCCGCGAGGATCTGGCCCGCGAGCTTGCCGCCGCCAATCGCGTCAAAGCCCAGGGTCGCGCCGGTTTCGACGATCGCATCGACCAGCCGGTCCTGGAAATCCTCGGCGCTGCTGTTGACGATGTGCGTCGCGCCGATGCCCTTGAGAATTTCGACCTGCGCATCGCTGCGCACGATATTGACCAGCGGGATGCCGTCCTTGGCGCAGATCTTGACGAGCATCTGGCCGAGGTTCGACGCCGCGGCGGTGTGGACAAGCGCGCTATGCCCCTCCATGCGCATCGTCTCGGTAAAGGCCAGCGAGGTCAGCGGGTTGACGAAGCAGGAGGCGCCGTCGACCGGGTCGGTGCCGTCGGGCAGCGCCATCGTCATCTGCACCGGCAGGCAGCGATATTCGGCGTACATCTCGCCGCCGAGCAGCGCGACGGTCTTGCCGAGCAGCGCCTGCGCCTCTGGCGACGAGCCGGCCTTGACCACTAGCCCGCAGCCTTCGTTGCCGATCGCCAGCGCGTCGCCGACGCGGCCCGTCATCGCGCGCATGCCCGCGGGCGGGATATCGGCGGTGATGACGGGGAGCCCGTCGCGTTCGGACGCGCGCGCCGTCGCCATGTCGGCGCCGCCGAACAGCAGGCCGAGGTCCGAGGGGTTGATCGGGGTGGTCAGCACCTTGACCAGCACCTCGTGCGCCTGCGGCTCGGGCATCGGGCGGCGCTCGAAAAAGACCTCGAGCTGGCCCTCGGGCTTCACCAGCGTCAGCATCACGAGGTTGGTGGCAGGCAGGTCGGTCATCGCGCGTCTCCCATGGTTTCGGTTTTTCGATGCAACTGGTTTTAGGGGGCGCGGCGCGCGGTGGCAATCGCCTTCCTTCCCCCTTGATGGGGGAAGGATACGAAGCCTTGTCGCGAAGCGGCTAGGCGAAGTTGGATGGGGGTGATGCCGCATCCTTGCACCGCCGCCCCAGGACGAGAGAGCACCCCTACCGCTGCGACTAGGAAGCAAGCTTCCAAGTCTCGCTGCCTCCCCCATCGAGGGGGAGGATGCACCTATCGGCTCATCACAAACTCCCCCGCCAGCCGCAGCACTTCATCCGTGAACTCCTTCCGGCAGATCAGCAAATCCGGCAGATAGGGATTTTCGCAATTATAGACGAGCGGCGACCCGTCGACGCGGCTCACATGCAGCCCCGCTGCCGCCGCGACCGCCGCGGGGGCGCAATTGTCCCATTCATATTGGCCGCCGGTGTGGAGGTAGATGTCGGCCTCGCCGCGCACCACCGCCATGGCCTTGGCGCCCGCCGAGCCCATGCCGACCAGCTCGGCGCCGATCTTCTCGGCGACGAACAGCGCCTCGGCGGCGGGACGTGTGCGGCTGACCAGCATCTTCGGCGGCACATTGGCGGCGCCGAGCGGCCAGGGATTGGCCGAGCTCAAGGTGATGCCGAGGCCGGGCAGCGCGACCGCGCCGACCGTCGGCACGCCTTCGACCGCGAGCGCGACATGGACGGCCCAGTCGGTGCGGCCCTCGCCATATTCGCGCGTGCCGTCGAGCGGGTCGACCACCCAGCAGCGCGCGAAGGCGCAGCGGGTGAGGCTGTCCTTTTCTTCTTCGGAGAGGATCGCGTCGTCGGGGCGTGCGGCGCGCAGTTCGCGCATCAGCATCGCGTTCGCCTGCTCATCGCCGGCCTTGCCGAGTTCCTTGCCTTCGAGCCCGCTCGTGGCGCGCAGATCGATCAAGATTTGCCCTGCCGCCGCGGCCAGCCGCTCGGCGAGCGCTTCATCGCTTTCGAATTCCATCATTTACCCCAGCAGGCGATCGACGATCAGGTCCGCTGCTTCTTCGGGCGTCATCGCGGTCGTGTCTATGCGTATTTCGGCGTCTTCGGGCGCCTCATAGGGGCTGTCGATGCCGGTGAAATTCTTGAGCTGTCCGGCGCGGGCTTTCTTGTAGAGACCCTTGACGTCGCGCTTCTCGGCCTCGGCGAGCGGGGTATCGACGAAGATCTCGATAAACTCGCCTTCGGGCAGCATCGCGCGGACCATGTCGCGTTCGGCCTTGAACGGACTGATGAACGCGGTGATGACGATTAGGCCGGCGTCGGTCATCAGCTTGGCGACCTCGCCGACGCGGCGGATATTCTCGATGCGGTCGGCCTCGGTGAACCCCAGGTCCTTGTTCAGCCCGTGGCGGACATTGTCGCCGTCCAGGAGGAACGTGTGCCGGTTCATCCGGTGGAGCTTCTTCTCGACGAGGTTGGCGATCGTCGACTTGCCCGAGCCCGAGAGGCCGGTGAACCAGAGCAATGCCGGCTTCTGGTTCTTGAGGGCGGCATGCGCGGTGCGGTCGATGTCGGTCGCCTGCCAATGGACGTTCTGCGCACGGCGCAGGCTGAAGTGCAGCATGCCCGCGGCGACGGTGGCGTTGGTCAGCTTGTCGATCAGGATAAAGCCGCCGAGCGTGCGGTTGTCATTATAGGCCTCGAACACCAGCGGCTTGTCGGTCGCGACCTCGACGACGCCGATGCCGTTGAGGTCGAGCGTCTTCGCCGCGAGATGGTCGCGCGTGTTGACGTTGATCTCATACTTCGGCGCCGCCACCGTCGCCGATACCGTCTGCGTCGCGAGCTTGAGCCAATAGGCGCGGCCCGGGATCATCGCCTCGTCGGCCATCCACACGAGCGTCGCCTCGAACCGGTCGGCCACCTCGGGCGGCCCATCGGCGAGTGCGATGACGTCGCCGCGCGAGCAATCGACCTCGTCGGCCAAGGTCAGCGTCACCGACTGGCCCGCGACCGCCTCTTCGAGGTCGCCGCCGAGGGTGACGATGCGGGCGATGGTCGTGGTCTTGCCGCTGGGCAGGATGCGCACCGGATCGCCGGGCTTGACCGAGCCGCCGGCAACGAGGCCCGAGAAGCCGCGGAAGTCGAGGTTGGGCCGGTTGACCCATTGCACGGGCATGCGGAAGGGCTTCCCGGCGTCGCGCTGGGCGGCGACGTCGACGCTTTCCAGATGCTCGACCAGCGCCGGTCCCTTGTACCAGGGGGTGTTGTCCGAGAGGCCGGTGATATTGTCGCCCTTGAACCCCGAGATGGGGATCGCGGTGAAGTGGGTGATACCGATCTCGGTCGCGAAGGCGCGGTAGCTCAAGAGGATGCGCTCGAAGACCGTCTTGTCGTAATCGACGAGGTCCATCTTGTTCACCGCCAGCACGATATGCTTGATGCCGATCAGGTGCGCGAGGAAGCTGTGGCGGCGTGTCTGGGTGAGCACGCCCTTGCGCGCGTCGATCAGGATCACCGCGAGGTCGGCGGTCGAGGCGCCGGTGACCATGTTGCGCGTATACTGCTCATGGCCGGGTGTGTCGGCGACAATGAACTTGCGCTTCTCGGTCGTGAAGAAGCGGTAAGCGACGTCGATCGTGATCCCCTGCTCGCGCTCGGCGGCGAGGCCATCCACCAGCAGCGCGAAGTCGATCTCCTGGCCCTGCGTGCCGACACGCTTGCTGTCGGCCTCGAGCGCCGCCAGCTGGTCCTCGAAGATCATCTTGCTGTCGTAGAGCAGCCGCCCGATCAGCGTCGACTTGCCGTCGTCGACCGAGCCGCAGGTGATGAAGCGCAACAGCGACTTCTGCTGATGCTGCGCCAGGTAAGCGTCGATATCCTCGGCGATCAGCGCGTCGGTGACGTAGATGGGGTCAGTCACAGCGATCCTCCCCGCTTGCGGGGAGGGGGACCGTCGCGAAGCGGTGGTGGAGGGGGTTGGCTGTCTGGCGCGGCGCAAGGCCGAGAGCCCCCTCCGTCAGCCCTTCGCGCTGCCACCTCCCCGCAAGCGGGGAGGATTTAATGAGGCCCGCCATCAAAAATACCCCTCCTGCTTCTTCTTCTCCATCGACGCGTCGCCGCCATCCTTGTCGATCGCCCTGCCCTGACGCTCGCTGGTGGTGGTCAGCAGCATCTCCTGGATGACTTCGGAAAGCGTCGTCGCCTCGCTCTCGACCGCGCCGGTCAGCGGGTAGCAGCCGAGGGTGCGGAAGCGGATCGAGCGCTCGACGGGCACTTCGCCATCGCGCAGCGGGAAGCGCTCGTCGTCGACCATGAGCAGCAGGCCGTCGCGCTCCACCGTCGGGCGCGGAGCGGCGAAGTAGAGCGGGACGATCGGAATGGCCTCGCGGGCGATATACTGCCAGATGTCAAGCTCGGTCCAGTTCGAGATCGGGAACACCCTGATGCTCTCGCCCTTGGCCTTGCGGGCGTTGTAGAGGTTCCAGAGCTCCGGCCGCTGCTTCTTGGGGTCCCAGCCGTGCGACGCGGTGCGGAACGAAAAGATGCGCTCCTTCGCGCGGCTCTTCTCCTCGTCGCGCCGCGCGCCGCCGAAGGCGACGTCGAAGCCGTGCAAATCGAGCGCCTGCTTCAGCCCCTCGGTCTTCCACATGTCGGTGTGCAAGGGGCCATGGTCGAACGGGTTGATCCCCCGCGCCTTCGCCTCGGGGTTCTGGTAGACGATGAGCTCCATGCCCGACTCGGCCGCCATCCGGTTGCGAAGCTCGTACATCGCCTGAAACTTCCACGTCGTGTCGACGTGCAGCAGCGGGAACGGCGGCGGCGACGGATAGAAGGCCTTGCGCGCGAGATGCAGCATCACCGCGCTGTCCTTGCCGACGCTATAAAGCATTACGGGCTTTGCGGCGTCGGCCATCACCTCGCGCATGATGTGGATGCTTTCCGCCTCGAGGCGGTCCAGATGCGTCATATCGCTCGTCATGGCCTGCCCCTTGCCGCCGCGTTGGACGGCAGGCAAGCAGTATGGGCTTTTCGGCATAATAGTCTGACTTGTGCATCCCCTTCTGTTTGCGGCACCTTCCTGCTAGTCGCAACCGACAAGAGAATAGAGGAACTTATGCGCGCTACCCCCGATTTCGACTTCGCGCTCGGCGAGAATGCCGAGATGATCCGCGAGAGCACCGCCCGCTTCGCCGACGAGAAGATCGCGCCGCTGGCGGCGCGCGCCGACGCCGAGGACTGGTTTCCGCGCGACAAATTATGGACAGCGATGGGCGAACTGGGGCTGCACGGCATCACGGTGGAAGAGGAGTTCGGCGGGCTGGGGCTCGGTTACCTCGAGCATGTCATCGCGGTCGAGGAAGTGAGCCGCGCGAGCGGCGCGATCGGGCTCTCGTACGGCGCGCATTCGAACCTGTGCGTCAACCAGATCCGTCGCTGGGGCAATCCGGAGCAGAAAGCGAAATATCTGCCCAAGCTGATCTCGGGCGAGCATGTCGGCAGCCTCGCGATGTCCGAGGCCGGCGCCGGCAGCGACGTCGTGTCGATGAAACTGAAGGCCGAACGCGTCCAGGGCGGCTATGTGCTCAACGGGACGAAATTCTGGATCACCAACGCGACCTGCGCCGACACGCTCGTCGTTTATGCCAAGACCAGCCCCGAGGCCGGATCGCGCGGGATCACCGCTTTCCTTATCGAAAAGGACATGCCGGGCTTTTCGATCGGGCAGAAGATCGACAAGGTCGGCATGCGCGGTTCGCCCACCGCCGAGCTGGTCTTCGACGATTGCGAGATTTCCGAAGAGCAGGTGATGGGCCCCGAGAATGGCGGGGTCGGCGTGCTGATGTCGGGGCTCGATTACGAGCGCGTCGTGCTCTCGGGGCTGCAGCTCGGCATCATGCAGGCGTGCCTCGATACCGTGATTCCCTATGTTCGCGAGCGCAAGCAGTTCGGCAAGCCGATCGGATCGTTCCAGCTGATGCAGGCCAAGGTCGCCGACATGTATGTGATGCTCCAGTCGGCGCGCTCCTATGTCTATAACGTCGCCAAGGCATGCGACGCGGGGCAGACGACCCGCTTCGACGCCGCGGGCTGCATCCTGCTCGCGAGCGAGAATGCGGTGAAGGTCGCGGGCGAGGCGATCCAGGCGCTGGGCGGCGCGGGCTATACCAAGGACTGGCCGGTCGAGCGCTACTGGCGCGACGCCAAGCTGCTCGATATCGGCGCCGGGACGAACGAGATTCGGCGCATGCTGATCGGCCGCGAGCTGATAGGCGCGGGCTGAAGTTTCAATCGAGGGGGGAACATGGGGGCTGAAGGCACCGGAGCGATCCGGACATGAACTGGCTGTGGCTTGCCGCGGCGGCGATGACGCTGTCCGCCCTCACCCACTCGGTCCTCGGCGAAAAACGGCTGATCCAGCCGTTGCTGCGCATCAAGCGCGGCATCTTGCTGGCCGACCTGCCGCGCAAGGTCTTCCGCTTCGCGTGGCACGCGATGGCGGTGCTGATGCTGCTGTCGGCGGCGACGGTCGCCTGGCCGGGCACGCCGCGTGGATTGATTATCGTGATCGGGATCGGCTGGGTGGGAACCGGACTGGTCAACGCCGCGTGTACCGGGGGACGGCACATCATCTGGCCCTTCCTCGCGGGCTCAGGAGTGCTGGCGTTGATCGGAGCATGGGTGTGAGCGAAGCGATCCTGACAGGACTGCAATATTATGGCGCGGGCGCGGCGACGCTGGCGGCGCTGGTGGTGTCGCTCAACCTCGGGCGGCGCTGGACCGGCTGGGCGTTCGTGGTGTTCGTGACGAGCAGCATCGCGCTGATCCTGTGGGGATTCCTGCAGCCCGACAGCGAAGGCATCGGGTGGCAGAATATCGCGCTGCTGATCATCAATGCAATCGGGGTGTATCGGTATCTTATCCTGAAGGAAAAGCCGGACGCAAAGGAGCAGCGGGAGTCACCTTAGGCCGGCTCCAGATCGCAGCCCGCGTCGCTTCCGGCCACGAAAAAGGGCGCCGGTCCTTTCGGACGGCGCCCTTCTCGATCAGCGGATCGAACCGGTCAGGTCGTCGGCGCGGCTGCCGCCGGGGCCGCCGCTGCGGCCGGAGCCGCGGCCGGGGTGTCGATCTTGACCGTCCAGAGCTGCGCGAGGCGCTTGCGCGGGCCGGTGATCGTGGCGAGGGTCGCCTTGGCGCCCGCGCCATCGCCGGCGAGCGCCTGCGCGACGCCCTTGCGATAGGTCCAGAGTTCCTGGTCGCCGCCCGCCGCCAGCGCGGCGTCGTACAGCTTCACGGCATCGGCGTAGCGGCCGTAGCCGACCATCACGTCGCCGGTCGCACCGGCGCGCTTTGGATCGGCCAAGGTCGTGGGCTTGGCGGCATAGGCGGTCAGTGTGGTTTCCTCGTCGCCGATGCGATCGCCCTGCGTCTTGGCGATCTCGTCGAACTTGGCATCCTTTTCGGGGATGACCTTCGAAGCCTTGCCCGCCCTGACCAGCGAGACGACCTCGCCGGGCAGGGCGGCTTCGGTCGCGAGATTGGCATATTCGAGATATTCGGGGCGCTGAAGCATCGAATTGGTCGCGCGCATCAGGCGCAGCGTGTCGAGCGCGACTTCTTTGTTCTCGCCGGTCTGCTGGAGCAGGATGAACAGGGTCTGGCGCCAGACCTGCGGCTGCGGATAGTCGCGCATGCGCAGCGTCATCATGTCGAGGACTTCCTCGTTGCGGTTCGCGGCCTGCAGCGCGCGGATCGGACGGACATAGAGTTCGTCCGACGGACGCTGGCCCGCGGCGCGGGTCGCCTCGATCGCTTCCTTTGCGAGGGCGATGCCCTTGTCGACTTGGCCGCTGGCGAGATAGCTGTCCATCAGCAGCGTCGGCAGCTGGGCTTCCTTCGCCCCGCCGGCCTTCGCCGCCTCGAGCCGCTCGATCGCCTTGGCGTAGTTCTTTTCGTCATAGGCGAAGCTGCCGGTATAATAATTATAGAGCGCGGCGCTCTCGGGCGGGGTCTTGCCCGACGCGAGCATCGCTTCAAGGCCCTTGCCCTGCGTCGCCTTATCCTTGTTCAGGATGCCGAGCTGGAGCGTGAAGTGGCCGAGCCAATATTTGTCCTCGGGCGTAGTCGCCTGCGGCTCGCCTTCCGCCAGCGCCGCCTGAAGCGCTGCAGCGTCCTTGGCATTGGCAGCCGCCTGAATCTTCTGGACCACCGGCCCAAAGGCCTTGCTGGGCGTGATCGCGACCTGTCCGGTGGCGGCTGCCTCTTCCTTCTTGCCCTTCTTTTCCTTCTTGGGCTTGTCCTGCGCCGCGGCGGGAACGGCGGCGGTAGCCATCAGCGCGCAGCCGAGCACGGCGGCGAGCGCCGTCGCGGGCATCGAGCGAAAACGGGTGAACATCTGAAATCTCTCCTTCGATTCGGCCCCGCGTTCCGGACACGCCATTGGGAAGCCGCTGTCGGAAAACGCGGCTAAACCTCTAGCGTTGCCAAGGCAAGACGGGGTGTCGAAAATTGCTATGGTGCGAGGCGGCTGAACGGCGATTGAACCGGCGCAGCGCGGCCCGGTCAGGCGACTTCGTCGATCGCCCGGTTGATGTCGCGTAGCACCGCGGGGTCGCCCGGCGCGCCCGCCATCGCCGCTTCGGCGAGCTGGATCAGCGGGATGATGCCGAAGGTGGCGGCGAGGCCCTTGAGGCGAAGCGCGGCCACGTTCCAGTTCGCGTCGCAGCGCGCGCGGCGCATCAGGTCGGCGAGGTCGCGCGCGCTGCCGGTGAAGGCGTTGCGCAGGTCGGCCGCCATCGCCGCATCGTCGCCGATCGCGGCGATCAGATATCGGTCAAGGGGGCCACTGTCGAAGGACATTCCACAGCCTTGTCACGCCGTGGTTAAGTTTCCGTTTCGTGGCGGGCATTTGATGCTATGATGGGGGGATGACGGGGGACAAGAAGATCGTCGGTTTGTGGCGGGATTCCGCGGCGAACGGAGACCAGGAAGGCCAGACGGCGGAGCCCGAGGCCGCGAGCGCAGCACCCATCGAGGCGGCGGCGCCCGACCCCGCGCCCGCGCGCGTCGAACGCGACTGGCTCGACCGGAGCGCGATCGACGATGCCGACGGCGCCGAGGAAGAGGCGGCGAGCGCCTCGACCTTCCGCGACCGCATCGCCCCTGCCCTGCTGGTCCTGCTCGGGCTAGGCTGGACCGTTTTTGCGACTATGGCGGCGACCGACGGCTTCGTCCGTGCGCCGGCGACGGCCGAATGGCCTGGCGTGATCGCGACGATCGCGATGCCGCTGACGCTGCTTGTCGTGCTGTGGATGGCGCTGCTGCGTTCGAGCAAGTCGGAGCAGGCGCGGTTCGCGCGCGTCACCGCGGCGCTCCGCGAAGAGAATGCGCAGCTCAACCAGTCGATGCATTCTTTGGGGCTGCATATCGCCGATGCGCAGCGCCAGCTCGCCGAGCAGGCGAATATCGTCCAGCAGCTGGGGCTCGACACCGTCGCGCGGCTGACCGAGAGCAGCGACAAGCTCGCCACCAACGCCTCGGTGATCGCCAATGCGCACGACCAGCTCGCGCGCTCGGGCGACGTCGCGCTGCAGCGGATGGACGGACTGCTCGCCGGGCTGCCGCGGATCGACGATGTGGCGCAGCGGCTCGCGGGCAATTTCCGCGAGGCGGGGCTGGTGGCGCACCAGCAGGGCGCGAGCCTCGAAGCCAAGCTTGCCGCGCTCGCCGAGGAAGCGGTGAAAGCGGCCGAGACCGGCGAAGCGTCGGCCGCGACGCTCGACGCAGCGATCGGGTCGCTCGAGGCGCGGACCAAGCAGGCCGAGAGTGAATTGCTCGCGGCGTCTGCGCAGGTGACCGGCGCGCACGAGACGACGCTGGCGCAGGTGACGCAGGTCGCGGCGGCGCTGCACCATGAGTTGACCGCGACGGTCGAGGCGATGAGCGCGCGGCTGGGCGAGACCTGGCAGGCGTTTCGCGACGGCGTCGCCACGTCGGCGGGGCAGCTCGACGACCGGCTGGCCGTCGCACGCAGCGCCGGCGACGACATCGGCGCACAGCTCGTCGCGTATGGCATTGCGAGCGAGGAGCTGGCGACGCGGATTTCGGGGCATGTCGGCGCGATCGAGCAAAGCCTCGCGACGCTGGACGCGACCATCGCGGGGCGCGCCGATGTCATCGGGCGTGCGATCGGCGACACGAAGGCGCAGCTCGGCAGTTTTGCGGAGCAGGTGACGCGCGGCAATGCTTCGGCGCAGCAGCTGGTCGGTCATGCCGAGGCGCTGCTGCTCGCGCTCGACGCGGTGACGCGCGAGATGGACGAGACGCTGCCGCACGCCATCGACCGCATGGCGGCGCACGGGCTAGCGACCAAGGCCTCGCTGAGCGACCTCAAGCCGCTGCTCGAAGCGTCCGAGCTGGTCGCGCAGTCGACGCTGTCGCACGTCAATGCGGTGCAGGCGACGCTGGCGGCGAACGAGAACCAGATGTCGGATCATGCCGACAGCCAGCGCGCACTGGTCGAGCGGATCAACGCCTCGCTCGCCGAGGCCGATACCGCGCTCGCCAAGCTGCGCGACGGCGCCGACCAGTTCGCCGAGCAGGGCGGCGCGAAGATGATCGCGACGCTGGGCGAGGTACGACAGACCGCCGATTCGGCGGCGAGCCAGGCGCAGGCAACGCTCGAACGGCTGGTCGAGGGCGCGCGCGAAGCGATGCAGTCGACCGCGACCGAAGCGATCGATGCGGCGTTCCGCACCGAGATCATGGCCCAGCTCGACGCGATCGGCGAAGCCTCCGAACGCGCGGTCGCGGCGGCGAACAACGCCACCGACCGGCTGATGCGCCAGCTGATCACGATCATGGACACCAGCGCGAGCGTCGAGGCGCGCGCCGCCGAGGCCGAAGCGGCGATCGCGGCGTCGGACCGCGATTCGCTGGCGAAGCAGGTCGGTCTGCTCACCGAGTCGCTCAAATCGACCGCGATCGACCTCACCAAGATACTGTCGAGCGAGGTCAGCGACACCGCATGGGACGCCTATCTCAAGGGCGACCGCGGGGTATTTGCGCGACGCGCGGTCAAGCTGGTCGAGAATAGCGAGGCGAAAGAAATCCTGCGCGTCTATCAGAATGACGACGGCTTCCACGCCTCGGTCAACCAGTTCATCCACGATTTCGAGGCGATGCTGCGCCTGCTGATGAACACGCGCGACGGCTCCGCGATCAGCGTGACCCTGCTGTCGTCGGATATCGGGAAGCTGTACGTGGCGCTGGCGCAGGCGATCGATCGCCTGAGGGGGTAGCCAAGGATGAGAGCATTTTTGCTGACAGCAATTTTTGCTCTGACTGGCTGCGCTGACGACCGGCCAGATCAGTGGAATGCTTTCATCTATTCTGATGCTGACGATCTATCCAAATTCGAAACTATCGAGGGATTCAAAACGTTCGAGCTGTGTCAGCGCGCCGCGATGGATAG
Organism: Sphingopyxis sp. QXT-31; assembly: GCF_001984035.1. NCBI lineage: Bacteria > Pseudomonadati > Pseudomonadota > Alphaproteobacteria > Sphingomonadales > Sphingopyxidaceae > Sphingopyxis > Sphingopyxis sp. QXT-31. The sequence continues at coordinate 1,035,394 of NZ_CP019449.1, read as the reverse complement.
GCTCCGCGCAACGGGTGCCGCTGAACAAGGCGACTATGAGTGCGGACACAAATGTCGATTTGATACGCAGCTCAAAGTGAACGTCTGCAAGGAAACGCGAAAATAGCCTACGTCCGCCCGCCCAGAACGTCGGGATCGGCCCAGCCGTTCACATAGGCCACATAATAGACCGCGAAGGCGATCGTCGCGACGATCGTCATCTGGAGCAGGATGCGGCCCGGGCGGAAGCGCGCGGGGGCGCCGCGGTCCTGGCCGGCGATCAAGGGCTCCGACTCGTCCTCGACGCGGCGGCCGTGGAAGGGGAGCACGAAGAAGGTGCTGAACGCCCAGAAGAGCAGGTAGATGGCGAGCGCCGAGGTCCATTTCATGGGGCTGCTCCCTACAGATCGACGAGCATGACGTCGACCACCGGTTTTTTGCCGGTCCAGTCGGTGGCGATGCGGCGGACGCCGAGGCGGATCGCCTCGCGCATCTTCTCGATGTCCTTGGCGGGCGCGAGCGCGGCCATTTCGGCGGCTTCGCGCATCTCGTCGATAAAGGCCTCGCGGTCGTCCTCGACGGGCACACCGCGATAGCTGACCGCGCTTTTGGCGAACTTGCCATTCGTGAAGATCGCGGCGACGGTGACGTGGCCGTGGAGCGACAGCTTGCGCCGTTCGTTGATCGTCTCGCCATCGGCGGGCAGGATCACGTCGCCGTCGAGGATCAGGCGGCCGGCGCGGACGCGTTCGACAATCTTCGCAGGGCCGGGCGCGAGGCGGACGAGGTCGCCATTTTCCTGGATCAGCGCGTCGGGCACGCCGCGTTCGAGCGCGAAGCGCGCCTGTTCGTGCATATGGCGGATCTCGCCATGCACCGGCACGACGAGCTTGGGCCGCAGCCAGCCGTAGAGAGCGGCGAGCTCCGGCTGGCCGGGGTGGCCGCTGACGTGGATATGCGCCTGTTTTTCGGTCACGGTCAGCACGTCCTTGGCGGCGAGCTGGTTCATGATGCGGCCGATCGCGACCTCGTTGCCCGGGATCTGCTTCGACGAGAAGACGACGGTGTCGCCGGGCTCAAGCTTGATCTGGTGCATGTCGGCGGCCATGCGCGCGAGCGCGGCGCGCGGTTCGCCCTGCCCGCCCGTCGCGATTACCATGACCTTGTTGCGCGGCAGGCGCATCGCCTCGTCGAAATCGACCGTGGCGGGGAAGTCCTTCAGATAGCCGACCGAGCGCGCGACGCCGATGATGCGGTCGAGCGAGCGGCCCGCGACGCAGAGGCTGCGCCCCGTGGCCTTGGCGACCTCGCCCAGCGTCTTGAGGCGGGCGGCGTTCGACGCGAAGGTGGTGACGATCACCCGGCCCCTCGCAGCGCCGACGGACGCAAGCAGCCCGTCGAACAGTCCGCCTTCGCTGCCCGATGCCTCGGGATTGAACGCGTTGGTCGAATCGCCGACGAGGACGTCGATGCCCTCATTGCCGAGCGCGGTCAGCGCCTTCGCCGACGACGGGGTGCCGAGCACCGGATCGTCGTCGAGCTTCCAGTCGCCGGTGTGAAAGACGCGGCCATAGGGCGTGTCGATGACCGCCGCGCTCATCTCGAGGATCGAGTGCGCGAGCGGCATCAGGCGAATGCCGAAGGGACCGAGCTGGAACTGCGCGTCGATATCGACGGTCTTGATCTTGACCTCATTCGTGAGCCCCTCCTCGGCGAGCTTGTGCGCAATCAGCCCCGCGGTGAAGCGGTTGGCGTAGAGCGGCACGCCGAGTTCGGCGGCCAGATAGGGCAAGGCGCCGATATGATCCTCATGCCCGTGGGTGAGGACGATGCCGAGCAGGTCCTTCTTGCGATCCTCGATGAATTCGAGGTCGGGCATGATGATGTCGATGCCCGGATAATCGTGCGTGCCGAAGGTTACGCCGAGATCGAGCATGATCCATTTGCCGTCGCAGCCGTAGAGATTGGCGTTCATGCCGATCTCGCCCGATCCGCCGAGCGCGAGGAAGAGTAATTCCTTGCCGGGGTTGGTCATGCGGCGTTCCGTTGATTGTACAAATGCATTAATCCGTTGAGAGTCAGATCGGGGTCGATCCGGTCGAAGAGGTGCGCCTGTTCTTGGAACAAGGTCGCAAGGCCGCCGGTGGCGATGACGGTGAGCGGCTTGCCGATTTCGGCCTTCATGCGTGCGATAAGCCCCTCGATCATCGAAACATAGCCCCAATAAACGCCGATGAGCATCTGGCTTTCGGTCGTACGGCCGATGACGCTGGTCGTCGCGGGCGCCTCGATCGCGATGCGCGGCAGCTTGGCGGCGGCGGCGACGAGGGCTTCGAGCGAGAGGTTGACCCCGGGGGCGATGATGCCGCCGAGATAGGCGCCATCGGGGCCGATATGGTCGAGCGTCGTCGCGGTGCCGAAGCTGATGACCAGCTTGTCCTTGCCGGGCTCGATCGCCTGTGCCGATATCGCGTTGACCGCGCGGTCGGCGCCGACCGACTGCGGCTCGTCGACCTTGAGCGCGATGCCCCAGGTCACCGGCTCGCGCCCCGCGACGAGCGCGTCGACGCCGAAATATTTATGCGCGAGCAATTGCAGATTGTGCAGCGCGCGCGGGACGACCGTCGAGATGATCACCGCCTCGACATCGGCGCGGTCGCGGCCCTCGATGCGCATCAGTTGGTCGAGCCAGACCATATATTCGTCGGCGGTGCGGCGGTCGTCGGTCGCGATGCGCCAGCGCGCGAGCAGCTCGGTGCCCTCGAACAGCGCAAATTTGGCGTTGGTGTTGCCGACGTCGATCGCGAGCAGCATGGCTACTTCCCCTCACCCACCGGGCGGCGCAGCTCGACGTCCCCGGCATGTACCAACATGGTCTCGCCGCCCTCGCGGCGCAAGCGCAGCGCGCCGTCGGGGGCGAGGCCGTCGAAAAAGCCGTCGATGCCCTGTTCGGAGACGCGGAGCGGCGTGCCGACCGGATGCGCCTGCGGCAGCCAGGCGGCGATGATGCGGCCGACGCCTTCCTGGCGCCAGGTCCACAGCGCGTCGGTCATCGCGATGGCGAGCGCGTCGGCGAAGCGGTCGCGGTCGAGGCTGGCCCCCTTGTCGGAGAGCGAAGCGGTCGGGCGATCGGGCAGGTCGGGCGCGACGACGAGGTTGACCCCGATGCCGATCACGATGCTGTCACGGGTGCGCTCCATCAATATGCCCGCGCATTTGGCGCCATCCACCAGCAGGTCGTTGGGCCATTTGAGCTGCGCGCCAAACCCGGGGGCCATAGCAGTTACCGCCTTCGCCAGCGCCACCCCGGCGACGAGCGCCAGCGTCGCGGGCGACGGGTCGCCGGCGGTCAGGCGGACGACGGTCGAGCCCATGAAATTGCCGTGCCCGTCACCCCATGCCCGCCCGAGGCGGCCGCGGCCCGCGGTCTGGCGATCGGCGACGAGCCAATGCCCCTCGCCCACATGCTCGCCGCCAGCCAGCCGCGCCAGCAGGTCGGCGTTGGTCGAACCTGTCTCCGCGATCCGCTCGATCGGCGGGATCAGAAGAGCACCGCCGCGGCGGCCGCCGACGCGGCGCCGAGCATCGGAATGAAGAGATAGCCGATAATCGACAGCCACAGCGCGCTGACGGTCATGATCGTGCCCTCGACGATATTGCCGCCGCCGCTGATCTCGACCTCCGACTTGTCGTCGAAGTACATCGTCTTGATGATCATGATGTAATAATACGCGCCAATGACGGAGGCAACGATGCCCGCAACCGCGAGCGGTACGAGATTGGCGTCCACCGCGGCCTGGAAGGCCAGATATTTCGGCCAGAAGCCGAACAGGGGCGGGATGCCCGCGAGGCTGTACATGAACACCGCCATCGCCGCGGCGAGGCCGGGGCGACGCTCGGACAGGCCGGCGAGCGCCGGGATGCTCTCGATCTGGTTGCCGTCGGCGTCGCGCAGCTGGAGTACGACGAGGAAGGCGCCGAGCGTCGTCACCACGTAAACCAGCAGATAGGTCAGCACCGCCTGTACGCCGAGCTGCGTTCCCGCGGCGAGGCCGATGAGCATGAAGCCGACATTGTTGATCGACGAGTAAGCGAGCAGGCGCTTGATATTCTTCTGCCCGATCGCGCCGACCGCGCCGAGGATGATCGAGGCGAGCGCGAGGAAGATGATGATCTGCTGCCACGCACCTACCGCGGGCCCCATCGCGTCGATCACGACGCGCGTCATCAGCGCCATCGCCGCCACCTTGGGCGCGCTGGCGAAGAAGGCGGTGACCGGGGTCGGCGCGCCTTCATAGACGTCGGGGGTCCACATGTGGAACGGCACCGCGCTGACCTTGAAGCCGAGGCCCGCGAGCACGAAGACGATGCCGAAGATCAGCCCGATATTGAGCTCGCCGCCCATGCGCGTGGCGATGGTCGCGAAATCGGTCGACCCTGCAAAGCCGTAGAGCAAGGAGATGCCGTAGAGCAGCATGCCCGAGGCGAGCGCGCCGAGGACGAAATATTTGAGCCCCGCTTCGCTCGACCGCTCGTCGGTGCGCATGAAGCTGGCCAGAACATAGGCAGCGAGGCTGTTGAGCTCGAGCCCGACGTAGAGCGTCATCAGGTCGCGCGACGAGGCCATGATCCCCATGCCGAGCGCGGCGAACAGGATCAGCACCGGATATTCGGCACGCATGCCGCTGGTGAAGAAGCGCGGCGCGACGAGGATCGACACGGCGCTGGCGCCGTAGATGATCAGCTTGGCGAAGCCGCCGAAGGCGTCGACCGACAGCGTGTTCGAGAAGACCGTGGCGTTGACGCCGAACAGCGCGACCACGGCGACCGCGGCGGCGCCGAGCGTCAGCAGCGCGGCGAGCTGGTACAGCCCGACCTGGCGATCGCCGAGGAAGGTGCCGAGCATCAAGGTGACGAGCCCGCCGATCGTCAGGATCAGCTCGGGCCAGATGAGGGCGAGATCGGCGGTCATTGGCTGCCTCCCGCATGATGCGCTTCGCCGGCGGGTGCCTCATGACCTTCGCCATGCTTCTCAGCCGCCTGGGGCTTGCCTGCGCTGACATGCGCGTCGCCCGCGGGCCTGGCCGGGGCGAGGCGCGCGACCACAGTGGTCACGTCGCCGCGCATCGGCGCGAGGAAGCTTTCGGGATAGACGCCCATCCACAGCGCCACGGCCGCGAGCGGCACCATGATCGCCCATTCGCGGGGATTGAGATCGGGCATCGCCTTCACATCGTCCTTGGTGAGTTCGCCGAAAACGACGCGGCGGTAGAGATAGAGCATGTAAGCGGCGCCGAGGATGATGCCGGTGGTGCAGACGAAGGCGACCCAGCTGGAGGCCTCGTAAATACCCGCAATGCTCAGGAATTCGCCGACGAAGCCGCTGGTCCCCGGCAGGCCGATCGACGCCATGGTGAACAGCATGAAGAACAAGGCATAGGCCGGCATGTTCACCGCGAGCCCGCCGTAGCGGTCGATCTCGCGCGTGTGGAGCCGGTCGTAGATCACCCCGACGCAGAAGAAGAGCGCGGCCGAGACGACGCCATGGCTGAGCATGACGATCATCGCGCCCTCGATGCCCTGCTGGTTGAAGGCGAAGAGGCCCGCGGTGACGATCGCCATATGCGCGACCGACGAATAGGCGATCAGCTTCTTCATGTCGCTCTGCACCAGCGCGACGAGGCTGGTGTAGACCACCGCGACCATCGACAGCGCAAAGACGATCCACATCAGCTGCGCCGACGCCTCGGGGAACATCGGCATCATGAAGCGGACGAAACCGTAACCGCCCATCTTCAAAAGCACGCCCGCCAGGATCATCGAGCCTGCGGTCGGCGCCTGCACATGCGCGTCGGGCAGCCAGGTGTGCACCGGCCACATCGGCATCTTGACCGCGAGGCTGGCGAAGAAGGCGAGCCACAGCCAAGTCTGCATGTCGACCGGGAAATTATAGCTCATTAGCGTCGGGATGTCGGTCGTGCCGGCCTCCGCGATCATCGCGATCATCGCGATGAGCATCAGCACCGAGCCGAGCAACGTGTAGAGGAAGAATTTGAACGCCGCATATTTGCGGTTTGCGCCGCCCCAGATGCCGATGATGAAATACATCGGGATCAGGCCGGCTTCGAAGAAGATGTAGAAGAGCAGCAGGTCCTGCGCCGCGAAGACGCCGATCATCACGACTTCCATCGCGAGGAACATCGCCATGTAGAGGCCGACGCGCTTGGTGATCGCCTCCCAGCTGGCGAGGATGCAGAGCGGCATCAGGAAGGTGCTGAGCACGATCAGCAGCAGCGCGAGGCCGTCGATGCCGAGCGCCCAGTTGAAGGGGCCGAACAGGCCTTCGATGCGTTCCTGGAACTGCCACTGCGCGCCGCCGATATCGAACTGCGACCACATGACGACGCTGAGCGCGAAATTGACCAGCGTGGCGCCGAGCGCGACGAACTTCGCGTTGCGGTCGCCGACGAACAGGCAGGCGACGGCCGCGATCGCGGGTATCGCCAGCAGCAGCGAGAGGAAAGGAAACCCGCTCACAGGAAATTCACCATGGCCCAGCTGGCGAGGCCGACAAGCCCGAGCAGCATCACGAACGCATATCCATAAACATAACCCGATTGCAGCCGCACCGCGAGCCGCGTTCCCCCTGCGACGAGCGTCGCCGCGCCATCGGGACCGAAGCGGTCGATGGTCTGCTCGTCGCCGCGCTTCCAGAAGAAGCGGCCGATCGCGAACGCCGGCTTGACGAAGAGGACGTTGTACAACTCGTCGAAATACCATTTGTTGTAGAGGAACTGGTGGAGCAGCTTGAACTGCGCCACGAAGCGCCCCGGCAGCGTGGTGTTGCGGATATAGCTGTTCCACGCGAGGAACAGCCCGATCGCCATCACCGTGAACGGCGTCCATTTGACCCAGGTCGGCACCTCGTGCGCGGCGTGCATCAGATGCTCGTCGAACGCGAGCATGCTGCCGGCCCAGAATTGGGCGCCTTCCTCCGGATAGATGAAGGGGTGCGCGAAGACGTAGCCCGCGAAGACCGCGCCGATCGAAAGGATGATCAGCGGGATCAGCATGGTGACCGGGCTTTCGTGCGGGTGGTAGCCCGCGGTGCCGTCGCCGTGCGTGTCGTGGTGATGCGCATGCTCGTCGGCGGCATGTTCGTCCGCCGGATGATCGTCATGGCCGTGGCCGTGATGGTCGTGGACGGCATGCTGGATATGCTCGCTCTGTTCCCAGCGCGGCTTGCCGTAGAAGGTCAGGAAGACCAGGCGCCACGAATAGAAGCTCGTCAGCAGCGCGGCGAAGATGCCGACCCAGAAGGCGATCGTGCCGCCGCCGCCCGCGGCAAAGGCCGCCTCGAGGATGCCGTCCTTCGAATGGAAACCCGCGAAGCCCGCGACGCCCGCGATACCGACGCCGGTGATCGCCAGCGTGCCGAGCGTCATTGCCCAGAAAGTGATGGGGATGTGTTTCCGAAGGCCGCCATAATAGCGCATGTCCTGTTCGTGGTGCATCGAGTGGATGACCGAGCCCGCGCCGAGGAACAGCAAGGCCTTGAAGAAGGCGTGGGTGAAGAGGTGGAACATCGCCGCGCCATAGGCGCCGACGCCCGCGGCGAAGAACATGTAGCCGAGCTGCGAACAGGTCGAATAAGCGATGACGCGCTTGATGTCCCACTGCGTCGTGCCGACCGTCGCGGCGAAGAAGCAGGTCGCAGCGCCGACGAAGGTGACGACGCCGAGCGCGATCGGCGCGGTCTCGAACATCGGCGACAGGCGGCACACCATGAAGACGCCCGCGGTGACCATCGTCGCGGCGTGGATCAGCGCCGACACCGGGGTCGGGCCCTCCATCGCGTCGGGCAACCAGGTGTGCAGGCCGAGCTGCGCCGACTTGCCCATCGCGCCTATGAACAGCAGCAGGCAGAGGATCGTCATCGTGTCGAGGCGCATGCCGAGGAAGGTGATCGACGAGCCCGCCATGCCCGGCGCGGCGTCGAGGATCGCGGGGATCGAGACGGTGCCGAAGACGAGGAAGGTCCCGAAGATGCCGAGCATGAAGCCGAGATCGCCGACGCGGTTCACGACGAACGCCTTGATCGCCGCGGCATTGGCGCTCGGCTTCTTGTACCAGAAACCGATGAGCAGATAGGATGCGAGACCGACGCCTTCCCAGCCGAAGAACATCTGGACGAGGTTGTTCGCGGTCACGAGCATCAGCATCGCGAAGGTGAAGAGCGAGAGATAGGCGAAGAAGCGCGGCTGGTCCGGGTCCTCCTCCATATAGCCCCAGCTATAGAGGTGGACGAGCGCCGATACCGTCGTGATGACGACGAGCATCACCGCGGTCAGCGTATCGACGCGCAGCTCCCAGTTGAATTCGAGCGCGCCCGAGCTGACCCAGTGGAGGACCGTCACGACCTCGGTCTGACCCGTGCCGAACACGAAGGACAGGAAGATCGGCCAGCTCAGCGCGCAGCTGGTGAACAGCGCGCCGGTGGTGACCAGCTTCGACGCGAAGGGCCCTATGGCCCGCTGGCCGAGCCCTGCGACAAGTGCCGCGAGCAGCGGCAGGAAAACGATCGCCTGAATCACCGGCTCACCCCTTCATCCGGTTGGCGTCATCGACCGCAATGGTGCCGCGGCCGCGGAAATAGATCACGAGAATGGCGAGCCCGATCGCCGCTTCGCCCGCGGCGACGGTCAGCACGAACATCGAGAAGACCTGTCCGATGAGGTCGTTCAGCGCGGCGCTGAACGCGACGAGGTTGATGTTCACCGCGAGCAGGATGAGCTCGATTGCCATCAGGATGACGATGATATTCTTGCGGTTGATGAAGATGCCGAGCACGCCGATGGTGAACAGCACCGCCGAAACGGCGAGATAATGGCCGACCGAAATCACAGCTGGACCCCCTGCCCGACGCCCGGATCGACGAGGCGCGTCGCATCCTCGGGCCGGCGCTGGTTCTGCGCCGAGATATTCTGGGTGCGCACGCCGCCGCGCTGGCGGTGCGTCAGCACGATCGCGCCGATCATCGCGACGAGCAGGACGATGCCCGCCGCCTCGAACAGGAAGATGTACTTGGTGTAGAGCAGTTCGCCGATCTGCTGGATATTGCTCTTGTCGGCGACAACCGGCGCTGCCTTGGCCGCGAGATCGACCCCGCCCGCGCTCCAGGCGCCGACCGCGAAGACCAACTCGGCGGCGAGGATGATCGCGACCAATGCGCCCAGCGGCAGATAGCGCACGAAACCGGCACGCAGCTCGGCGAAATCGATGTCGAGCATCATCACGACGAAGAGGAACAGCACCGCGACCGCGCCGACATAGACGATGACGAGCAGCATCGCGATGAACTCGGCCCCCGCGAGCAGCATCAGCCCCGCCGCGTTGAAGAAGGCGAGGATCAGCCACATCACGCTGTGGACCGGGTTGCGGGCAAAGATCACCATCGCCGCCGAAGCGATCACGAGGGTGGCGAAGAGCCAGAAAGCAGCGACCTGAATCATGTGCGCGCGCCCTTATCGATAGGGCGCGTCGGCGGCAAGATTCGCCGCGATCGCGCGTTCCCATTTGTCGCCATTGGCGAGCAGCTTGGCCTTGTCATAGAGCAGTTCCTCGCGCGTTTCGGTCGCGAATTCGAAGTTCGGCCCCTCGACGATCGCATCGACCGGGCACGCTTCCTGGCAGAAGCCGCAATAAATGCATTTGGTCATGTCGATGTCGTAGCGCGTCGTGCGACGGCTGCCGTCGTCACGCGGCTCGGCCTCGATCGTGATCGCCTGCGCCGGGCACACCGCTTCGCACAGCTTGCACGCGATGCAGCGCTCCTCGCCGTTCGGATAACGACGCAGCGCATGCTCGCCGCGAAAGCGCGGCGACAGCGGGTTCTTCTCGAACGGATAGTTGATCGTCGCCTTCGGCTTGAAGAAATATTTGAGCGTGAGGGCGTGCGCCTTCACGAATTCCCACAGGGTGAAACTTTTGACGAGATGGGCGATAGAACTCATGAATACCTCGTCAGCATCAGCCAGCCGGAAATCAGGAAGATCCAGATCAGCGAGATCGGCAGGAAGACCTTCCAGCCCAGCCGCATCAGCTGGTCGTAGCGGTAGCGTGGCACGGTTGCCTTCACCCAACTGAACACGAAGAAGAAGAAGAGGATCTTCGCGAACAGCCAGATCACGCCCGGAATGTCGAACCAGGGGATCAGGTCGATGTTGAGCGGCGGCAGCCAGCCGCCCCAGAAAAGCACCGCGTTGAGCGTGCACATCAGCAACACGTTGGCATATTCGCCGAGCCAGAAGAGCGCGAAGCTCATCGACGAATATTCGGTCTGGTAGCCCGCGACCAGCTCGCTCTCGGCCTCGGTCAGGTCGAACGGCGCGCGCGCGGTTTCGGCGAGCGCCGAGATCAGGAACATCACCGCGAGCGGGAACAGCAGCAGGTTGAAGCCGAAGGCGTTGACGATGCCGAACCCGTGCCCTTCCTGCGCTTTCACGATCGCGTTCATGTTGAAGCTGTCGGCATAGAGCACGACGCCGATCAGGATGAACCCGATCGAGACTTCATAGGAAATCATCTGCGCCGAGGCGCGAAGCGCGGAAAAGAAGGGATATTTCGAGTTAGACGCCCAGCCCGACAGGATGACGCCATAGACTCCGAGCGAGCTGATCGCGAGAATATAGAGCAATCCGACGTTGATGTCGGCGAGCACCGCGCCCGAGTTGAACGGGATCACCGCCCACGCCATCAGCGCGACCGAGAAGGTGATGATCGGCGCGATCAGGAACAGCCCGCGGTTGGCCGAGGTGGGGATGATCGTTTCCTGCAGGAAAACTTTCAGGCCATCGGCGAAGCTCTGGAGCAGGCCGAAGGGGCCGACGACGTTCGGGCCGCGGCGCAGCGCGATCGCCGCCCAGATCTTGCGATCGGCATAGATGATCATCGCGACCGCGAGCATCAGCGGCAGCGCGATGAGCAGGATGCCGGCGATCGTCGCGACGCCCCACGCCCAGGTCGGGTCCATGCCCCACGAGATGAAGGTCTCGGTCATTTCTTAAATCCTCACCGCTTGCGGGGAGGTGGCAGGCGCGTAGCGACTGACGGAGGGGGCTGTCGTAGCCCACCCACGTTGCGCGAGGACGCGAGCCCCCTCCACCACCGCTTCGCGGCGGTCCCCCTCCCCGCAAGCGGGGAGGATCTGTTTAGCCCCGGTCATTTCTTCGCGCCGTCCTGGTTGCGCCAGCCGTTATGCGGGCCGGGCTTGTCCGACTTGTTCTTGGGGTTGAAACCCCGCCAGACCGAATAGCCCATCCCGACGAACAGGATGGACGCAATGGCATGTACCGGGGTCATTCCGCGGCCTCCGCAAAGTCGACGCCATGGATCAGCTCTTCCGAGCAGCGCTGCATCGTTGGCGACGCGCGGCAGATGGCGTTGGTGAGGTAGAAATCCTTGATCGGCGACGGGATCGTGCGCGCCTCGGGCTTGGCGGGCAGCTTGGGCACCGTCCAGCCATAGTCGGCGAGGCCTTCGACACCCAGCGCGGGCACCACGGCGATCATCGCGGCGCGGCATTCGGCGAAGCTGTCGAAGCCGAGCGAGACCCCGAGCGCGTCGGCCAAGGCCCTGAAAATGCTCCAGTCCTCGCGCGCGTCGCCGGGAGCGAACACCGCCTTGTCGCTGCGCTGGACGCGGCCCTCGGTGTTGACCGTGGTGAAGTCCTTTTCGGTCCATGCCGCGGCGGGCAGGATGACGTCGGCGGCGTGCGCGCCCTTGTCGCCATGATGGCCGACATAGACCTTGAAGCTATCGGCCAGCGCCGCGAAATCGACCTCGTCGGCGCCAAGGAAGAAGGCAAGCTTGGGCTTCGCCGCGATCACATCCTTGATCCCGCCGGGCAGGCCGTAGCCGAGCATCAGCGAGCCCATGCGCGCGGCGGAGAAATGCACGACATTATAGCCGTTCCAGCCGTCCTTGACCGCGTTCACCGCCTTGGCGAGCGCCAGGCCCGCGCCATGGACCCCGGGCACCGACAGCGCGCCGCCGCCGAAGATCAGCATCGGCCGCTCGGCGCCCTTCAGCGCGTCGGCCACATGCTGCGGCAACTTCGCGACCAGCGACGCGTCGTCGCCGAGCCACTCGGCCTTGTAGGTGAGGTCGGTTTCGGGGCCGATCGCGAAGACCTTGGCGCCCTTCTTCCACACCGCCTTGCGGACGCGCGTGTTGATCAGCGGCGCTTCCCAGCGGAGGTTGGTGCCGACGAGCAGGATCACGTCGGCATTCTCGGCCTCGGCGATCGTGGTGTTGAAATTGACCGCCGACAGGCTGGTGACGTCGTAGTCGAGCCCCGTCTGGCGCCCTTCGAGGAGGCTGCCGCCGAGCGCGGTCACCAGCGCCTTGGCCGCGAACATCGTCTCGCAATCGGCTAGGTCGCCAGCGATCGCCGCGACCGACGATCCGGCGTTCACCGCCTTGATGGCTTCGAATGCCTCACCCCAGCTCGCTTCGACGAGCGCGCCGTCCTTGCGCACATAGGGCCGGTCGAGGCGGCGGCGCACGAGGCCGTCGACATGGTGGCGCGTCTTGTCGCTCGCCCATTCCTCGTTCACATCGTCGTTCACACGCGGCAGCACGCGCAGCACCTGGCGCCCGCGGCTGTCGATGCGGACGTTGGTGCCGACCGCGTCCATCATGTCGATGCCGAGCGTCTTGGTGAGCTCCCACGGGCGCGCTTCGAAGGCGTACGGCTTCGACGTCAGCGCGCCGACGGGGCACAGATCGACGATGTTGCCCGACAGCTCGCTCGCGACCGCATGTTCCAGATACGACGTGATCTGCATATTTTCGCCGCGATAGATCGCGCCGATATCCTCGACGCCCGCAACTTCCTCGGCGAAGCGGACGCAGCGGGTACACTGGATGCAGCGGGTCATCACCGTCTTGACGATGGGACCCATATATTTCTCGGTCACCGCGCGCTTGTTCTCGTCGTAGCGCGTCGCGCCGCGGCCATAGGCGACCGACTGGTCTTGCAAATCGCATTCGCCGCCCTGATCGCAGATCGGGCAGTCGAGCGGGTGGTTGATGAGCAGGAACTCCATCACCCCCTCGCGCGCCTTCTTGACCATCGGGCTGTCGGTCTTGATCACCTGCCCCTCGGCGGTCGGCAGCGCGCACGACGCCTGCGGTTTCGGCGGCCCGGGGGCGACCTCGACCAGGCACATGCGGCAATTGCCGGCAATCGACAGGCGTTCGTGATAGCAGAAGCGCGGGATTTCCTTCCCCGCCAGCTCGCACGCCTGCAGGACGGTGGCACCCTGCGGGACGTCGAGTTCTACGCCATCTACGGTTACTTTAGGCATGAATCAGCTTTCCTGGGCCTTGAGCAGGCGGAAACTTGCGGTGGCGACGATCGAGCGCAGGCCGGCGACGCTCGTTTCGAGCTTCACGTCCTGCGCGCACAGCTTGACGACGGGCAGCAATTTGGTCGCGGCCTGTTCCTCGGCGGCCGATCCGACTTCGGTCGCGAACAGCGCAGCGACTTCGTCGGGGGTCGAGCGTGCGACGCACATCGCGACCTTGTCCGACGGCGCATAGGTCGCCGCTTCCCTGCCGGTCGCGGCCCTGGCGAGGCGCGTCTTCAGCGGCGCGGCCTCGCGCGCCATCATCGCCTCGGCGAGCGCCGCCGCGAAGGGCAAATTCTGGCCGCTCAGCCGCTCGCCGCGCGAACCGACCTGCCGCGCGCAGCCTTCGTTGGCGCGCACGAGGTTGCGCAGGCCGTTGCCGTAAGAACTTTGGCGAAAATCCTGCGTGAGCACGTCTGCAACCTTGTCCGGGCTTTTTGCAGCCACGCACACGGCATAGCGCGCCAGCGTTTGACGCGCGTCGGAATCCGAGGCCGCGACCCGATCGACTCCGGGACCGAACCCACGGTCGCGCTCCGGCCACGGGGTCGGCGTGTTGTCCACCTGCGGCGCCTGTTCGGGCGCCTGCGCTGCGGCAAGAAGGGCGAATGCAAGCGTGATCATGGCTTAGCTCCTACTTCGACGACCGATTGGAAACATTGGGCGAAAAATTTCACTCGGCCGCCTCCAGCGCGCCGCCATTGTCGCGGATGCGGCGTTCGAGTTCGGGGCGGAAATGCTTGATCAGGCCCTGGATCGGCCAGGCCGCCGCATCGCCGAGCGCGCAGATGGTGTGGCCTTCAACCTGCTTGGTGACGTCGTACAGCGTGTCGATCTCGCCGATGTCGGCGTCGCCGGTGCGCAGCCGCTCCATCACGCGCCACATCCAGCCGGTGCCCTCGCGGCACGGGGTGCACTGGCCGCAGCTTTCATGCTTGTAGAAATAGCTGATCCGGCTGATCGCCTGGACGACGTCGGTCGACTTGTCCATCACGATGGCGGCGGCGGTGCCGAGGCCCGAGCCGACGGCTTTCAGCCCGTCGAAGTCCATCGGGCAGTCGATGATCTCGGCCGCGGGAACGAGCGGGACCGACGAGCCGCCGGGGATCACCGCGAGCAGATTGTCCCATCCGCCGCGGATGCCGCCGCAATGCTTGTCGATCAACTCGCGGAAGGGGATGCTCATCTCTTCCTCGACGACGCACGGCTTGTTCACATGGCCGCTGATCTGGAAGAGCTTGGTGCCTTTGTTATTCTCGCGCCCGAAGGAGGCGAACCAAGCCGGGCTGCGGCGCAGGATCGTCGGGACGACCGCGATCGACTCCACATTGTTCACCGTCGTCGGGCAGCCATAGAGGCCCGCGCCTGCCGGAAACGGGGGCTTGAGGCGCGGCTGGCCCTTCTTGCCCTCGAGGCTTTCGATCATCGCGGTTTCTTCGCCGCAGATATAGGCGCCGGCGCCGCGGTGGACGAAGACGTCGAAGTCGTAGCCCGACTTGGCGGCATTCTTGCCGAGCAGGCCCGCGTCATAGGCCTCCTGCACCGCGGCGAAGAGCGTCTCGGCCTCGCGGATGAATTCGCCGCGGATGTAGATATAGGCGGCGCGCGCGCGCATCGCATAGCCCGCGATCAACGCGCCTTCGATCAGCTTGTGCGGATCGTGACGGATGATCTCGCGATCCTTGCACGAACCGGGTTCGGATTCGTCGGCGTTGATCACGAGGAAGCTCGGGCGGTCGGCGCGCGGCTCCTTGGGCATGAACGACCATTTGAGGCCCGTCGGGAAGCCCGCGCCGCCGCGGCCGCGCAGCCCCGACGCCTTGATCTCCTCGATGATCGCGTCCTGGCCGCGCTTCATCAGGTCCTTGGTCTTGTCCCAGTCGCCGCGCATCTGCGCCGACTTCAGGTTCCACGGCTGGAAGCCGTAGATATTGGTGAAAATGCGATCCTTGTCGGCGAGCATTTAACGTCCCCCGCCCTGTTTTTGCCAGGCACGATAGATAAAATAGCCGATGGCGATCAGCACAAGCGGCCCCAGCAGCGCGAAGGTGACGCGCAGCACGAAGCCGAGGATGGCGAGTGCGCCGATCACCGCGAGGATGAGGATGATGTCCTTCTGGGTCATCTCACCACTCATTCCGGTAATCGTGGTTCGCCGAGACCATTTCGACGAGCGTCGTCGGGCCGCCCTCGGGCTCGCTGGTGTGGCGCCCGGGAAGCTGCGTCCCCGCCTTGGGCGTCTCGCCCGCGGCCAGCGCGTCGAGGATCGCCGCCATGCGATCGAAATCGAGGTCTTCGTAATTGTCGTCGTTGATCTGGACCATCGGCGCGTTGGTGCAGGTGCCCATGCACTCGACCTCGGTCAGCGTGAACAGGCCGTCGGGGGTGGTCTTGCCCTTAGCCATGCCGCGGTTCTTGCACGCCGCCATCACATCGTCCGAGCCGCGCAGCAGGCACGGCGTCGTGCCGCACACCTGGACATGATAACGGCCGACCGGCGCCATATTGTACATGGTGTAGAAGGTCGCGACCTCATAGGCGCGGATGAAGGGCATATCGAGCTGCGCCGCGACATATTCGATCACCGGCACGGGCAGCCAGCCCTGCGTGTTCGTCTCGGCGCCGACCTGGCGCTGCGCGAGGTCGAGCAAGGGCATCACCGCCGAACGCTGGCGCCCCGCGGGGTAGCGCGCGATGATGGTCTTTGCCTGCTCGGCATTTTCGGCGGTCCAGGCAAACGCGCCCCAGCGCGCGCGGGTTTCGGCCTCGTCGGGGATTTGGGGTGCGTCAGCCATGAATTTCTTTGCCTGCTTCTGCGTTTTTGTCGCGGAGCCAATAATCGCCGGTCAACACAGTCAGATTGAGTAAGAATACGAAGGGGCCGAACCATGTCGGCAGGGGCGACAATCCGAGGACATCCGCGGCGATCAATCCGACGCCAAGCGCGCACAGGGCGAGCGCAACCGCTCCGAAAGTACGCCGCCTCACCGGTCGCACTCCCCGAACACGACGTCGATCGCGCCGATGATCGCGGTGGTGTCGGCGAGCATATGGCCCTTGCACATGAAATCCATCGCCTGGAGGTGGCTGAACGCCGTCGGGCGGATCTTGCAGCGGTACGGCTTGTTGCTGCCGTCGCTGACCAGATAGACGCCGAACTCGCCCTTGGGGCTTTCGGTCGCCACGTAAACCTCGCCCGCGGGGACGTGGAAACCCTCGGTGTAGAGCTTGAAGTGATGGATCAGCGATTCCATCGACTGCTTCATCTCGCCGCGCTTGGGCGGGACGACCTTGCGGTCGAGGCTGGCGATCGGGCCGGTGGGCATGTCGCGCAGGCACTGCTTGATGATCTTCGCCGACTGATAGACTTCCTCGACGCGCACCATGAAGCGGTCGTAGCAGTCGCCGCGGGTGCCGACGGGGATGTCGAAGTCCATCGCGGCATAGGCGTCATAGGGCTGCGACTTGCGCAGGTCCCACGCGATGCCGCTGCCGCGTATCATCGGGCCCGAGAAGCCCCAAGCGAGCGCGTCTTCCTTCGACACCGTCGCGATATCGACGTTGCGCTGCTTGAAGATGCGGTTGTCGATGACGAGGCTCATCGCGTCGCCGAACAATTCGGGCAGCCGCTTGTCGCACCATTCGCCGATATCGACGAGCAGCTTCTCCGGCACATCCTGATGCACGCCGCCCGGACGGAAATAGGCCGAGTGCATGCGCGCGCCCGAGGCGCGTTCGAAGAAGTTGAGGCAATCCTCGCGCAGCTCGAAAATCCACAGGTTCGGCGTCATCGCGCCGACGTCCATGACGTGGCTGCCGATGTTGAGCATGTGATTGCAGATGCGCGTCAGCTCGGCGAACAGGGTGCGGAGGTACTGCGCGCGCGCCGGAACCTCGAGATCGAGCAATTTCTCGATCGCCAGCACGTAGGAGTGCTCCATGCCGAGCGGCGAGCAATAGTCGAGGCGGTCGAAGTACGGCAGCGCCTGCAGATAAGTCTTATACTCGATCAGCTTTTCGGTGCCGCGGTGGAGCAGCCCGACGTGCGGGTCGACGCGCTCGATGATCTCGCCGTCGAGCTCCATGACCATGCGCAGCACGCCGTGCGCCGCGGGGTGCTGCGGGCCGAAGTTGATCGTGTAGTTGGTGACCGTCTGGTCGCCCGCGGTGTCGGCGGTATCGACCGGATAGCCCTCGAACATGTCGCTGCCGTGGTGCTCCACGCCAGCCGAGTAATTGGGGGGAGAGTCGGTCATGCGTCGCCTCCTTTAGGCTTGCGCGGCGCGCGCGGCTTGGCGGGCGCCTTTTCGGCCTTGGTCGTCGCGGGGGTCTTGGCGGGCTTGGTTGCCGCTTTTGCGCTCGCGCCGTCGCGGCTGGTCTTCGCCGCCTTGATATTGGCCTTGGCCCCTGCCCCGGTCTGCTCGGGCTTGTCGGTGGTCTTGGGGGTCGGCGGCGGTGGCGCCTTCGCCTTGTCGTCGGCGGCCTTGACCTCTTTCGCGGTCATCGGCGTCGGCGCGCCCTTGCCCGGGGCCTCGCCCGTGCCGCCGGCCTTTTCGTCGCCGGGCAGCACATAATCGGCGCCTTCCCAAGGCGACATGAAGTCGAAGTTGCGGAAATCCTGCGCGAGCTTCACCGGCTCATAGACCACGCGCTTGTCCTCTTCGCTATAGCGAAGCTCGGTATAGCCGGTCAGCGGGAAGTCCTTGCGCTGCGGATGGCCCTGGAAACCGTAATCGGTGAGGATGCGGCGGAGGTCGGGGTTGCCCGCGAAGAGCACGCCATACATGTCGAACACTTCGCGCTCGAGCCAGCCGGCGTTCGGCCACACGGGGACTATCGTCGGCACCGGGGTCGCCTCGTCGGTGGTGACGCGGACGCGCAGGCGATGGTTCTTCGTCACGCTAAGCAGGTGATAGACGACCTCGAAGCGCTCGCCGCGCTCGGGATAGTCGACCCCGGCGATCTCCATCATCTGCTGATATTCGAGATTGTCGCGCAGCGCGATCATCACGCCCGCGATGGCATCGCGATCGACGGTGATGCTGTCTTCGTCGGCGGCAAAATCATGCGACAGCAGATCGGTGCCGAGCAGCTTCTTGAGCGCGGCCGCCAGCGAGGGCTGCGGCGCAACGAGGGGAGCGGGATGGCCCATCAGCGTTCGATCGTCCCGGTGCGGCGGATCTTCCGCTGCAGCTGCATCACGCCATAGAGCAGGGCCTCGGCGGTCGGCGGGCAGCCGGGGACATAGATGTCCACAGGCACGATACGGTCGCAGCCGCGCACGACGCTGTAGCTATAGTGGTAATAGCCGCCGCCATTGGCGCAGCTGCCCATCGAGATGACGTACTTCGGGTTCGACATCTGGTCGTACACGCGGCGCAGCGCCGGGGCCATCTTGTTGCAGAGCGTGCCAGCGACGATCATCACGTCGGACTGGCGCGGCGAGGCGCGCGGCGCGACGCCGAAGCGCTCCATGTCGTAGCGCGGCATGTTGACATGGATCATCTCGACCGCGCAGCAGGCGAGCCCGAAGGTCATCCACCAGAGCGATCCGGTGCGCGCCCAGTTGAACAGATCCTCGGTCGAAGTGACCAGAAAGCCCTTATCGCCGACTTCGCTGTTGAGGTCGTCGAAAAAGCCCTGATCAGGCTGGGTGCCTTCGGCAAGGTGCAGGCCCGGCGCGGTGCCTTCCGGCGTTAGACCCCGGGTGTCGGTGATGATCGAAGAGCGGGTCATTCCCAATCCAGCGCCCCTTTCTTCCATGCGTAAACAAGGCCGAGCGCGAGTTCGGCGAGGAAAATCATCATCGTGGCCCAGCCGGCCCAGCCGATTTCCTCGAGGCTGACCGCCCAGGGAAAGAGGAACGCCGCTTCGAGGTCGAAGATGATGAAGAGGATGGCAACGAGGTAGAAGCGCACGTCGAACTGGCTGCGCGCATCCTCGAACGCGGGAAAGCCGCATTCATATTCGGTCAGCTTCGCCGGATCGGGCCGGTGCGCGCCGGTCAGGCGCGACACGCCCATCGGCAGGAACACGAACGCCGCCGAAAGCCCGACGGCGACGAACAGAAAGATCAGGATCGGCAGATATTGCGTCAGATCGACCATGGGAGCTCGCAGTCTTTTTGGGACGCTTGGGCGCCCTTTGGTTGCGGGCGCTTTAGGCCAGCCGGGCGCGCCTCGCAAGCACCGCGGGCAGGAAAAATGGTCTCTTTTGTGACCAAGGCCACAGCCCGCGCTGGCGGCGTCGGCAAAGAGCGTGATAGACCGCCCGAGGGGTCGGTAGCGCCGCGCGGGGCGCGGGGTGCAAAACGGGGGCATATATGCGGAAAATCGCTGGAATTTGGGCCGCGGGGCTCGCGCTGGCACTGACGTCGCCGGCGAGCGCCGAGCTGATCGACGCCAAGTCGCCCAAGGTCATCGCGACGCTGATCGAGTCGCAAGGGTGGAAGACCGCGATCGATGCCAGACCCGGCGAATCCCCCGTCCTGAAGGCGACCCGCAACGGCGAACTGTTCGTGATCGATTTCATGAACTGCACCGACGGCAAAAATTGCAAGACGCTGCAATTCCTGATGGGCTTCGCCGATGCGAAAGAGGTCACGCTCGACAAACTCAATGAGTGGAACCGCGACAGGCGTTTCGCGCGCGCCTATCGCGACGGCGAGGGCGATCCGGTGCTGGCGATGGATGTCGACCTCGATTTCAGCGGGCTACCGCGCGAGAATGTCGGCGAACTGGTCAACACTTGGACCGGTCTGATGGACAGCTTCCGCACTTTCGTGCGCGGGTAAGACGAATCTCGCGGCCACTGGCCAAGCAGCGTGCCTTGCCATATGATCCGACGCGATCGGGTCGCACCATCTGGGGGAATTTCATGTCGCCGATCAAAAGCCTGACCATGCTCGCGCTCTCCGCCGCGCTCCTTACCGTCGCTTCGCCCGCGACCGCGCAGAGCATCTCCGCCGATCCCGCCGCAATTACTGCGGCGCTCAAGGGCCGCGGGATGCCGGTCACGCAGGAGAAGGATAGCGAGAACAGCCCGGTGCTGCAGACGCAGTTCGGCGACGGCGCCAAATTCACCATCTATTTCTATGGCTGCACCAATGGCGCGGGGTGCAGCTCGCTGCAATTCCACACCCTATACAGCGGCAGCACCGCGACCGTCGAAAAGATGAACCAGTTCAACCTCGACCGCCGCTATGGACGCGGGGTGATGGAGAGCAACGGCGATGCGGGCCTGCGGATGGACTTCAACCTCGCCGCGGGCGGCATGTCGAAAGCCATGTTCCTCGACAATGTCGAGCTGTGGGACGAGCTGATGTCGGTCTTCTCCGACTTCATCTACGACGAATAGGTCAGGCGTTGCGGAGCGCGCCCGCGACGAGCTTCTGCAGCTTCGAGTGCACCGCGGCGCTGCCCGCGATAAATTCGCTGCGCTCGATCGCGCGGTCGCCGCCGCGGAAATCGCTGACGAAGCCGCCGGCCTCACGCACGAGCAGGATGCCCGCCGCGACGTCCCAGATATGGAGATCGCTTTCCCAGAACCCGTCATAACGCCCCGCCGCGACCCAGGCGAGGTCGAGGCTGGCGGCGCCGAAGCGGCGGATACCGGCGACTTCGGGGGCGACGGCGCCGAACACCCGGCTCCACTGCGCCATATTGCCATGGCCCATGAAGGGGATGCCGGTGGCGATCAGGCACTCGTTGAGATGGCGGCGCGACGAGACACGGAGCCTGCGATCGTGCAGCCAGGCGCCGCGGCCGCGCTCGGCCCAATAGCTTTCGTCGGTCACCGGGTGATAGATCAGCGCCGAGGTGACATCGCCCCAGCCGCCGCCGAGCTTGGGCTCCTGCACCGCGATCGAAATCGCGAAATGCGGGATCGCGTGGAGGAAGTTCGAGGTGCCGTCGAGCGGGTCGATGATGAAGCGCGGCTTGCCGGGCTCGCCCTCGATCTCGCCGGCCTCTTCCATCAGGAAGCCCCAGCCCGGACGGTCGCGGGTCAGTTCGTCATAGAGGGTGCGCTCGGCGGCCTGGTCGGCTTTCGACACGAAGTCCGCGGGACCCTTTTGCGAGACCTGCAGATGCTCGACCTCGCCGAAATCGCGGCGGAGCTTGGCGCCCGCCTTGCGCGCGGCGCGTTCCATGACGGTGATGATGCCCGATACGGCCATGATATTCTCCGCTCTCCGGCTTGTGGGAGGGGGCGTTCAGAGTCACGTGCCTCTGAACGCGGGTGGGTAGCAATATGGGCGGGCCTGTCGCCCACCCCTAGCCCCTCCCGCAAGCGGGAGGGGAACTCAGTCAGTCCGCGCGGCGGACATATTCGCGGTCGTAGACGTGCACGACGATCTTGGTCCCGCTGGTGATGTGCGGCGGCACCATGACGCGCACGCCATTGTCGAGGATCGCAGGCTTGTACGACGAGGAGGCCGTCTGGCCCTTCACCACCGCGTCGGCCTCCACGATCGTCGCCTCGATCGTTTCGGGGAGTTCGACCGAGATGGGGCGCTCTTCCCAGAGCTCCAGCACGACGTCCATGCCGTCCTGCAGGAATTCATGCGCTTCGCCGACGACGTCCTTCGAGATGTTGATCTGTTCGAAGCTGTCCTTGTCCATGAACACCAGATCGTCGCCCTCGGCGTAGAGGAACTGGAAATCCTTGGTGTCGAGGCGGACCTTTTCGACCGTGTCGGCGCTGCGGAAACGGTTGTTGAGCTTGCGGCCGTCGATCAGATTCTTGGCCTCGACCTGCATGTAGGCGCCGCCCTTGCCCGGCTGGGTGTGCTGGATCTTGGTGACCTTCCAGATCCCCTTTTCAAATTCGATAATATTGCCGGGACGGATTTCAACGCCGGTGATTTTCATCGCGCACACTCGCTGGTTCAAGGATGGAAAGAGCCGCCGGCGCGCATCCGCATGCCGGTTACAGGAGCGCGCCTTTAGCCGCGGGTGCGGCAAAGGGCAAGTCAGGGCGTCGCGGTGACCATATTGCGCGTGCGCTTGTAGCTGAGCCACACGAGGCCAATGAACAGCAGCAGGCCGACCCACGGCGCATAGGGTGCGTAGCCGTCGCCGGCCACCGCGAGCGGCGCATCGCTGCCGGTGCCCGCAACGATGCCGGCATAGAGCACCCCGAACAGGCTCTCGCCGACGATCATGCCCGTCGCGGTGAGCACGCCCATGCGGTGCGCGAAGCTGGCGTTCGGGCGCCGCGATGCCCAGCGGTCGTAGAACCAGCCGCCGGCCGCACCGATCACGACGGGCAGGATCACCGCCATCGGCAAATAGATGCCGATACCGATGGCGAGCGGAGGGAGCCGGAGCTTGCCGGCGCGGCCGAGAAGCGCATCGACGATGATGAAGCCGACCCCGGCGAGCGCGCCATAGCCGAGCATCGTCCAGTTGAGGTCGCCGCCGAGCACGCCCTGCGCGAGCGACGAGATCAGCCCTGCCTGCGGCGCCGCGAGCGCATTGGGTCCGGCGCCCGGCGCACCGACGAAACCGACGGTCTCGTTGAGCACGTTGAGCACCGGCGGCACGACGAGCGAGCCAAAGATCACGCCGACGATCAGCGCGACCTGCTGCTTCCACGGCGTCGCGCCGACGAGTTGGCCGGTCTTGAGATCCTGGAGGTTGTCGTTCGAGATCGTCGCGATGCCGAAGACAAGCCCGGTGACGATCAGCGCATAAGCGACCATCGCGCTGATTTCGGCCTCGCCGCCGCCGCGGCCGAGCAGGCCGAGGAGCAGCAGCGACGAGGCGATGATCGCAAGGATGCCGATCCCCGATACGGGCGAGTTCGACGCACCGATCAGGCCCGCCATATAACCTGTGACCGAGGCGATCATCAGTCCGACGATGATGATGAACAGGATCGCGCCCGCGACCAGCGCGATCGAGGCGTCCGCGAGCGGCCCGCCCGCGAGCTCGGACCAGAGCAGCACGCCGATCGGCAGCATCAGGAACAGCGAGCCGCCGAACACCCAGGTGATCGACATATCCTGTTCCTCGATCGCCAGCGCCTGCCCGCCCTGGCGCGCGCGGCTGGCCGCCATCGCCGAGCGGATGCCGCCGAGCACAGGGGCGGCGATCTTGACGAGCGTCCAGATTGCGGCGACCGCGATGACGCCCGCGCCGAAGAAGCGCACGTCGGCACGGAAGACGGTGTTGGCGAGCGTCTCGGCATCGCCGGGTCCGCCCTGGGTGAGGATCGGAAGCAGCACCCACCAGCCGGTGATCAGCCCGACGAGCTGCGCCATCCCGACCGACAGGCCGACGAGGTGGCCGACGCCGAACAGCGCGAAGGCGAGTCCGCCCGCGATGCCCGTCGCGCCGCTGCCGACCGCGAACCAGCGCGCGACCTCGGCGCCCGCGAGCTTCATCTGGGTGAGCAGCGTAAAACCCGCGGCGACGATCGAATTCCACAGCAGGGCCGACAGCCCCGCCTTATTCTCGGCCGCACCCTCGGCGCTCGCGGCGCCGACCTGCAGCACTTCGGCGGCGGCGCGGCCTTCGGGATAGGGCAGGTCCGAATCGACGACGAGTGCGCGGCGCAGCGGGACCGAGAAGAGCACGCCCAAGATGCCGCCGAGCATCGTGATCGCGGTGGTCTCGAGCAGCGGGAAGCCCTGCCAGTAACCGACCATGACGAGGCCGGGGAGCACGAAGATGATGGCCGCAAGCGTTCCCGCCGCGCTGGCGATCGTCTGGACGATATTATTCTCGAGGATCGTCGAACCCGCCATATAGCGCAGCAGCGCCATCGAGATCACCGCGGCGGGGATCGAAGTCGCGAAGGTCAGCCCGACCTTGAGGCCGAGATAGACGTTCGCCGCGGTGAACATCAGCGTCAGCAAGCCGCCGAGCAGAATCGCGCGCAGCGTCAGTTCGCGCCCGCGGGTGGTCGGCTTGGTGGTATCGTTCATCAATTGTCTCCCCGGTCGCTGTGTTGCGGGGCGCCGCGTCGAGCGCAAGCGAAAAGCCATGGAATGAAGCCTGTTGGACCGAAACGCCAAAAGCGACGGGCCGAGGGTGTTTTGACGCAACGATCCAATAAGGCGCCGGGCCGCGGTGGCAGAGGAGCGGCCATGATGACGTGGAAACTTTCAGACGAGCTGCGCCCCTCCCGGCGCCAACGCAAGCCCCTCCCCCGCCGCGCGGCGCCCTGCGCCGGGCTGTTTGGCTGGCGGAGCGAGAGCGAGGCGCCGTGCGTAAAGCGCGAGCGCCCCGCGACGAAGCCCGGCCCCGATCCGCTCGATCATCCGCCCGGCTGAGGCTCAGCGCGGCGCGCGTTTTCCGGCGAGCAGGGGATAGGGATTGATCGGCTCGCCTACGTTCCACGGGCTTTCCGGCGTCGTTTCCAGCATCTGGAAATGCAGATGCGGAAAGGCCGGATCGGCGTTACCGCTGGCGCCGACTGTCGCGATCACCTGTCCGCGCGTCACCGCCTGCCCTTCGGCCAAGCCGCGGCGATAGCCCTGCAGATGCGCGTAGTAGAGCATCAGCCGCCCGTCGTCGGCGCGCTGGTAGATCGTCAGCCCGCCGCGATCCGAATTGAAAAGCTTCTCGATCCGGCCATCCATCGCGGCGAGCACCGGGGTGCCGACGGGCGTGGGGATGTCGATCGCGCGGTGCAGGCGGCCCTCGGCGCGGCTCTGGTCCCAGCTGTTGATCAGCTCGGACGGTTTGATGCCCTGGACCGGGATCACGATGGCAAGACCGGTCCGCCGGTCGGCCTCCTCCTCGGGGCTCCATTCCGACCCCCCGGTCGAGGCGGTTGCGGGGCGGCCCAGCAGATCATAAGCCGTGATCCAGTAGAGCGAGGTCAGGATCGCGGTGACCAGCGCCGTCCACAGCATCAGCTTGATGGCGGCCTGCCAGCGCATCAGGCGACGAAGTCCACCTTCGTGCCCGGCGCGACCATCTGCGCGAGCCGCGCCGCGTCCCAATTGGTCAGCCGCACGCAGCCGTTGCTCTCGCTGCGCCCGATATTCTGCGGCTCGGGGGTGCCGTGCAGGCCATAATGTTCCTTGTCGAGATCGATCCACACGACGCCAACCGGGCTGTTCGGCCCCGGCGGCAGGCGATGCTTGCCTTCGCTCGCGGGCACGCCGCGGAGCAGCGCGGGGTCGAAGGCATAATCGGGATTGCGCCCGACGCCGCGCACCTTCCAGCTGCCGATCGGCAGCGGGTCGTGCGCCGAGCCGGTGGTGACCGTGAACAGCGCGATCAATTTGCCGGCGGCGTCGAAGACCTTCATCGTGCCGGCCTTCTTCGACACCTCGATCTTGCCCGCCTTGAGTTGGGTGGTGCCGACGCCAAGCGAGGCGAGCGTTTCGAGCCAGGCCTTGTTGTCGATATCGGCCGCGACGACGGTGTCGGCGCCGACATTGGGCACGCGGAGCGTGGCGCCCGTCTTGATGGTCGGCGTTGCGGCGACGGGGCTCGCGGACGGGTCGGCGGCGGTATCGAGTTCGGGGTTGAGCGCCTTCAGCACCTCGGGCGTGGTGTGGAACCGCTCGGCGAGCTTTTCGAGCAGACCCTCATAGCCCATCGCCGCCAGCTTGGCCTGCTCGGCGGGCTTTTCGGGTAGCGGCGCATAGGTGCCCGACGTATAGCTTTCGGGCACGGTCACCATGCGCGTCGCCGGGATCGCGTTCCACTCGGCGAGCGCGGCCTTGGTCGCCTCGTCCCAGTCGCCGGTGACGGTTAGGCCCTTCGCCTCTTGGAAGCCCTTGAGCGCATTGGTCGTCGATAGCCCCAGCTTGCCGTCGACCACGCCCGGCGAGAAGCCGAGGCGGTCGAGCACGACTTGCAGCTGCATTTCGGGGCGCGCGACGTCGTCCTTGGCGGCTTCGCCGTCGCGTGACGTCATGCCGTCGCCCGTCCATTCGGGCTGTTTGGGCGCGGTTTCGGCGGACTTTTCGGCGTCGCCCGAGCCGATGCCGTCGCCGCAGGCGGCGAGCGGAAAAAGGGCGGCGGCGCAGAGCAGATACGAGAATTTCATGGCAATTCCTGCAGTTGGAGCTGGCTGTCCAACGCCCGGAACGCGATGCGGTTCACCCCGCGAGCAGCTTTTCGAACCGCATGACCGCGGCAGCGGGTCCCTCGGGATAGGCCCAGACGCCCCCCGACACTGCGAGAAAGTCGGCGCCCGCCTCGACGAGCCCTGCCGCATTGTCGACAGTGATACCGCCGATCGCCACGCACGGCAGCTCGAACATGCCCTGCCACCAGGTCAGGATCTCGGGGTCGGCATGGTGCTCGACGGTCTTGGTCGTGGTCGGGAAGAAGGCGCCGAAAGCGACATAGTCCGCCCCCGCCTCGCCCGCTTCCATCGCGAGGTGGCGGCTGGCGTGGCAGGTCACGCCGATCTGCGCGTCGGCGCCGAGGATGCGGCGCGCCTCCTTGGGATCGCCGTCGCCCTGCCCCAGATGCACGCCGTCGGCGCCGAGCCGCTTGGCGAGCGCGACATCGTCGTTGACGATGAAGGCGGTGTCGTGCGCGGCGCAGATCGCCTGCAGCGGCTCGGCGAGGCGCGCGGCCTCATGCTGGTCGAGCCCCTTGACGCGGAACTGGAACGCCGCGACTGGCGCGGCACTCAGCGCTTCTTCGAGGCGAGCGGGAAAGTCGCCGCCGACGTCGAGCGGCGAGATGAGATAGAGCTGGCACGGGACGCGATTGTCTTGGGTCATGGCGGGTTCATAGCGATGCGGCTACCTGCCCGCAAATGCAGAACATCACCCGCCTCTCCGCCATCCCCCTCGCCTTGTTGCTCCTGTCGGGATGCGCCGCGAACAGCCAGCAGACCCCGCTCCAGGACGGCAGCGACGTGGCGCTTGGCCAGAAAGCGATGGTCGACGGCCCGATCGTCCAGCCGGTCGAGGTGCTGGAGGACAGCCGCTGCCCGATGAACGCGCGCTGCATCTGGGCCGGGCGCGTGCGGGTGAAGATGATCTGGTGGCGCGGCAATGGCGAAAAGCAGCCATTCGAGGTCACGCTCGGCGAATCGACGCCGCTCGCCGATGGCGCGATCCGGCTGGAGTCGGTGCGGCCGGAGAAGATGACGAATGTGACGCTGAAGCCGTCGGATTACCGGTTCAGCTTCCGATTCGACGGCGGAATGTAATTCACCATCGTCATTGCCAGGAGCCGAATGCTTCGCTTCGCTCGCAATGACGGACGTACGAGCTAGCGCACCCGCGCCAGCACAAAGCCGTCCCAACCCTTGGCGCCGACCGTCTGCACGGCTGTCGAATCCAAACGCGGGTCGGCGCTCAGCATGTCGAACAGCGCGCGGGTGCCGAGGATGCGCTCGTCGCGGCTCTCGGCATCGAGCACCCCGCCCTCGCGCACGACATTGTCGACGATGATCGTCGTGCCGCTGCGCCCGAGGCGGATCGCTTCGGCGACGTAGAGCGCATTGTTCTGCTTGTCGGCGTCCATGAAGACGAAGTCGAAGGGGTCGCCCGCCGCCATCGCAGCGAGGCTGTCGGCGGCCGGACCGGTGCGGATGTCGACCTTGGCCGACACCCCGGCGCGCTCCAGATTTTCGCGCGCGACCGCGGCATGATGCGCTTCCAACTCCAGCGTCACCAGCAGGCCATCCTCGGGCAGCGCACGCGCCAGCCAGATCGTCGAAGTGCCGCCGAGCGTGCCGACTTCGAGGATGCGCCGCGCCCCCGCCATCTGCGCGAGCAGGAAGAGCATCTTGCCCTGCGCCGGCGACACGTCGATCGGCGGCAGGCCGTGTTTTTCATTGTTGGCGAGGGTGGCGGCAAGCGCGTCGTCGGCGCCGAGCAAATGCCCGGCGATATAATCGTCGACGGCTTGCCACCTCTCTCCCATCACGTCAGGCCACGGAGGCCGCATGAATTTCGTCGATCGCGCTGCCGAGCGACTTGTTGAACTCGTCGTCGCTCATCTGGTGGCGCAGATCTTCCAGCAGCGCGCGGCTGAAGCTCGCGATAATGCCCGGGTTCTTCGCGAGTTCGACGCAGGCCTCGGGGCGGGCGAAACCGCCCGACAACGCGACGACGCGCAACACCTTGGGGTGATCGACCAGCGGCTGGAACAGCCCGGCCTCGGTCGGCAGCGACAGCTTGAGCATCACCGGCTCGCCGGTCCAGGCGTCGAGCGCCGCCAGCACCTCCTCGAGAAGCAAGCGGTCGGCGGCGTCGCGCTCAGCGCTCTTGATGTTCACCTCGGGTTCGATGATCGGCACCAACCCGTGTGCGGCGATGCGCGCCGCTTCGGCGAACTGCTGTTCGACGATCGCTTTCACGCCCTCTTCGTTGGCGAGGTTGATCACGCTGCGCATCTTGGTGCCGAACACACCCTTGGCGACCGCGCGCGCGCAGAGATCGTCGAGGCCGGGGTTCGGCTTCATAAGCTGGACGCCGTCGGCTTCGTCCTCGAGCCCCTTGTCGACCTTGAGGAAGGGCACCACGCCGCGCTCCCAGAGCAGCGCGGGCACCGGCTTGCCGCCGGCGTCGCCGTCCATCGTGCGCTCGAACAGGATCGCGCCGATCACCTTCTGCCCGTTGAAGCAGGGCGCGGTGACGATGCGGCTGCGCATGTCGTGGATCAGCGCGAACATTTCCTCGTCGTTCGAAAAGGCGTCGCCCTCGATGCCATAACCCTTCAACGCCTTGGGCGTCGAGCCGCCGCTCTGGTCGAGCGCGGCGATGAAACCCTGCCCCGATTTGATCTGTTCGAGCATGGCGGCGTTGGCGGTCATAACATCTCCGTGGCTTTGCATACGTATGTGGCGGCGCGCATAGCGGCCCGGCGTGCCGGATGCAATCCGCGCGCGCCGCGTCGGCTCAGGCCGGGTGTCGCGGCACCGCAGCGAGGTTGACCGCGATCGAAATCCGGTCGCTAACCCCCTGATGTGGAACGACGCCATGGCTGAGCCACGACGGGAACATGATGATCCGCCCGCTGCGCACCTTCATCTTGAGCTGCGGCTCGTGGACCGACCCGTTGGCGCTGCGCAGCCGCAGATTCGGCATCGTCATCAGCACCGTGGGCATGCGCGGGTCCTCGATCACTAGCTCGCCGCCGATCGCGCCATCGCCCTTTTCGGACCCGTCGTCGACATAATAGACCGCCGACCAATAGGCGCCCGGGTGCGTGTGCATCTGGTTCGAGGCCTGCGGCGGCGAGACATTGACCCAGATGTCAGTCACCCAGCGGTGCCGCGGCGCGCCAGGCGAGGCGATGTCGACGCAATGCGCGTCGGCCAGCGCGAAGACATGGCGCAGCAGATGCTGAACGGGTTCGCCGCCCCAGTCGGCGACGTCATGCTCAGACTGCCAGCCGCCGATGTTCGAGATCGTCACCCCGGGCCGCTCGGCGCGCCGCGCGAGGATCAGCGGTTTGAGCGCGGCATTGACCGCGGCCGCATTCGGCAGGTCGTCGACGACGATCGGGGTATCGAAAAGGCCGACGAGCTGCGCGCTCATCGGCTAAGCGCGTCCACGCCAGGCAGCGGCTTGCCTTCCATCCATTCGAGGAAGGCGCCGCCCGCGGTCGAGACGAAAGTGAAGTCGGCGGCCGCCCCGGCGTGGTTGAGCGCCGCGACGGTGTCGCCGCCGCCCGCGACCGAGGTCAAGGTGCCGCTGCGGGTCAGCGCTGCGGCGGTCTTGGCAAGCGCGACGGTCGCGGTGTCGAAGGGCGGGGTCTCGAACGCGCCGAGCGGGCCGTTCCACACGAGCGTGCGGCAATTCTTGAGCACGTCGGCGAGCGCTTCGGTCGCGGCGGGGCCGATGTCGAGGATCATCTCGTCGGCAGCGACTTCGTGGACGTTGACCGTGCGCGTCGGCGGATTGGCGGCGAACTGCTTTGCCACCACGACGTCATAGGGGAGATGGATCGTACAGCCCGCCTTGTCGGCGGCGTCGAAGATCGCGTTGGCGGTCTCGACCAGGTCATGTTCGCAGAGCGACTTGCCGACATCGACCCCGCGCGCGGCGAGGAAGGTGTTCGCCATGCCGCCGCCGATGATCAGATGATCGACCTGGCCGACCAGGTTCCTGAGCACGTCGATTTTCGACGACACCTTGGCACCGCCGACGACCGCGGCGACCGGATGCACCGGATTGCCGAGCGCGGCGTCGAGCGCCTTCAGTTCGGCCTCCATCGCGCGGCCGGCATAGGCCGGCAGGCGGTGCGCGATGCCTTCGGTCGAGCCATGCGCGCGGTGCGCCGCCGAAAAGGCGTCATTGACGTAAAGATCGCCGATCTCGGCGAGCGCATCGGCGAAGGCCGGGTCGTTCGTTTCCTCGCCGGGGTTGAAGCGGGTGTTTTCGAGCACCGCGACATCGCCCGCGGCGAGCACCGCGATGCCCGCCTTGGCGCCCTCGCCCACGCATTCGGGGATGAACATCACCGAATGGCCCAGCACATCCTCGACGCCGCCCATCACGAGGCTCAGCGACTGCGTCGGGTTTTTCGCGCCCTTCGGGCGACCGAAATGGGCAAGCAGCAGGACGATCGCGCCCTTGTCGGACAATTCGCGGATCGTCGGCATCGCCGCCTCGATCCGCGTCTTGTCGCCGACCGCGCCGTCGATCATCGGGACATTGAGGTCGACGCGCACCAGTATCTTCTTGCCGGTGACGTCGCCGATGTCGTCGAGGGTCTTGAACGCGGTCATTGCTGCTTTCCTTTGGTTCAGAGGAACTTGGCAATCACGCCCGCGGTGTCGATCATGCGGTTCGAGAAGCCCCATTCATTGTCGTACCAGCTGAGCACGCGCACCAGCTTGCCGTCGATCACCGCGGTTTCGAGGCTGTCGATCGTCGAGCTGTGCGCGTCGTGGTTGAAATCGATCGAGACCAGCGGCTCGTCGGTGAAGCCGAGCACGCCCTTGAGTTCGCCCTCGGCGGCTTCCTTGAGCAACGCATTGACCTCTTCCTTTGTGGTGTCGCGGAGCGGCGTGAAGGTCAGGTCGACCACCGAAACATTGGGGGTCGGGACGCGGATCGACGAACCGTCGAGTTTGCCCTTGAGTTCGGGCAGGACGAGGCCGACGGCGACGGCGGCACCGGTCGAGGTCGGGATCATCGACATCGCGGCGGCGCGGGCGCGGCGCGGGTCCGAGTGGATCTGGTCGAGGATCTTCTGGTCGTTGGTATAGGCGTGGATCGTCGTCATCAGGCCGCGCTCGATGCCGATCTTCTCGTGCAGCACCTTGGCCATCGGCGCGAGGCAGTTGGTGGTGCACGACGCGTTCGAGACGATGACATGCTCGGCGCCGATCTTGTCGTGGTTGACGCCATAAACGACGGTCAGGTCGACTTCCTTGGCGGGGGCCGAGATCAGGACGCGCTTGGCGCCGGCGTCGAGATGCGCCTGGCCGCCCTTGCGGTCGGTGAAAAAGCCCGTGCATTCGAGCGCGATGTCGATGCCGTTGGCGGCGTGGGGCAGCTTGGCGGGATCGCGCTCGGCGGTCACCTGGATGCGCTTGCCGTTGACGATCAGGTCGTTGCCGTCGACTTCGACGGTGCCGTTGAACGGGCCATGGACCGAATCGCGCTGGAACAGGCGGGCGTTCGCCTTGGCGTCGGCGAGATCGTTAATCGACACCAGTTCGAGGTCGTGGTCGTCACGCTCCAGAATCGCGCGCGCCACATTGCGGCCGATGCGCCCGAAACCGTTGATTGCAACCTTCACTGCCATGTCGAAAAATTCCTTTCTGCGTGTGGTAAGCCGGTCCTTATGCGCCGAGCTTTGCCAAGATCTGGGGGGTGATAGCATCGACGGTAATGCCGAAATGCTTGAATAGGTCTTCGATCGGGGCCGAGGCGCCGAAGCCGTCGATGCCGAAGCGCAGCCCGTCGCGGCCGGTATAGCGTTCCCAGCCAAAGGTGGTGCCCGCCTCGATCGAGACGATCAGCGCATCGCGCGGCAGGATCGCATCCTGATAGCTCTTGTCCTGCTCGTCGAACAGTTCGGTCGACACCATCGAGACAACGTCAGCTCCATGGCCCGCCGCTTCGAGCTTGTCGGCGATTTCGACCGCGAGCGACACTTCGGAGCCCGTCGCCACGAGCACAACCTTGCGCGCGGCCGCAGCATCGCGAAGGCGGTAACCGCCTTTGGCGCAAAGATTTTCCGTGACGTCATGACGCAGCGGCGGCAGGTTCTGCCGGGTGAGCGCGAGCAGCGACGGGCGGTCCGTCTGCGCCAGCGCCAGCGCCCAGCATTCGGCGGTTTCGACCGCGTCGGCGGGGCGCATGACGAGCAGGTTCGGCATCGCGCGTAGCGACTGGAGATGCTCGATCGGCTGGTGCGTCGGCCCGTCCTCGCCGAGTCCGATGCTGTCGTGGGTCATCACATAGACCACGCGCTGCTGCTGGAGCGCCGACAGGCGGATCGCGGCGCGGCAATAATCGGCGAAGACGAGGAAAGTGCCGCCGTAGGGGATGACCCCGCCATGCAGCGCCATTCCGTTCATCGCCGCCGCCATGCCGAATTCCCGGATGCCGTAATAGATGTAGCGGCCCGAATAGTCGTTCTTCGTCAATGGTTTGGTCGACGACGTTTTGGTGTTGTTCGAACCGGTGAGGTCGGCGCTGCCGCCGAGCATCGCGGCGATATCGGCGGTAAGCGCGGTCAGCGTGTTCTCCGACGCCTTGCGCGTGGCGACCTTCGGAGGCTCGGTGAGGAGGCCGTTGAGGTAAGCGTCGAACGCTGCACCGGGCGTCACGTCGCCCGCAATGCGCGCCGAAAATTCGTCCTTCTTTTCGTTATTTGCAAGGCGGAGCTTCCACAAATTGTGACGCTTCTTGCCTTCTTCGCCGAACGCCGCCCAAGCGGCTGCGATGTCGGCCGGGATATCGAAAGGCTCGTAGGTCCAGCCCAGATTTTCGCGCGCCGCGGCGACCTCGTCGACGCCGAGCGGCGAGCCGTGGGTGGCCGAGGTGCCCTGCTTGTTCGGGGCGCCGAAGCCGATCAGCGTGCGGCAAGCGATCAGCGACGGGCGGTCGTCGGCAAGCGCGGCGTCGATCGCGCGGCGGATGTCGGCGGGGTCGTGCCCGTCGCAGCTTTCGACGTGCCAGCCCGTGGCGGCGTAGCGCGCAGCGATATCGTCACTGGTCGACAGGTCGGTCGAGCCGTCGATGGTGATCTTGTTGTCGTCCCACAGCACAGTCATACGGCCGAGGCCGAGGTGACCCGCCAGCCCGATGGCTTCGTGGTTGATGCCCTCCATCAGGCAACCGTCGCCCGCGATCACCCAGGTGCGGTGGTTGACCAAATCATCGCCGTAGAGGCTGTTGAGGTGCCGTTCGGCGATCGCCATACCGACCGCGGTCGCGAGCCCCTGCCCCAGCGGCCCGGTCGTCGTCTCGACGCCTTCGAGCTCGAAATTCTCCGGGTGGCCCGCGCACGGGCTGTTGAGCTGGCGGAAATTGCGGATGTCGCCGATCGTCGGGCGCGCATAGCCGGCGAGGTGCAAAGTCGCATAAGCAAGCATCGAGCCATGGCCCGCCGACAGCACGAATCGGTCGCGGTCGGGCCAATGCGGGTCGGTGGGATCGAAGCGCAGATAGTCCGAATAGAGCACCGTCGCGACGTCGGCCATGCCCATCGGCATCCCCGGATGGCCGCTGTTTGCGGCTTGGACCGCGTCCATCGCAAGCGCGCGGATCGCGTTGGCGAGCTGACGTTCGGGCAATGTCATAAGTCCCCCGGAAAAGGATGTGCAGGTGGCGGGATTCGGTGGGGACAGGCCTTTGCGGGGGGATGCCCCGGAGTCAACCGCCAGCACAAAGAAATGCGCGCTTGAGAGCGCAATATTGCGCTGCTACGCCATGGGTCATGGAACTCGACGAAGCCAGCCTCGCCATCGGCCGCATCGAACGGGCATTGAGCCGGATGGAAAAGGCGCTCACCGACCGCACCGCGCGCCCCGCCCCCGCTCCCGCCGTTACCGCGACCGCCCTGCCCCCCGCCGACCAGTCCGCCCTGAAGGCCGAAGTCGCCGCGGTGATCGGCGAACTCGACCGGCTCATCGCGGAGGCCGAACGTGGCTGACGTCAAACTCACTATCGCCGGGCGCCCCTATGACGTGCATTGCGCCGACGGGCAGGAAGCGCAGCTGATCCAGCTCGCGAGCATCGTCGATGCCAAGGCGCGCGACATCCCGGGCGGCACCGAGGTGCGGCAACTGCTGTTTGCGGCGCTGATGCTCGCCGACGAGACGCAGGAGGCCCAGAACAAGGCGGGCCATGCCGAGCCGCAGCTCGATGCGCTGCGCGCCGCGGTGGCGCTCGCCGAGAGCCGCGAGGCGGCGGCGCGCGACGAACTGCGCGCGGCGGTATCGCGCGAATCGGCGGCGCTCGACCAGGTGAAGCAGGGCTCGGAGCGTGAAGCCGCCCTGACCGCCGAGATCGAGAAACTGCGGCAGGGTGCGCCGATCGTGCCGGCACCGGCGGGCCCCGACCATGGCCGCGCGCTGGATCAAATCGCCGATCGGATCGAAGCGCTGGCGGCGAAGGTCGAGCAACTCCCTTGAGAAAGCGCGGCCGCGGCCCTACATAAGGGGCGGCGGGTACTGCCCGGCACGAGCTTTTGCGAAAATCCCTGAGGCGATACATCATCCTAGGGGGCTGTCCCTACCCGGACCCTGGTCCGACGTATATGGTCCCCACCTGACGTTACTGGCGTCAGAGGATCTTCCAGCAAACGACCCATGGTGGGCCCGCCAACCCCCTGCAGCCGACCGGACAAAAAGGGCCGAGAGACGGCGATGACCGACATGTCCGGCCAGAAACAACAATTGCGCGAGAAGCTGCGCTTTCGCCGGCGCCATTTCGCCGCGAACCTCGACGAGTTCACGCGCTTTGCGGCGTTTCGCGCCGTTCCTGCGCCGCTCGCCGAACTGCTGGGCGCGCAGTCTATGATCGGCGCCTATGCCGCCTGGGGCGACGAGCCCGACGTCCTGCAGATGCTCGGCGACCATGCCGCAGCAGGGAAGCTCGCCCTGCCCCACCATGAAGGCCGTATCGAGACGATGGGCTTCCGGCGATGGAACCCCGGCGATGCGCTCGTCAAAGGGCCGTGGGGCAGCCGCCAGCCCGCCGACGAGGCCGAATCGGCGGTGCCGACGCTGGTCTTTTGCCCGCTCGTCGGCTTCAACCGCCGCGGCGCGCGCATCGGCCAGGGCGGCGGGCACTACGACCGCTGGTTCGCCGCGCATTCCACCGCTTTGCGCATCGGAATCGGCTGGTCGGTGCAGGAAGTCGATGCCATGCCGCTGGAGGCCACCGACATGCCGCTCGACGCGGTGCTGACCGAACAGGAATTTATCGTGACCGGAGAGAGATTGTGACCGACCCGCAGCCCAGCTGGCGCAAGCCCGCCGGCATCTTGCTGATCATCCTGCTGATCGTCGTCTGGGCAGGACTGGTCGCCAGCCTGTCGCCGTGGGTGGGCGAATGGCCGGTGCTGGTGCAGGGCCTGTTCTACGTCATCGCGGGGATCGTCTGGATCCTGCCGCTGAAGCCGCTGCTGCGCTGGATGGAGCTGGGGCGGTGGCGCGGCTGAAAAGCCGCGCCAATCCCCATATTTTTTGCTGAAAAGCGTTCCAAGCTGCGGTGGCCATTCCGTCCCGAGGGACCAAGGAATGGCGCGAGTGACGGGGCTCGAACCCGCGACCTCCGGCGTGACAGGCCGGCACTCTAACCAACTGAGCTACACCCGCGTGTGCTTGGGAGCAGCGCCAATATGCGCCGCGTCCCGGCCTGTCAACCGTCGCTTTCGGGGTGGGTGCGATTTAATCGGTCGCGCACCTCGTCGGTGGTCGTCAGCGTGCCGTGCTCGAACAGGAAACCCGCCAGATCCGGGGTTCCGGTCGACTGCAGCACGGTCTGGAGGATCAGCAGCAGAGGCACCGCGAGCAACGCACCGGGCGCCCCCCAGACCCAGCCCCAGAAGCTCAGCGACACGAGAATCAGCAGCGGATTGATCGTCAGCCGCCGCCCGAGCACCAGCGGGGTGACCAGATTCGCCTCGATCGTGTGCACCGCAATGAAGATCAGCGCCGGGAGCAGCGCCAGCCCCACCGCGTCGAAGGTCATCAGCCCGCCGAGCCCCAGCAAGGTCGCGGCGACGATCGGTCCCAGATAGGGCACGAAATTGCACAGACTGACGATCCCGCCCCACATGAAGGGCGAAGGCATGCCGAGCGCCCACAGCAGCAGCGAGACGAGCAGGCCGAGGATCGCGTTGATCATCGTGATCGTCGCGAGATAGTCGGCGGTCGCGTCGACGACATTCTGGATCACGCGCGCGGTCTGCATCGCGCCGTCGAAGCTGCCGCGGCGGCGAATCGTGCCGCGCCGCAGCCGCGTCCAGCCCGCGAGGAAGAAGAAGATCACCAGCACCGCGAAAAAGAGCTGAATAGCCGCGGCGGGCGCGGCCGAGATGAAATAGTCGATCACCGACGACGGCGCCTGCGCCGCGACCGCCTGCGCCGTCGCCTCGGTGCCGCTGGCGACCGACATCAAGGTGCTGTCGACGAATTTCTGCAGCGTCGAATAGAAGTCGATCAGCGGCGCGAGGTTGCTCTGGATCCGCGGGATCGATTCGGGGAGCCGCGCGAACCAGCCCGTCGCGGGTACGACGATGATCGCGAGCGCGGCATTGACGAGCATCAGGAAGGCCGCGAGCGACAGGAAGGAGGCGAGCGCCGAAGGTACGCCGCGCCGCTCGAGCCATTCGAGCAAAGGCACCAGCGCGATCGCGATGACGATCGCGGCGGTCAGCGGCAAGAAAAATTCGGCCCCCGCCTTCAAGGCGAAGGGAAAGGCCAGGCAGAAGGCCGCGCCGATGATGAGCGTCAGCGCCGCGAGCAGCCGGTCGCGGCGGAAATCGTCGATCTCGATCTGCGCGAGGGGATTGCGGCGCGCCTCGGCGTCCTGGTCCCCCTTCTTCTCCGCCACGCCGCCGTCTCCCTGTTAAGTCCCTCGTCTTACGCGAGCTTGCGGCGGGGCGCCAGACGGCGCGCGAAAAGCGCGAACGGCGTCGCTTCTGTCCGGTTCTGGATCAGAATCGCCCATGGTCACCAGCGTCTTAACCAGAAATTTCTCTTTTTCCGCGATTGACGGCTCACGGACCAGCCAATCGGAGTCAAAATCCATGATGAAAGCGCCTGTGGGGGGCGCGATGCATCAGTACCGCATCCCTGCCATTTCCATCCTTGCCCTCGCGTTCGCGCTGGCCCTGCCGATGCAGGCCCAGGCCGCCGGAACGCGCGCGGGCTCGACCATCAGCAACACCGCCAGCGCCAGCTACGACAGCGGCGGCGGCACGCAGACGGTCGATTCGAACCAGGTCGATCTGCGCGTCGACGAACTGCTCGACGTCACCGTCGATTCGAGCGACCCCGCCGACGTCCCGACGACGCCCGGCGCGACCGCGCAGCTCCTGACCTTTTCGATCACCAACAACGGCAATGGCGAGGAAAGTTTCGCCCTTTCCACCGTCGCGAACGGCGGCGGCGACGATTATGACCCGGCGGTCACGCAGATTTACATCGACAATGGCGACGGCGTTTTCGACGCCAACACCGACACGCTCTATACGCCGGGCGCCAACGACCCGGTCCTCGATCCCGACGAAAGCGTTACGATCTTCGTGCTTTCGACGACCCCCGCGGGCGTCGCCGACGGCGATCGCGGCACGGTGAACCTGGTCGCGGCAGCGCGGACGGGCACCGGCGCGCCGGGCACCAGCTTTGCAGGCCAGGGCGAAGGCGGCGGCGACGCGGTCGTCGGGTCGACCGGCGCCGACGGGCAGGACCAGGGCGCTTATGTCGTCTCGGCCGCGACCGTTTCGCTCGTCAAGTCGGCAGTCGTCGTCGATCCCTTCGGCGGCAGCGAGCCCGTTCCGGGCGCGACGATCACCTACACGATCGTCGCCACCGTGGCGGGCAGCGGGTCAGTGAACGGCCTCGCGGTCACCGACAATATCCCCTCCGACACCAGCTATGTCGCGGGTTCGATCACGCTGGGCGGCACAACCCAGACCGACGCGGCCGACACCGACGCCGGCGACTTCAATGGAACGCGGATCAACGTCGCGCTCGGCACCGTCGCCGGCGGCCAGACCCGCACCGTCACTTTCCGGACCACTATCGACTGATGGAGCAGATTATGCGCCTGTTTTTTCTGGCATTAGCCGCGGCAATCCTGCCCGGCCAGGCTTTGGCGGCCAATCAGGTCGCGCTCGACAACAATGTGTTCGTCGAACGCGTCTCGACCGACGCCGCCGGCAAGCAGCGCGTGCTGCTCGAAGAGCCCAAGGTCGTCGTTCCCGGCGACAAGCTGGTCTTCGTGCTCAACTATCGCAACGCGAGCGCGCAGCCGGCCGACAAGTTCGTCATCACCAATCCGATGCCCGCCGCGGTCAGCTTTGCCGACGCCGGGGACACCCGCCCGTTCGTTTCGGTCGACGGAGGCAAGACGTGGGGTCTGCTTCCCGAAATGACCGTGCGGATGAGCGACGGATCGGCGCGCGCGGCGCAGCCGGGCGATGTCACGCACGTCCGCTGGGCGTTCCAGAAGCCGATCCCGGCGGGCGGAACGGGCAAGCTGATGTTCCGGGGAATTGTAAAGTAATCCAGTAGGATAAACCGCCTAGAGGTTGCCGGCGGTGGGGATTGGCAACCAACCAAAGCCTAGGAGTTCAGCTGATGACCAAGCTGGCGAACATGGGCACCTTGGGTCTGGCGGCGATTGCAACTTTCGCCTCCGCGCCGGCGTTCGCCGCCGGCACGACCGCGGGCAGCTCGATTACGAATACCGCCACCGTCGATTTCCAGGTCGGGGGCGTGAGCCAGGTTCAGCAAAGCGCGTCGGACACTTTCGTGGTCGACCGCAAGGTGAATCTGCTCGTCGAAGAAGTCGGCACCGTGACGACTAGCGTCGTTCCGGGGCAGACCAACGCCGTGACCACCTTCCAGGTGACCAACACGTCGAACGAGGTCCTCGACTTCCTGCTCGCGGCCACCCAGATCACAGGCGGCACCGCGGCGCATGGCGGCACCGATAGCTTCAACGCGACCAATATCCGCGTCTATCGCGACAATCCGACGACCGGGACGGTCGGCAGCTGGGACGTGGGCGACGCCCTCGTCACCTATGTCGACGAACTCGCCGCCGACGCGACGGCGCGGATCTTCGTGCTCGCCGACATCCCCACCGGCCTCGCCAACGGCTCGGTGGCGGGGGTGCAATTGCGCGCTACGGCGCGTGAAGGCGGCACCGCGGGCAGCCAGGGTGCGGCGGTGACGCAGACTGCGGGCGCCAACACCGCGGCCAAGGACACCGTCTTTGCCGACGGCATCGGCGTCAACGACGCCAATCGCGACGCCGCGCACAGCGCCGCCGACGATTATACGGTGCAGACGGCGACGCTGACGGTCACCAAGACCAGCCGCGTGATCTCCGACCCGTTCAACCTGACCTCGAATCCCAAGATGATCCCGGGCGCGACGGTCGAATATTGCATCGCGGTGGCCAATACGGGCGCTGCCGATGCGACGAGCGTGTCGATCAGCGATAGCGTGCCAACGCAGCTGACCTATACCGCGAGCACGATCCTGCTGGGCGGGACGGTCAGCGGCGGCACGTGCAACGCCGATGGTACGGCGGGCGGCAGCTATGCCGCGCCCGTCGTGTCAGGGACGATCGCCACGGTGGCGGCGGGCGCGACGCGCACGCTGGTCTTCCGCGCCACCGTCAACTGATCGCGGACCAGGGTAAGGGCAGCGACGCCGGGTCATTCCGGCGGCGCTCCCCCCTTGCCCGAGCGCCCA
Organism: Sphingopyxis sp. QXT-31; assembly: GCF_001984035.1. Classification (NCBI taxonomy): domain Bacteria; kingdom Pseudomonadati; phylum Pseudomonadota; class Alphaproteobacteria; order Sphingomonadales; family Sphingopyxidaceae; genus Sphingopyxis; species Sphingopyxis sp. QXT-31. The sequence goes on along the minus strand of NZ_CP019449.1, from coordinate 995,171 downwards.
TGGCCCTTTTCTCGAAATATCTGGCATTTGCGGCCTCTTTGATTGCGGCAGCGACGCTGCCCGCGACGACCGCGCACGCCCAGGTCATTTCCAATACCGCGACGGCCGAATGGACCGCGAGCGGCTCCAGCGCCCAAACGCTGTCGAACCGCGTCGACGTGACCGTGACGCCCCTGCCCCCCGAGCGGCCGGGAATCCGCACCTACCGGCTGAGCAACAACCTCGGCTCCGTCTCTGCACCGGTCGTCCCGACGCGCTGCCAGGGCACCGACGGTCCCAGCCTGATCGAACCGAGCGGCGTTTTCGCCTCGCTTCCGACCGATCCCGCCTCGCTGCAGCCCACGGGGCGCTTTCACGCGGGTGAAGTCCTCGTGGTGGGCGTCACGCTCACCAGCGCCAACATCGATGCCAATGCTCGCGACACGCTCGTCGTGACGCTCGAGCTCGAAAATGGCGATCGCGAGCGTATCACCCTGTCCGAAACCGCGGCGAACAGCGGCGAATTCATCGGCATCATCAACACCATCGGCATGCCGCCGCCTTTGGTCCAAGGCGATTGCCGCCTGTCGGTTGCGCCCGGATCGACCGTCACGATGCGTGTGACTGACGCAGCGCACGCCGACCTGGTCGCGACGGCCGAGATCAGCTTCCTCGTCGATCCCTTCGGCATCGTCTTCGACAGCGGCGACGGCGCCCCGGTCGCAGGCAGCCGCGTGAGGATCGTCGACGCCGCGACCGGCCAGCCCGCGGAGGTATTCGGCGACGACGGCGTATCGACCTATCCGTCGAGCGTCATCACCGGCCAGACGGTGACCGACAGCGGCGGCACCGTCTATAATTTCCCGCCCGGGGACTATCGTTTCCCCTTTGTGGCGCCCGGCACCTATCGCCTGATAGTCGATCCGCCGGCGCCCTTCACCGCGCCATCGACCGCCGATCCCGCGGCGCTGGCCGGTTTCCGGAGGCCCGACGACGGCCTGCCCTATACGATCACCACCGCGAGTTATGGCGCGGCGTTCACGCTGGCCGACCCGGCGCCGGTGCGGATCGACATCCCGGTCGACCAGCCCGGCGGCGAGTTGATCCTGCGCAAGACCACCTCGACGCAGGTCGCGGTGCCCGGCGACGTGATCCAGTACCGGATCGAGGTCGCGAACCGCGATTCGCGGCGCGCCAGCGGCGTGGTGACGGTGCGCGACGCGCTGCCCAAGGGCATGCGGCTGCGGCTCGACAGCGTGCGCGCCAACGGCGTGCGCATCGACCCGGTCGTAGCCGAAAACGGCCGCGAATTCAGCGTCACCCTGCCCGCGCTCGCGGCGGGGCAGCGCGTCCTGCTCACTTATTTGGCCGAAGTCATCGTCTCGGCGCAGCCCGGCAACGCGCTCAACCGCGCCACCGCGACCGACAGTCGCGGCGCGACGTCGAACGTCTCGGAGGCGACGGTGTCGATCAAGCGCGACCAGCTCGGCGACCGGATGACGATCATCGGGCGCATCACCGACGGTGGCTGCGGCGTCAATCCGGGCAAGGCCGCAGGGATCGGCGGCGTGCGCGTGATGCTGCAGGACGGCAGCTATGCGGTCACCGACCAGGACGGGCGTTATCATTTCGAAGGCGTGCGCCCCGGCCTGCACGTCGTGCAGATCGATCCCTCGACGCTGCCGCTCGACCGTGCACCGATCGACTGCGCACGCTCGACGGCGAGCGCCGGCAGCGCAATCTCGCGCTTCGTGCAGGGCCGCGGCGGCTCGCTGAAGCGGGCCGATTTCCGCGCTATCGCCAGCGCCCCGCGCGCCGCGCCCGACGTCAAGTCTGCCGAAGCGCCGGTGGTGCTCAGCGATCCCGACGCCGCGGGCGCCAACCGCGACTGGCTTGAGGGCGAAGGCCCGGGCATCGCCTGGCTCTTCCCCGCCCCCGACCATAATCCGCGCGCCAAGGCGGTTCGCGCCGCGATCAAGCATGCGCCGGGGCAGACGGTGACGCTGACGATCAACGGCAAACCCGTCGACCCGCTCGCTTACGAAGGCGCGCGCAAGTCGGGCGACGGCCAGGTCGCAGTGAGCATCTGGCGCGGGATCGAGATCCGCGAGGGCGAAAACCGCCTCGTCGCGACGGTCAAGGACGCCAATGGCGTCACGATCGAAACGCTCGAGCGCAGCATCCATTATTCGATCACCCCGATGCGCGCAGCGCTGATCCGCGAGAAATCGGTGTTGGTCGCCGACGGCGTGACGCGCCCGGTGCTCGCGGTCCGCCTGACCGACCGCGACGGCAAGCCCATTCGCAGCGGCCTCACCGGCGATTTCAGCGTCCCCGCCCCCTATTACCCCGCCGTGGAAGCCGATGCGCAGCAGGCGCGCCAGCTCTCGGGGCTCGAACGCGCGCGGCCGGTGTGGAAGATCGCGGGCGACGACGGCATCGCCTATATCGAGCTCGAACCGACCACCGCGTCGGGCACGCTGACGATCGATTTCGCCTTCCGCGACGACAAAGTGACGCGCAACCAGACGATCGAAACCTGGCTCGATCCCGGCGATCGCCCGTGGACCGTCGTCGGCTTCGCCGCCGGCACGATCGGCTACAACACGCTCGACGACCGCATGGAGCCGGTCGCCGAAACGCTCGACGACCTCAACGGCGACGCGCGCCTCGCGCTCTATGCCAAGGGCCGGGTGCGCGGCAAATGGCTGATGACGCTCGCTTATGACAGCGACAAGGACAAGGACGACGCGCGCTTCGGCGGCGTGATCGACCCGCGCGCCTATTACACGATCTACGCCGATCGCAACGAGACGCGTTACGACGCCGCCTCGGTGCGCAAGCTCTATCTGCGCCTCGAACGCCCACAATTCTACGCCATGTTCGGCGATTTCGAGACCGGTATCTCGGAACCGCAGCTCGCCCGCTACCAGCGGGCGCTCAACGGCGGCAAGGCCGAATATCGCGGGCCCAACGTTGCCGCGGCCGCCTTCGCCGCCGACACCCCCTACCGTTTCCGCCGCGACGAGATCCAGGGCAACGGCCTGACCGGCCCGTACCAGCTCGGCGCCAAGGATATCCTGCCGAACAGCGAGCGCGTCGTGATCGAAACGCGCGACCGGCTGCACAGCGAGCGCATCGTCGAGACGCGCAGCCTAACGCGCCACATCGATTACGACATCGACTATTTCGCGGGCACCTTGCGCTTCCGCGAGCCGGTGCTCAGCCGCTCGTCGGGGCTGGACCCGCAGTTCATCGTCGCCGAATATGAGGTCGACGGCATCGGCGAGCGCGTGCTCAACGCCGGCGGCCGCGTCAGCTATCAGTCGGACGACGAGAAATTGCGCGTCGGCGCGACCTTCATCCACGACGAGGACAGCGACGCGAAGACCAACCTCGGCGGGGTCGATGCGCGCTATCGCCCGAATGTCGACACCGAGATCCGCGCCGAAATCGCGGTGAGCGACGCCTCGGCCAAGGGCGGCAGCGCGGTCGCCGCCGCGGGCCGCGCCACCGCCTGGCTGGTCGAGGCCGAGCACCACAGCCGCAGCATCGACGTACTCGCCTATGTCCGCGAGCGCGAGACCGGCTTCGGCGCGGGCCAGCTCAACCGCGGCGAGGACGGCACGCGCAAGTTCGGCGTCGATGCCCGCCTCCGTGCCACACGCACGCTGTCGCTGACCGGCAGCGCGTGGCAGGAAGATTTTCTCGACGTCGGCAGCCGCCGCCGCGCCGCACGCGCGCTGGTCGAATATGACAATGGCACCACCGTCGCCCGCGCAGGTTTGACCCATGCCGACGACCGGCTGAGCGACGGCACGCGCAACACCTCGAACATCGTCCAGTTCGGCGCGACGCAGCGCCTGTTCGAAAAGCGCCTCGAACTCGATGCGCAGACCGAATTTGCCTTGGGCGGCAAGGATGCGAGCGTCGATTTCCCGACCCGCCACCGGCTCGGCGCGCGCTTCGCGATCACGCGCGACGTCAACCTGGTCGGCAGCTACGAGATCGCCGACGGCGACAGCATCAAGGCGCGCACCGCGCGGCTGGGCTTCGACCTTGCCCCCTGGGCCGGCGCGCGGCTGCTCGCGACCGCGAACCAGCAGGATATCGGCGAATATGGCCCGCGCAGCTTCGCCGCTTACGGCCTGTCTCAGTCGCTGCGGCTCGGCAAGAAGTTGACGGTCGATATTTCGGTCGACGGCAATCGCACGCTCGGCGGAATCCGCGCCGGCGATGTGCTCAACCCCGACCAGCCGGTCGCCTCGGGCGGCTTCCTCGGCGGCAACGGCACGCTGACCGAGGATTTCGTCGCGATCAGCACCGGCGCGACGTACCGCACCGAGCGCTGGACGCTGACCGGGCGCGCCGAATATCGCGATGGCGAGCTCGTGAACCGTTACGGCCTGACGCTCGGCACCCTCCGCCAGCTCGGCGAAGGAGGCGCGCTGGGCGCGCTCTTCACTTACGCCAAGGCGAGCGGCGCCGGCACGGTACCGACGACCGAAGTCATGAGCTTCGAGATGAGCTGGGCGCACCGCCCCGCCGAATCGCGCGTGTCGTGGCTCAACAAGACCGAGTTCCGTTCGGACAAGGTCCGCGATGCGATCGCCGGCCAGCCTGGCCCGATCGGCGGCGGCGCGCTGACGATCGACGGCGACGCGACGAGCCGCCGCGCGCTCAACAGCCTGTCGGTGAACTGGACCCCGATGGGCAACCGCGAGGTGGGCGACCGCCGCGGCGGCGACCGCATGTGGTACGAATGCGCCGAAGTCGGCGTCTTCTGGGGCACGCGCTATAACTTCGACAAGTTCGGTGCCGACGACGTCAAGGGCTGGTCGAACCTGCTCGGCGCCGATTTCCGCTTCAACTTGGGCGAGCATGTCGATGTCGGCGCGTCGGGCACCGTGCGCGTCGGCACCGGCGGCGACACGGTGAACTGGGCGGGCGGGCCGACGGTCACGCTGTCGCCGATGAAGAATGCCAATGTGACGCTCGGCTATAATTTCGCGGGCTTCCACGACCGCGATTTCGAGGACAGCCGCTATTCGCGCTCGGGGGCCTATGTGACCTTCAAGCTGAAGTTCGACCAGACGAGCTTTCAGGGGTTGGGTTTGTAGGCCCAACCCCTATTCCGTTCGTGCCGAGCGAAGTCGAGACACGCCGCGTTCGCGCGTGCCTTCACGTGTCTCGACTTCGCTCGACACGAACGGGTTATTGGGTCGGCCTTAGTCCGCGAACAACAGCACCGGCGTCTCGATCAGCTTCTTCAGCGCCTGGACATAGCTCGCCGCATCCCAGCCATCAACGACGCGATGGTCGCAGCTGATCGACAGGTTCATCAGCTTGGCGCGGCGGAGCTCGTCGCCGTCGAACACCGGACGCTCGACGATCTTGTTCGGACCGATGATCGCGACCTCGGGGCGGTTGATCACCGGCGTCGTCGCGATGCCGCCGAGTGGGCCGAGCGAGGTCACGGTCAAGGTGCTGCCGGTCAGTTCCTCGACCTTCGCCTTCCCGGTACGTGCAGCCTCCGCCAAGCGGCTGATTTCGCTCGCTAATTGCCAGACATTCTTGTCCTGCGCGTCGCGGATGACGGGGACCATCAGCCCGGCATCGGTCTGCGTCGCCATGCCGAGATGCACCGCGCCGTAACGCGTCACGACGCCGCCCTCGTCGTCGTAGCGCGCGTTGATCATCGGGAATTGCGGGATGGTGCGGCAGATCGCGACGATCAGGAAGGGCAGCATCGTCAGCTTGGGCCGCCCGCCGCGATTGGCGTTAAGGTCTGCGCGCATATCCTCAAGCGCGGTGACGTCCATTTCCTCAACATAGGTGAAATGCGGGATCGCACGCTTCGACGCCGCCATATTCTCGGCGATCTTGCGGCGCATGCCGATGACCTTGATCGGCTCGTCGGCGCGCGCACGGCTCGCGCCGGGCGCGTGATAGCCCTGCCCGCCGCTGTAGCGGAGGAAGGCGTCGAGGTCCGAATGGCGGATGCGGTCGCCCTCGGCATGAACCTGCCCGAGATCGACGCCGAGATCCTTGGCGCGCGCGCGGACCGCGGGCGATGCGAGGACCTGGCGGTCATGCGCCGGCGCGGCCACCGGGGTGGGCGCCGGTGCGGGAGCCGGCGTGGGTGCAGGCGCGACAACGGGCGCCGGCGCGGCGACTTCGGCGACCGACACTTCCTCGGCACCCGGCGTTTCCGCCGCAATCTCTTCCTCGACCGGCGTATCGGCCGGCGGCGCTTCGACGTCGCCGTTGCCATCCCCGTCGGTCTCGATCACCGCCAGCGTCGAGCCGATCGGGATCAGGTCGCCGACCTCGCCCGCCAGCTCGACGACGATCCCCGATACCGGCGATTCCATTTCGACGGTCGCCTTGTCGGTCATCATGTCGGCGAGCTGCGCGTCTTCCTCGACGCGCTCGCCGATCTTGACGTGCCAGGCGACGATTTCGGCTTCGGCGATGCCTTCGCCGATGTCCGGGAGACGGAATGAATAGCGGGCCATGACGTCAGTCCTTCAAAATCTTGGTAAGCGCGGTCGCGATGCGCACCGGGCCGGGGAAATAGGCCCATTCGAGGCTGTGCGGATAGGGCGTGTCGAAGCCGGTGACGCGTTCGACCGGCGCCTCGAGATGGTAGAAGCAGCGTTCCTGCACCAATGCGGCAAGCTCGGCGCCGAAGCCCGAGGTACGCGTCGCTTCGTGGATGATCAGGCAGCGGCCGGTCTTTTTCACCGACGCCTCGATCGCGTCGATGTCGAGCGGCAGCAGGGTGCGCAGATCGATGATCTCGGCGTCGATGCCCATTTCCTCGACGATCGTCTTGGTCACATGGACCATCGTGCCATAGACGAGGATCGTCAGCGCTTCGCCTTCGCGCACCGTCGCGGCCTTGCCGAGGTCGATGCGGTAATAGCCCTCGGGCACCGCGCTCGCGTCATGCTTCGACCAGGGCTCGACCGGACGGTCGTAATAGCCGCTGAACGGGCCGTTGTAGATGCGCTTGGGTTCGAGGAAAACGACGGGATCATTATCCTCGATCGCCGCAATCAGCAGCCCCTTGGCATCATAGGGGTTCGACGGGATCACCGTCTTCACGCCGCAGATGTGCGTCATGATGCTCTCGGGCGACTGGCTGTGCGTCTGGCCGCCGAAGATACCGCCGCCGAAAGGCGTGCGCACCGTCATCGGGCAGATATAGTCGTTCGCCGAACGATAGCGCAGCCGCGCCGCCTCGCTAACGAGCTGGTCGAGCCCCGGATAGATATAGTCGGCGAACTGGATCTCGGGGACCGGGCGCAGACCGTAAGCCCCCATGCCGACCGCGACGCCGATGATGCCGCATTCGTTGATCGGCGTATCGAAGACGCGCGTCTTGCCATGCTTTTTCTGCAAGCCTGCGGTCGCGCGGAACACGCCGCCGAAAAAGCCGACGTCCTCGCCCATCACGACAGTGTTGGGGTCGCGCTCGAGCATGACGTCCATCGCGCTGTTGATCGCCTCGATCATGTTCATGGTTTTCACATCGCCGCTCATCATTCGGGCTTCCAATTGGGGCCGAACTTGGCCTCTTGCTCGGCGAGCATCTGGTCGCATTGTTCCTTGAGGTGCCAGGGCATCTCCTCGAACACGTCCTGGAACATCGTCTCGAAGGGCTGGTGCATACCGTGGCCCAAAATACCGAGCTTTTCCGATTGCTTCTGGGTCGTCTTGACGAGATCGTCGAGTTCGCTTCGCTGCGCTTCGTGGCGCGCCTCGTCCCATCCGCCGAGCGCGACCAGATGCTGCTTCAGCCGCGCGATCGGATCGCCGAGCGGCCAGGCGGTCGCCTCGTCGGCGGGGCGATAGGCGCTCGGATCGTCGGACGTACTGTGGCCCTCGCTGCGATAGGTGAAATGCTCGATCAAGGTCGGGCCGTTGTTCGTCCGCGCGCGATCGGCCGCCCATTGCGTGGCCGCATAGACCGCGAGCGGGTCGTTGCCGTCGACGCGCAGGCCGGCGATCCCGTAACCCACCGCGCGCGCCGCAAAAGTCGTGCGCTCGCTGCCGGCGAAGCCCGAGAAGCTGGAAATCGCCCACTGGTTGTTGACGATATTGAAGATGACCGGCGCGTTGTAGACGGTCGCGAAGGTCAGCGCCGAGTGGAAGTCGCCCTCGGCCGACGAGCCCTCGCCGCACCATACGGTCGCGATGCGATTGTCGCCCTTCGACGCCGAGGCCATCGCCCAGCCCACCGCCTGCGGATATTGCGTCGCGAGATTGCCCGAGACGCTGAAAAAGCCGTGCTCTGGCGCCGAATACATGATCGGCAGCTGGCGGCCGAGCAGGTGATCGCCGCGGTTCGAATAAATCTGGTTCATCATCTGGATCAGCGGATAGTCGCGCGCGATCAGGATGCCCTGCTGGCGATAGCTGGGGAAACACATATCGGCGCGGTCGATCGCCATCGTCGAGGCAATCGAGGTCGCCTCCTCGCCGGTGCATTTCATGTAGAAGCTGGTCTTGCCCTGCCGCTGGGCGCGGAACATGCGGTCGTCGAACGCGCGGGTCAGCATCATGTAACGCAGCATCACGCGCAGCCGCTCGGGGGTCAGCTTGGGATCCCACGGCCCCGTCGCGACGCCGTCGAAATCGAGCACGCGCACGAGGCCGTAGCACAGGTCGCGCATCGCGTCGGGCTTGCTGTCCTCGCTCGGCCGCGGGGTCGCACCGACCTCGGGCACGACGATGTCGCCGAAGTCGGGGGTGTCGCCGGGGCGGTAGCGCGGCTCGGGAATATGGAGCGACAGCGGCGGCAGGTTGCTCGCCGCTGGCCGGGGCGTCTCTGGCATGTCCTCGTCCTTTGAGGCGCGAATCACTGCGCCTAGTTATATTTCAACGTGGCGACATATTATTTCGGTCGCCATACGAATGCAACGGCGCCGCTCAGACCGCGACGGGCGCGGAAATATGCGCCTGCGGGGCATAATCCTCGACCGCGAAATCCTCGAACCGATAGTCGAAAATGCTCGAAGCCCGGCGAAGGATGCGCAGCTTCGGCGCGCCGTCGGGAATGCGGCGCAGCTGCTGTTCGACCAGCTCGGCGTGGTTGAGGTAGAGATGCACGTCGCCGCCGGTCCACACGACCTCATGCGCGTGGAGGCCGGTCTGCTCGGCGATCATGCGCGTCAGCAGCGCCGCCTCGAAGATGTTGAACGCGAAACCGAGCCCGAGATCGCACGAGCGCTGGAAGAGCAGGCACGAGAGCCCGCCGTCGCTGCGCACGTGGAACTGATAGGTCATGTGGCACGGCGGCAGCGCCATGCGATCGAGATCGGCGACGTTCCAGCCGGTGAAGATGTGGCGCCGCGAGCCGGGGTTGGTCTTCAGCGACTCGACCAGCGCCGCGATCTGGTTGTGGCCCTGCTCCGAACGGCGATAGAGCCCCTCGCCCGCCGGCTCGTAGCGCGGCCAGCTGACCCACTGGTGGCCATAGACGGGCCCCAGATCGCCCCATTTTGCAGCGAAATCCCCGTCGGCAATGATCCGGGCCTCGAAATCCGCGGCGCTGATGTCCTCGCCCGTCGCCTGGCGATATTTTTCGAGCGGCCAGTCGGTCCAGATCTTGACCCCCTGCGCCACGAGCGCGCGGATATTGGTGTCGCCGGTGAGGAACCACAGCAATTCACGCAGCGCGGTCTTCCAGTAGACGCGCTTGGTGGTGAGCAGCGGGATCGCATCGTCCTTCAGCGAGAAGCGCATCGTCTCGCCGAACAGGGAGCGCGTGCCGACGCCGGTGCGGTCGACGCGTTCGTCGCCCTCGACCCAGATACGGCGCATCAGGTCGAGATATTGCAGTTCATAATGGATGGACTCAGGCAAGATTCGCTCCCGGCTTTGCCCCATTGCTAGGCTTGCTGCGACGACGCGGCAAGCGCCGCGGGCGATCCTCCATTGCGGGGCAATCCCCGCTTTGGCTTTGCCGCGCGGCGGCGCATGAAGGCGCGCCATGACCCGCTATGACCCCATCGAAACGCCCGGCGCGACGCCGGCGCCGCCCGGTTTCGTGCCGCGCGGCGACGAGGAAGAACTCGCGCGCCTGCTGCTGCGCCCGCTTTTCCCCGCCGAGGACGAAATGCTGCTGATCGCGGGCTTCGACGCCTTCGACCGGCTGCTGTGCGTCGAACATGCCGAGGGCGACCGCAGCGGCCGCTGCGTCATCCCGCCGCATGTCTGGCGCGCGGCGCTCGGCGCGCGGCCCGCGCAGATCTTGCTCGCGCACAACCACCCGTCGGGAATCGCGCGCCCCAGCGACGCCGACATCGCGACAACGCGCGAATGCGCGCGCTTCCTGTCGCCGCTCGGCATCGCGCTGTCGGACCATATGATCTTTACCGTGGAAGGCCATTTCAGCTTCTGGCGTGCCGGATTGCTCTGATGCTGGCAATGTTCGCGACTATGCCGATTGGCGCTTGAAGTTCGCAAGATGCGCGTCTAGGGGACCGCTCTGCCTTCGCGGCGGCCCCAAGGGTCGTTCGCCAAGATCGGTCGGGGAGTAGCTCAGCCTGGTAGAGCACTGTCTTCGGGAGGCAGGGGCCGGAGGTTCGAATCCTCTCTCCCCGACCAGTTTCTTTTGATATCAACACCCCTTGTAACATGCGGGCAGAACACCTAGATTGGTGTCACGCCGCTATGGTTTTCCCCCTTTCCATCGCGGCGCAGTGTCCCACCGAAAGGTGCGGGCGCGTCCTCCCTGGACCCTGGCCACCTCGTACTTCGGTACGGGGTGGTTTTTTATTGGGCAGCCGTCATTCGGCAGCCTGGGGCAGCGCCGCGGCGCCCGGCCAGGCGGCGGATATTTCCTGCAAAAGTCCATAAAACCAGTTCGATAGAGGCTTCAGTCTGTCGCTGTCGGGCGTGCGATCGCGGCGCAGATAGAGGCTGCGGTCGATCTCGATCTGCACCGCCTGCACCCCGCGGTCGGGGCGCCCGTGGGTGCGGACGATATGCCCGCCGGCATAGGGCTGGTTACGCGAGACGGGCACGCCGAACCGTTCCGCCGATGCGACGACCGCATCGACCAGCCACGGATCGGCGGTGTCGCCGAAACGATCACCCACGACGATCTGCGCGCCATGCCCCGCCTGCCCCGGCGGAATCGAGGGCATGCTGTGCAGATCGACGAGAATCGCATGCCCGAACCGGGCCCGCGTGGCTTCGAGCGCGTCGGTGAGAGCCGCATGAAAGGGGCGATGCAGCGATTCGAGGCGCCAGGCGAGCGCGGCGCGGTCGAGCGGCTTTTTCCACAAGGGACCGACATCTGCGAGCCGGGTCGGAATCACGCCCAGCCCCGCGCGCTCCTTGCGCCCCGGCGCCGAAAATTGCGCGCGCAACTGCGGTGCGACCTCGCCGGGGGCCATTTGGCCCTCGCCGCGGTTGCAATCGGCCACGGCGCGAGCCCACAGGGCCTGCACCACCGTGGCCCCCGCCTCGGTTGCGCGCGAGGCGATGAGGTCGGACCAACCATCCTCCAGACGCTCGAGTTCGGGCTGGGAGGCTCTTGCGGCTGCCAGAATCTCGGGCGGGTAGATGCGTCCAGCGTGCGCCAGCGACACCACCACCGGAGCCGCGCCGGCGGCCGGACGCTCGACGGCAATGGCGGCGGGAAGGTCGGGTCGGCGGCGCATCGGCATGACGTGGCAAAAATCGGTCGGGGAATCCAGCGCCGCCGAAATTTGTTAAGTTTGTCGCGCTATGAGACGGTTTCGATTATAGCCCCGATGCCCAGAGGCACGGCGGCGGGACCATGGGGGCGACGATTAGCATGATTCGCATATTGCTGGCGGAAGACGATGACGTGATGCGCGAATATCTCGCGCGCGCGCTGACCAGCGCGGGCTATCACGTCACCGCGGTCGACCGCGGCACCGAGGCGGTGCCGCTGATCGATTCGGGCACCTTCGACCTGCTGCTCTCCGACATCGTCATGCCCGAAATGGACGGGATCGAGCTCGCGCAGCACACCGCAAAGGTCGCGCCGCAGACGCAGGTCATGTTCATCACCGGTTTCGCCGCGGTTTCGCTGCGCGCCGAGGAAAATGTACCGCAGGCCAAATTGCTGTCGAAGCCCTTCCACCTCAAGGATCTGGTGCGCGAGGTCGACAATCTCTTCGGCCGCGCCGACCGCTCGCACCAACAATAAGGACATTCCCGCACCGAAGGGCTTGCCAAGCGGTGCGGGGGATATTAGGGGGCGCGTCACCCCAAGGGATGGGCGTGTAGCTCAGTGGTAGAGCACTGTGTTGACATCGCAGGGGTCGCAAGTTCAATCCTTGCCACGCCCACCATTAAAAAGGCCGCTTTCCCTCTGGGTTGGCGGCCTTTTTGCGTTCAGGCCATGCCCTTCGCCAGGTCGCCGCGCGAGGCGTCGCCGATCTGGCTGCCTCCGTCGCAGTCTAGGATCGTGCCGGTGATATAGCCCGCTGCGGGGCTGCACAGGAACACCGCCGATTCGGCGACCTCCTCGATCTCGCCCCAGCGCTTCATCGCGATGCGGTCGAAATGCGACTGGCGCGTGCCGGCGTCGGGCGCGAGCCGCGCCATGCCCTCGGTCCCGGCGATCGGCCCCGGCGAGATGCCGTTGACGCGCACCTCGGGCCCCCATTCGAGCGCGAGCACGCGAATGAGCTGGTTGATCCCCGCCTTCGCGGCGCAGGCGTGCGCTTGCAGCGCCGAGGCGTTGATCGCCTGCCCCGCGGTGATCGCGATCAGCGACGCGCCGGGGCGGTTGAGCAGGTCGTGACAGCCGCGAAACACGTTGAAGGTGCCGTTGAGGTCGATGTCGACCACGGTACGGAAGGCATTGGCCGACATGCCGAGCACCGGCGCAAGGAAATTGCCCGCCGCGCCCGAGATCACGATGTCCATCGGACCGAATTTGTCGACGACCGTCTCCATCACTCCTCGAATCGCGGCATAGTCGCGCACATCGCCCGACAGGCCGATCGCGTCATGCCCGATGTCGGAAGCAGCGCGCTGCGCCTTGTCGGGATCGCGCCCGGCCACCGCAACCTTCGCGCCGAGTTCGGCGAAACGCTTGGCGATGCCGAGGTTGATGCCGCTGGTGCCGCCGGCGACGAATGCCGTCTTGCCCGCCAGCAGATTGTCGCGAAACGCACTCGTCATTGCCTTCTCCCTTTTGGCATGATCCGTTCCGCGCCCGCATGGGGTTGACGGAATGGAATCGGTGGCCTTTTGAAACGCGACAAGACAGCAAGGATCAAATGATGGCAAGCGGCCCCACCTCGAACAGCTTCATCTCGCAGCGGCTGAAGCTCCACTATGCCGATTGGGGTAATGAAGACGCACCCCCACTTTTGCTGGTGCATGGCGGGCGCGACCATTGCCGCAGCTGGGACTGGGTCGCCGAGAAATTGCGCGACCGCTATCATATCATCGCGCCCGACCTCCGCGGTCATGGCGACAGCGCCTGGTCGCCCGACGGCAATTACGAGATGGGCGCCTTCGTCTATGATCTCGCGCAGCTGATCCATCAGCTCGACCTCGCGCCGGTAACGATTGTGTCGCATTCGATGGGCGGCAATATCTCGACGCGCTACTCCGGGCTGTTCCCCGACAAGGTGAAGAAGCTGGTGTCGATCGAGGGCCTCGGCCCCTCGCCGGCGGTGCAGGAGGAACGGGGCAAGACGCCGTTCGACGAGCGCATGCGCCAGTGGATCGAGGACAAGCGCCAGGCCGCGGGGCGCCAGCCCAAGCGATATGCAACGCTCGACGACGCGCTGGCGCGGATGGCGGCGGAAAATGCCTATCTTACGCCCGAACAGGCGCGGCACCTGACTATCCACGGCATCAACCGCAACGAGGACGGCAGCTGGAGCTGGAAGTTCGACAATTATCTCAACATCTGGACGATCTTCGACATGCCGCAGGAGGAGCTGCACAAGCTGTGGGCGAAGATCAGCTGCCCGACGCTGTTACTCTATGGCGCCGACAGCTGGGCGTCGAACCCCGAAAAGGACGGGCGCATCGAGCATTTCGGGAACGCGAAGGTCATCGAGTTCGAAAATGCCGGTCACTGGCTGCACCACGACCAGTTCGACCGGTTCATGTCCACGCTAGACGATTTCCTCTAAAGGTCATCGGGCTCGCGCAGCGTTGCGCGGTCCGGGTGGCGCAATGACTTACACGGGGCAGGTTTCGAACGGACAGCGTGTGATCGCCGGCGGCGGCGCCCTCCTCGGCCTGCTTGTCGTCGGGCTGGGGCTGGCGAGCGGGCTCGACCTGAGCGCGGTGCGCACGGCGAGCGAGGCGATCAGCGCGATTGCCCTTCCCGCTCCCAAGTCGCCCGAGCCGATTTCGGTCCCGACCGAAACACCGTCGGACAAGGCCGCGGGCGCCGCTTCGGCGGCCAACCGGAACGCCAAGGCCACATCGGTCGTCGCCCCCAAGCCTAAACTGCCTCCCCCCGTTCCGCCGCCAGTTGCCGCGGCGCCCAAGCCCGGCAGCGCCAGCGACGCTTCGGCGGGCGCTGCGCCGGTCGCGGGGCCGGGATCGGGCGCTGCCGGACGCGGCGACGGGCTCGGCGCGGGCGGATCGGGGAGCGGCAGCGGTGGCGGCACCCGCCCCGCCTGGCGCAGCGGTACCATCGAGGATCGGGACTATCCGCGCGAGGCGCGCCGTGCGAAGATCGGCGGCGAGGTCGAGGTGCGCTTCACGATCGAGGCGACGGGGCGCGTCACCGGTTGCCGCGTCAGCAAATCGAGCGGCGACGCCGCGCTTGATGCCGCGACCTGCCGGCTGATCGAGGAGCGCTTTCGCTTCAAACCGGCGACCAATGCTGGGGGAATCGCCGTGGCCAGCAGCTATGGCTGGCGCCAGACCTGGTGGCTGGAACACCGCTAGAGCGCGTTATCGCCCAAAAAAACGCGCCATAAAAATGCGACAATATCGCGAATGATTATCAATATGCGTTGACAGTGCGAACGACTCTCAATAGCGGCGCCCTCGAACAAACCAGAAGGGGGTTTACCGTGAAACCATCGACGTCCGCATCTTTCCTTGCGCTCTCCTGCGTCGGAAGCCTGATCAGCGCCCCGGCGTTCGCCGCCGAAGCTGACGCCGCGCAGGATGCGCCCGGTGGCCGTAACGAGATCATCGTTACAGGCACGCTCGCGACCGAAGTGGAATCGCCCAAGTCTACGGCTCCCCTCGTCGACACGCCGCAGACGGTCACCGTGATCTCGCAGGAAACGCTGCGCCAGCAGAACCTCCTCACCTTGCGCGATGCGCTGCAGACGATCCCCGGCATCACCTTCGGCGCGGGCGAAGGCGGCGGCGGTTATGGCGACTCGATCAACCTGCGCGGCTATTCGGCGAACAACGACCTGACCGTCGACGGCGTGCGCGACAGCGCGCAATACAGCCGCACCGACCCGTTCAACCTCCAGCAGATCGAAGTCTACAACGGCGCCAACTCGGTCTTCAACGGATCGGGCAGCGTTGGCGGGACGATCAACCTCGTCAGCAAGATCCCGTTCGCGCGCAACGCGACGACGGTGCAGGCGGCGGTCGGCACCGATAACTATTACCGCGGCGCGGTCGATACCAACTGGCGCATCAACGAACTGATCGCGGTGCGCCTGAACGCTATGTATCACGAGAATGACGTACCCGGCCGCGACGTCGAGAGCTTCCAGCGTTGGGGCGTCGCGCCGTCGATCACGATCGGCGTCGACAGCGACACCAGCCTGACCCTCGCCTATAATCACCAGGACGACGACAATGTCCCGATCTTCGGCGTGCCCTTCTATCTCAGCGGCGTCAACGATGGCCCGCTGCCCGGCGTCGATGACAGCGACTATTTCGGCATCGTCAACCTCGACGAACAGAAGACCAAAGTCGACCGCCTGACCGCGACGTTCCGCCATGCATTCAGCGACAAGGTGTCGATCCGCAACCTGACCCGCTGGCAGCGCGTCGCGCAATATAGCCAGACGAGCGCGCCGCAGGGCGTCTTCTGTCTCGCCAACGGGCTCCAGCCGATCGGCAACGGCCCGAACGCCACCGTCGGCCTCCCCTGCCCCGCCGGGCAGAACACCCCCGGTTTCTATTATCCGGCGGGTCCGCGCGGGCTGGTGCGCGACCAGGTCAACGACCTGCTCCACAACCAGACCGACCTGACGATCCTGAGCGGCGCCAAGGGCGGCTTCTTCAACACCCTCGTCATCGGCGTTTCGGCGACGCAGGAAGATTATTCGATCGAGACGGCGCAGCTCATCCGCAACCCAGGCGGCGCGACGCCGAACCCGGTGCTGCCGCCGATCAGCCTGTCGAGCCCGAACACCGTCTACACCGGCCCGGTCAACTATATCCGCACCGGCAACAGCTATGGCGATACCCGCAACCTCGCCATCTACGCTTTCGACACGGTCGAAATCTCGCCGATGTTCGAATTGAATGCCGGCGTCCGCTATGAAAGCGTCCGCACGGTATTCCGCGCCGACACGGTGACCACGCCGGCAACCGGCACTGTCTATACGCGCGGTGTCGATCAGGTCAGCGACGAGAATCTCTTCTCCTATCGCTTCGGCGCGGTGTTCCACCCGGTCGAAAATATCAGCCTCTATGCCGCCTATGGCAATGCGAAGACGCCGACCTCGGCCACCGTGCGCGCCGGTTGCGGCCTTCCCGCCGCAGCGCCGGGAGCGGCAGACCCTTGCGCGGTCGCGCCGGAAAAGGCCCGGACCTTCGAAATCGGCGCCAAGGCCGAACTGATGAACAAGAAGCTGCTGCTGACCGCCGCGCTCTTCCGCAACGAGCGCACCAACTTCCGCACCCCGTCGAACGACCCTTCGCTGCCCAATTCGCTGCAGGTTCTCGACGGCAAGTCGCGCGTCGACGGCGTCGCGCTGGGCATCACGGGCAATGTCACTCCCGAATGGGCGATCTTCGCCAACTACACCTATCTCGACAGCAAAGTGCGCCAGAGCGTGTCGGACTATTGCCTGGCCAACCCCGATCCGCAGCCGCTGACCATTCCTCCGCGCCCTCCGTGCAACAACAATGCCGCCATTCGCGATCCGCAGGCGGGTGACCAGTTGATCCAGACGCCCAAGCATTCGGGCAGCCTGTTCACCACCTATGTGTTCCCCTTCGGGCTGCAGGTGGGTTATGGCGTGACCTATCAGGGCAAGTTCGCGACGAACCAGCGCAACATCGCGCAGCGCACCCAGTTCATGGTCGACGATTATCTGATCCACCGCGCGTTCGTGTCGTACGACTTCAAGAACGGCCTGGTGGCCCAGCTCAACGTTTCGAACCTGACGAACGAGGAATATTACACCGGCGTGCGCAACAATGTCGGCGCAGGCGCGGTCGCTCCGCTTTCAAGCGTCACGCCCCCGCCGGGCACAATTACCGGCGGCGCCGTCAGCGGTGGCTGGGCGACCCCGGGCGATGCACGCTCGGCCGTGTTCAGCCTCTTCTACAACTTCTGATCGACGAGGGCGGGCGCGGCGATTGCCGTTCCTGCCCTTTTCGCTCTAGAAGCGCTGCATGATCCGGATCATTCCCGATGTGCTCGACGCCGACGGCGTCGCCAGGCTGCGCGCCATCCTCGACGCTGCGCCGTGGGTCGACGGCAACGAAACGTCGGGTCCGCAGGCCGCGCTCGCCAAGCACAATCAGCAGCTCCCCGAATTTGGCGAGGCGGCGGCCGAGGCCGGGCGGATCGTGCTCGACGCGCTGGGCCGCGTGCCACTGTTCATGGCGGCGGCGCTGCCGCTCAAAATCTACCCGCCCTTTTTCAATCGCTATTCCGGCGGCGACAAGTTCGCCGACCATATCGACAACGCCATCCGCATGCGCCGTGGCAGCGATTTTCGTATCCGCAGCGACCTGTCGGCGACGTTGTTCCTCTGCGATCCGGGCAGCTATGAGGGTGGCGGGCTGGTGATCGAGGGGATGGCGGAGGCGCCGGGAATCAAGCTTCCCGCCGGGCATCTGCTCCTCTACCCCTCGTCGACCGTCCACCGCGTCGAGCCCATCACTGCGGGGACCCGCGTCGCCAGCTTCATGTGGATCCAGTCGATGATCCGCGACCAGGGCCAGCGCGACCTGCTCTTTGACCTCGACATGGGCGTGCAGGGCGCCGTCGCCCGGCTGGGTCAGGGCGATCCGGCGGTGGTCCGCCTGACCGGCGTCTATCACAATCTGCTGCGCCGCTGGGCCGACGCCTGACCATCATCTAGTCGAGCATCGCGGCCCAGGCGCGCGAGACATGTTCGCGGCCGTTGGCGAGGATGCAGGCGGCGAGCTCCTGCTCGTCGGCTAGCGCAACGCCCGCCTCGGCGCCGAGCACGGTTAGCGCGGTCGCCCAGCCGTCGGCCATCGTGCAACTGCGGTGCAGCACGGTAACCGATCGCACCCCATTGACGATCGGGCGTCCGGTGCGCGGGTCGAAGCTGTGCGAATAATGCTGCCCGTCGATATCGAGCCCGCGGCGATAGTCCCCCGAGGTCGCGGCCGACAGGTCGTGGAGCGCGACGCGCCAGCCGGCACCGGGCCAGGAGGGCGGCACCTCGACGTCGACCCACCAAGGCTGGCCGTCGGGGCGGATGCCCTCGCCGCGCAATTCACCCCCGACCTCGAGCAGGAAATGGCGCACGCCGTTTGCGAGCAGCCATTCGGCGGCGAGATCGACGCCATATCCCTTGGCGATGCCCGAGAGGTCGAGGAGAGCGCCGTCACCGCGGCGGATGCGCCGCACGGCGGGTTCGAATTCGAGGCCGCTTTGCGGCGCAGCGGTTTCGGGGATTGCATCAACGGGTCCAGCCGCGCCAAAGCCCCAGGCTTCGCTGAGTTCGCCGAGCGTCAGGCTGAACGCGCCTGCACTGCGATGGCCGATGTCGACGCCCGCTGCGAGGACTTCAGCAAATTCGGCGGGGATCGCCTGCCACTCGCCCGGTGGAGCGCGGTTGAAGCGCGCGAGGTCGGACTTGGACTCCCACTGGCTCATCTGCGCGACCACGCGATCGAGCGCCGCCTGCACGCCCTCGCGCGTTCCCGCGGGCGGCGCGACGGCGTGCAGGGACCAGTCGGTCCCCATCGTCTGTCCGGCAAAGCTTTCGATGATTGCCCCGGCGTCATGCCCGGCGAAAGCGGCGGGCGTGAGCGCGCGGGGGATCAGGATGCGGTCGGTCAGGGTGCGAGCACTTCCAGCGTCGTGACATAGCTTGCACGGCGCTGCGGCGCAGCACCTGTCGGCGGCGGACCTTCGCCCTCGCCTTCGGTCCGCGGGGTGGTGACGTTCACCCAGTACATCCCGGGCTCGGCCCAGTTGAGCACGACTTTGCCCTCGCCATCGGTCTTGAGCGTTTCTTCGCCGAGGTCGTCGCGGTAGCGGATGCCGCCGCGGATCACCGTCACCGGCAGGCCCGCGCCGGGCTTGCCGTCGAGCAGGAACTGGAAGGTCGCCGCCTCGCCCGCGATCAGGTCGTTGGGGTGGGTGACGGGGACCAGCTCGATGCCCTTGCCGGTCGGCTTGAACAAAGTGTCGGTCGGCTCGCCGACGGTCACGAAAATCTCGTTGCGGTTGTTCGATTCGGCGGTCTGGACGTTGGTCGCGCCAGCGGGGATGCGTTCGGCGAGGTTCGCGGTCGTCGTGCCGCGCGGCAGGCGCTCGGTCTTGCCGTTCAAATCATAGCTGCCCATCACGCCGTCGACCGCCGAGGCGATCTTCCACGTGCCCTTCTGCGTGAGGTGCACGTCGAAGGTGCTGCGATAGCGGCCGGTCGCCTTATTCTCGATCGTCGCTTCGGTGCCGTCGGGCGCCCAGGCCTTCATCGCGTCGAGGCGCAGCGGCTGGTGCTCGAAATAAAAGAGGTCGTTCGACACCGCGGCGTCGACGGTGACCCAGACGTCGTCGCCCGACAGCACGGTCGAGGACGGCATCATCCACTGACGGTGCGCATTGGCGGGAACCGCGCTCATCGCCGCGAGCGCGGCAGTCGCCGCAAAACCCCAAAGCTGCTTTTTCATCGTCCTGCCCTCTTCTGATCGATCAACGGAAAGAAATGGAAACGGCGCCGAGCTCGGCCTTGCCCGCGGCCTTGCCGCCGGCGCCGGCCTTTCCCGGCCAGGTGAAGGGGATGCGCAGCATCTCGCGCCCGCCGACTTCGCGCGCGGCTTCGACCACCAGCACATATTCGCCCGCCGCCATCGCGCCGAGCTGCGCGCGGGTGAAGCTGATCTTGTGCGCGCCCGGCGCGCGGGTGGCGCCAGTGATGCCGTTGGCGGGGAAGGTCATCGAACGGCCCGAGACGCGCCACCACTGGCGCACGTCGCGCAGCCATTTGGTGCCCTCATTGGCCTTCATGTCATGGTCGTACCAGACCGCGACGGTCTTGGCCTTGGCGCCCGCCTTCTCGACCCAGAAAGCCACATAAGGCTTGTGATATTCGGCGACCTTCAGCCGCGGGATGTTGACCGTGACGTCCATCGTCGACGGCGCGGCGGCAAGCACGGGAACGGCAAGCGCCGCGCTGAGCGATCCGCCGATGACGAGCGCGCGGGGAGAAGGCTGCATGGTCATACTCCTAATGAATGAAGACAATGGCGATGGCGGCGGGGATCGCGAGCCCGGCACCGACGAGCGGCCAAGTGCTCTTGCGCTTCGCGGCGTGGAGCCACAGCAGGAACAGCCCGGTGATCCCGAAGACGAGGCAGGCGAAGGAGAAGATGTCGATGAACAGGCTCCACTCGCCGCCCGAATTGCGGCCCTTGTGGAGATCGTTGAGATAGGAGATCCAGCCGCGGTCGGTGACTTCGCCGGTCACGTCGCCCGTCGCGCGGTCGATATCGACCCACGCGTCGCCGCCGGGGCGCGGCGCGGGCAGATAGACATTTTCGGACGCCCATTCGGCCTCGCCGCCGGCCTTGACCGGGAAATTCGCCTCGACCCAGTCGGCGACGGGTCTGGGGAGCGGTCCCTTGGCGTCGGCAGGTTCTGCCCTGGTCAGCTGCGCGAGTAGCGCCGACGGGATTTGCGCCGTCTTTTCGGTGACGACCGGCGAACCCTCGATGTCGGCGGCGTGATTGAGCGTGAAACCCGTCACTGCGAACAGTATCAGCCCGATCAGGCTGACCGCCGAGCTCATCCAGTGCCACATATGAAGCTGCTTGAGCCAGAAGGCCTTGCGGCTCTTCCTGGTCGGGGCCGGACGGGACTTGGTGGGAGCGTGCATGAATTCGTTCTGATGATGGCGTTGCGCCGCCACTATCGAGAGTGATTCGCAATTACAACAACTAATCCCTCTTTTCAGCCATTTTGCGGCAAGCGCCTTCTAGAGGCTCGGCAGGTCGAGCCCCTTTTCGCGGGCGCAGTCGATCGCGATGTCGTAGCCGGCATCGGCGTGGCGCATCACCCCGGTGCCGGGATCGTTCCACAACACGCGTTCGAGCCGCTTCGCCGCCTCGGCCGTACCGTCGGCGACGATTACCATGCCGCTGTGCTGCGAATAGCCCATGCCGACCCCGCCGCCATGGTGCAGCGACACCCAGGTCGCACCCGAGGCGGTGTTGAGCAGCGCGTTGAGCAAAGGCCAGTCGGACACGGCATCGGTGCCGTCCTTCATCGCCTCGGTCTCGCGGTTGGGCGAGGCGACCGAGCCCGAATCGAGATGATCGCGGCCGATCACCACCGGTGCCTTGAGTTCGCCGGATGCGACCATTTCGTTAAACGCGAGGCCCAGGCGGTGGCGGTCGCCGAGCCCGACCCAGCAGATGCGCGCGGGCAGGCCCTGGAAATGGATGCGCTCGCGCGCCATGTCGAGCCAGTTGTGGAGATGCGCATTGTCGGGCAGCAACTCCTTCACCTTGGCATCGGTCTTGTAAATGTCCTCGGGATCGCCCGACAGCGCAGCCCAGCGGAACGGCCCCACGCCGCGGCAGAAGAGCGGACGAACATAAGCAGGGACGAAGCCCGGGAAGTCGAAGGCGTCGGTCACGCCCTCGTCGAAGGCGACCTGGCGGATGTTGTTGCCATAATCAACCACGGGCAGCCCCGCGGCCTTGAAATCGAGCATCGCGCGGACGTGCACCGCCATCGACGCCTTGGCCGCCGCAGCAACCGCGGCGGGGTCGCTCTCGCGCTTCGAAAACCACTCGTCGAGGCTCCAGCCCTGCGGCAGATAGCCGTTGACCGGATCGTGCGCCGAGGTCTGGTCGGTAACTAGGTCGGGGCGCACGCCGCGGCGCACCAGTTCGGGATAGACGTCGGCGGCGTTGCCGAGCAGGCCGACCGAAATGGGGGTCTTCGACGTCGTCACAATCTCGAGCGCCTCGTCGAGGCTGGTCGTCATGCGATCGACATAGCCGGTTTCGAGCCGCATCTCGATCCGGCTCGGCTGGCATTCGACCGCCAAGCACGAGGCGCCGGCCATCGTCGCGGCGAGCGTCTGCGCACCGCCCATCCCGCCGAGGCCCGCGGTGAGGATCCATCTGCCCGACAGGTCGCCGCCATAATGCTGGCGCCCCGCCTCGACGAAGGTTTCGTAAGTGCCCTGCACGATCCCCTGGCTGCCGATATAGATCCAGCTGCCCGCGGTCATCTGGCCGTACATCATCAGCCCGGCCTTATCGAGCTCGTGGAAATGTTCCCAATCGGCCCATTTGGGCACGAGGTTCGAATTGGCGAGGAGCACGCGCGGCGCATCGGCGTGCGTTTTGAACACGCCGACCGGCTTGCCCGACTGGATCAACAAGGTCTCGTCGCCCTCGAGCCGCTTCAGCGTCTCGACGATGCGGTCATAGCTTTCCCAGTCGCGCGCGGCGCGGCCGATGCCGCCATAGACCACCAGTTCCTGCGGCGCCTCCGCGACGCGCGCGTCGAGATTGTTCATCAGCATGCGCAGTGGCGCTTCGGTCAGCCAGCTCTTGGCCGAGAGCTCGGTTCCGGTCGCGGCGCGGATGTGGCGGCTGTTGTCGAGACGGGTCATGGGCGTCCTTTCGCAAAATCGAGCACCGCGGCGAGGATGCGGGCGAGGTCGGTGCGCAGCCCGGCGGCGCGGCCGTCGTCCCACGCGGGAGCACGGCCCTCGGCAAGCGGGCTTTCGTCGAGATAGGCGCGCATCGCGGTTTCCATCTGGATCGCGTGCACGCCGCTCTCGGGCTGGCCATAGTGGCGCGTTGTCCAGCCGCCACGAAAGCGCCCGTTGAGCACCGACCAGCGCGGCCCGCATTCGGCGATCACCGCGTCGCTCAATGCGATATCGCAGGTCGTGCCGTTGTCGGTGCCGACGTTCAGCTCGGGCAATTCGCCGTCGAACAGGCGCGGCACGACGCCGCGGATCGAGTGGCAGTCGTAGAGGACGACGCGCGAATGGCGCGCGCGCAGCCGCTCGATCTCGTTGGCGAGCGCGGCGTGATAGGGCTGGTGGTATGCGAGGCGGCGCGCTTCGACATCGGGCGCGGTGCCCTCGTTGTAGAGCGGCACACCGTCGAAGGTTTCGGTGGGGCAGAGCCCGGTCGTCGCCTGCCCGGGATAGAGCGAGACGCCCGACGGGTCGCGGTTGCAGTCGACGACGCTGCGCGAAATGTCGGTCCACACGAAGGTCGCATCGACCAGCCCGTCGTAGAGGCGGCGGATGTGCCAGTCGGTGTCGAGCAGCGCGAGGTCGCGCGAGCGGAAGGCCGGAAGATATTCCTCGGGTATCTCGGTGCCGCCGTGCGGGAAAGCGAGGATCAGCGGCGTATCGGCGCGCTCGACGTGGAGCCAACTCATGCCGCGAGCCCCGGTAGCTCGTCGACGAGATCGACGAGTTGGCCGCTGCTTACCATCGCCTGCGCCGCGGCGATATCGGGCGCCATATGGCGATCCACTTCGAGCGTCGGCACGGACGCGCGCAGCAGGCCGCGCACGCGTTCGATCACCGCGCTCGACTTGAGCCCGTCATGGAAATCGCATCCCTGCCCCGCCGCGAGCAATTCTATGCCAAGGATCGCATCGACATTCGCCGCCATCTCGATGAGCCGCCGCGCGCCGTGCGCCGCCATCGACACATGATCCTCCTGGTTCGCCGATGTCGGGATCGAATCGACGCTCGCGGGATAGGCGCGCTGCTTGTTCTCCGAGACCAAAGCGGCGGCGGTCACCTGCGGGATCATGAAGCCCGAGTTAAGCCCCGGCTTGGCGACAAGGAAGGCGGGCAGGCCCGACAGTGCCGGGTCGACGAGCATCGCGGTGCGGCGTTCGGACAGGCTGCCGATCTCGCACAAGGCCATCGCGATCATGTCGGCGGCGAAGGCGACGGGTTCGGCATGGAAATTGCCGCCCGACAGCGCTTCGTCGGTGTCGGGGAAGATCAAGGGATTGTCCGAGACGCCATTGGCCTCGATGAGCAAGGTCGCCGCCGCCTGCCGCAGCAGGTCGAGCACCGCGCCCATCACCTGCGGCTGGCAGCGCAGGCAATAAGGGTCCTGCACGCGCACATCGCCCATGATGTGGCTGGCGCGGATTTCGGAGCCCTCCATGAGCGCGGCGAGCGCCGCGGCGGTCTCGATCTGCCCCCTATGTCCGCGCAGCGCGTGGATGCGCGGGTCGAAGGGCGTGTCCGACCCCTTGGCAGCCTCGGTCGACAGGATGCCGGTGACGAGCGCACTGCCGTGAAGCCGCTCGGCCTCGAACAGCCCGGCGAGCGCGTAGGCGGTCGAAAATTGCGTGCCGTTGAGCAGCGCGAGCCCTTCCTTGGGGCCTAGGATCAACGGTTCGAGCCCGGCATCGGCGAGCGCGATCGCCGCGGGCACGCGCGCGCCGTCGACGAAAATCTCGCCCTCGCCGATCATCGCCGCCGCCATATGCGACAGCGGCGCGAGGTCGCCCGAGGCGCCGACCGAACCCTGCGCGGGGATCACCGGGATCAGATGGCGGTCGATCATCGCCTCGAGCAGTTCGATCGTCGCCGGGCACACGCCCGAAGCGCCGCGCGCGAGGCTCGCGAGCTTGAGCGCCATCATCAGCCGCGCGATCCGCTCGGGCATCGGCGCGCCGACGCCCGCGGCATGGCTGAGCACGATATTGCGCTGGAGCGTTTCGAGGTCGTCGGCCTCGATCCGCACAGTCGCCAATTTACCGAAGCCCGTGTTGATCCCATAGGCCGCCTCGCCGCGCGCGAGGATACGCTCGACGGCAGCGGCGCTCTCGGCGATGACCGCACGGCACTCGGGCACCAGCCGCACCGGCGCGCCGGTATAGATCTCGCGCCAGTCGGCGAGGCTGATCGATCCGGGGGTCAGGTGCATGTTCCGTCCTTGATGCGCGTATGAAGCGGATTGAAGCCGATGCGGTAGACAAGCTCGGCGGGCTCGCTCGTGTTCCAGATCGCGAAGTCGGACGCTTTGCCGGGTTCGAGCGTTCCGATCTCGCCCTGCAGGCCGAGCGCGCGGGCAGCATTGATGGTGACCGCGCGCAAACATTCGATGACCGACAGCCCGAACAAGGTCGCGCCCATATTAAGCATCAGCAGCAGCGAGGTCGTCGGCGAGGTGCCGGGGTTGCAGTCGGTCGCGAGCGCCATCGGCACGCCCGCGTCGCGCAGCGCCGCAACCGGCGGCTTTTTCGTCTCGCGCATGAAGTAGAAAGCGCCGGGCAACAGCACCGCGACGGTCCCCGCCTCGGCCATGGCGGCAATGTCCGCCTCGTCGATATGTTCGAGATGATCGGCCGACAGCGCCTCGTAGGAGGCGGCGAGGCTTGCCCCCGCAAGGTGCGACAATTGCTCGGCGTGGAGCTTGACCGGCAGGCCGGCGACCTTGGCGGCATCGAAGACGCGCGCGATCTGCTCCGGCGAAAAGCCGATGCCCTCGCAGAAGCCGTCGACCGCGTCGGCTAGCCCCCCCGCGGCGGGGATGATCTGCTCGCAGACCAAATCGACATAGGCGTCGGCATCGCCCTTATATTCGGGCGGAACGGCATGCGCGGCGAGCAAGGTGGTGGCGACGCGCACCGCGCGCGCCTGCCCAAGCGTCCGCGCGGCGCGCAGCATCTTGATCTCATCGTCCATGGTCAGGCCATAACCGGACTTGATCTCGACCGTCGTGACGCCCTCGGAGATCAGCGCGTCGAGCCGCGGCAAGGCGCTGGTGACCAGCGCGGCCTCGTCCATTTCGCGCGTCGCGCGCATCGTCGAGACGATGCCGCCGCCCGCCCGCGCAATCTCTTCATAGGTCGCGCCTTCGAGCCGCATCGCCCATTCGTTGGCGCGGCTGCCGCCATGGACGAGGTGGGTATGGCAATCGATCAGCCCGGGGGTGAGCAGCCGGCCCTCGCAATCGATGGTTTCGGTAGCGGCGGGCGCTTCGGCAGCGGGTCCAACCCACGCGATCCGTCCATCGCGGACGCTGATCGCACCCTGCTCGACCAGCCCCAGCCCGTCGCCGGTCAGCGTCGCGAGTCGCGCATTTGTCCAGAGTCGATCCATGGCGCCAACTTGCCAGCTTGGATTATTATGTCTAGACATAATATCGGACAGACGAGGAGCGAGGCATGACGACACTCTGGTTCGAGCGGGCACTCCTTCCCGAAGGCTGGGCCGACAGCGTCCGCGTGACGCTCGATACCGGGCGGATTTCCGCAGTCGAGACCGGCGCCACACCGCGGCCCGACGACGGGCGCCACGCCATCGCCCTCCCCGGCCTCGCCAATCTCCACTGCCATGGCTTCCAGCGCGGCATGGCAGGCCTGTCCGAAACGCGCGGGCGGCCTGACGATGATTTCTGGAGCTGGCGCGAGATCATGTACCGCTTCCTCGACCGGCTGACGCCCGAGGACATCGCCGCGATCAACGCGCTCGCCTTCGTCGAGATGATGGAGAGCGGCTTCACCCGCGTCGCCGAATTCCATTATCTCCACAACGACGCTGACGGGCGCCGTTACGCCGATCCCGCCGAGATGGCGGGCGCGGTCATCGCCGCCGCCAACGAAAGCGGCATCGGCCTCACCCTCCTCCCCGTCTTCTACGCGCATGGCGATTTCGGCGGTGCGCCGCCCGCGTCGGGCCAGCGCCGCTTCCTCTCGGACGTCGATGGCTTCGCGACGCTCGTCGAGGTGAGCCGGACGAAGTTGCCCGCCGACGCCGCTTTCGGCATCGCGCCGCATTCGCTGCGCGCGGTGACCGCGGAGGAACTCGCCGCGATCCTGCCGCTCGCCGAGGGCGGCCCGATTCACATCCACGCCGCCGAGCAGATGCGCGAGGTCGAAGCCTCGCTCGCGTGGAGTGGGCAGCGCCCCGTCGAATGGCTGCTCAACAACGCCGATATCGACGCGCGCTGGTGCCTCGTCCACGCGACGCATCTGACCGACGACGAATGCGACCGCCTTGCCGCGAGCGGCGCGGTCGCGGGGCTGTGCCCGGTGACCGAGGCGAATCTCGGCGACGGCATCTTTCCCGCGGACCGCTATCTCGCGGCGGGCGGAGCGATCGGTATCGGGACCGACTCGAACATCCTGATCGACGCCGCGGGCGAGCTGCGCGCGCTGGAATATAGCCAGCGCCTCCGCGACTGCCGCCGCGCCATGCTCGGCAGCGAGACGACACCCTCGATCGGCGAGCGGCTGTTCCGCGAGGCGCTCGCGGGCGGCGCACGGGCGACGCACGCGGGGACCGGCATCGCGGTCGGCCAGCCCGCTGACTTCTTCACGCTCGCGGCGGACGATCCGATCTTCGCCGGCGCCGACCAGCGCACGATCCTCGACCGCTGGATCTTCGCGGCGCGCACGCCCGTCATCGACGGCGTGTGGCGCGCTGGGCGCGAGTGGGTCGCGGGCGGGCGCCATATCGCGCGCGATGTGGTCGCCGCGCGATACTGCACGGTGGTCGAAGCGCTGCTCGCATGAGTTTCGACGCGCGCATCCGCGCCGCGATCGAGGGCGATATCCGCAGCGGCGCGCTGCGCCCCGGCGACCGCCTGCCGTCCGAGCATGAGCTCGCCGCATACCACGGCTGTTCGCGCGCGACGGTCAGCAAGGCAATGGCGGCGCTGCACCGCGCCGGACTGATCGAACGTCGGCGCAAGGCGGGGTCGTTCGTCGCCGACCAGCATGTCCATTCGGCGGTGCTCGAGGTGCCCGACCTCGAACAGCTGATCGCCGCGCGCGGCCACGCCTATCGCTGGCAATGCCGCGAACGTCGGCAGGCTGGACCGGAACTGCACGTCGAGGGGCTCCATTTCGAAAACGGCACCCCCCTCGCCTTCGAAACCCGCGCGATCACCGTCGCGACCGTCCCCGACGCCGCGGTCGAAAGCTTCACAGACGTCGCGCCCGGAACCTGGCTGCTCGCGCATATCCCCTGGACGTCGGCGCGCCACCGCATCCTCGCGGCGGGCGCAACCCCCGACGAGGCCGACGCGCTCGGCGTCCCCGCCGGCACCGCCTGTCTGATCCTCGAGCGCAGCACGTGGCGCGGCGAGGCGCTGGTCACCACGGTGCGCCAGGTGTTTCGCGGCGACATGTTCGACATGGTCGCGCATTTCGAACCGAGCCGGGGCTGAGCCCCCTAGCGCGCCATCCGCGCTTCCCACGCCAGCACCGTCGCTCGGAGCGCCACTGCGTCGTGCAACGCATTGTGTGGCACCGCGCTCGGCACCCCGGGGCCGATGATATCGGGATCGACCAGTTCGAAGCGCAGGCTCCGCACCGGCTTCATATAGCCCGGCCCGGTGATCAGCAGCCGCGCCGCGAGCGCGATATCCTCGGGCCAGTCGGCGACGAGCAAGGGCGCGGGATCGTTCATCAGATAGGCCGCGAACAGGTCGCGCACCGCGTCGCGCGGCCGCGGCTCGATGCCCAGCACCGGCAGCGCATGGACGCGCACCCAGTCCGTCGGCTGGTCGATCGCGATCGCCGCATAGAAAGGCGCAAACGCGTCATCTTCCGGCACGAGCGCGATCGAAATCAGCTCGCCGCAGAAACCATTGAATTCGGTATCGAGGAAATAGCGCATCGCCCGGGTCTAGCGGGTGGAGGGCGACACGCAAGGACCAGGTGGCGGAGACGGAGGGATTCGAACCCTCGGTACGGTTCCCCGTACGACGCTTTAGCAAAGCGTTGGTTTCAGCCACTCACCCACGTCTCCGCATGGTCCATCGCGCTAACGACAGGCTGGCCTAGGCGGGTCGCTATAGCCAGCCGTCTCGCGCCCCGCAACGCCTAACATTGCCCTTTTTCGACGCCGCCGCGTCAACCGGTCGCGCGATGCGATTCGGTCTGGCGCAAAATCGACTCGGGTCATCGCCGGTTCATTGCCCGCGCGCCAATCCGAGTCATGGTAAACGCGTGCCCGGACGGGTTTCGCGTCCACGGCCCGAGATTTGGGGGGATAATATGCGTTCATCGATCACCAACTTCGTCCTGGCGGCGGCGGCGTCGCTCGGCTTCGCGCTGTCGGCGCTGCCTGCGGCGGCGCAGATGACCGAGATCGATCCGAACACCGCTATCGACGCCGACCTCAACAACCCCGCCCCGCCGCCACCGCCCGCCACCGACACGGTAACCGGCAGCGACACCGCGTACGACAGCGACCTCGCGACCGGCGACGACCAGGTCACCGTCACAGGCGACACGACGGTCACATCGGATACCGGCACCGTCACCAACGCCGCGCCCGCGGGCACGACCTACAAGAAGGACGATCTGATCGGCGCCGCCGAGGGCGTGTTCGGCAAGGGCGCGCAGGGGCTCGCCGGGCTGATCGAGGATGTGCTCAAGAAGCAGGGCGAGCCCAATGCCTATATCGTCGGCCGCGAGGCCGGCGGCGCGCTCGTCCTCGGGCTGCGCTACGGCTCGGGCACCTTGTTCCACAAGGTCGAAGGCGAAAAGCCCGCATACTGGACCGGCCCGTCGATCGGCTTCGACGCGGGCGCCAACGCCGGCAACACTTTCGTGCTCGTCTACAACCTGTTCGACAGCGAAGACCTCTACAAGCGCTACCCCGCGGGCGAAGGCGCTGCCTATCTCGTCGGCGGCTTCAACGCCTCGTACCTGCGTCGCGGCGATGTCGTGCTGATCCCGATCCGCGTCGGCGTCGGCGCGCGGCTGGGCGCCAATGTCGGCTATATGAAGTTCCGCAAGAAGCAGAACTGGATGCCCTTCTAAAGCGCCCTTCCCCCTTGGACGCTGCGAACGCCCGTGCCTGACCGCGCGGGCGTTTTGCTGGGGGCCTAGTTCATGATAGGCAGGGGTCATGCTTCAACCGGCACGGCTTTTCAGATTGGGAATGATCCTCCTGGTGGTCGCGATCATCCGCGCCGTCGCGTTTCCGATTGTCGAACCGCTCGACAGGAGTGATCCGGGCCTGGCATTCCAGCTGTACAGCTATTCCGTGTTGATCTGGGTGCCGGCCCTCGGCCTGATTGCCCTTTCGGCAATATTGCCGCTGTGGCTTCGCGTCATTCGCTGGGTCGAGGGCCGCAACTGACCGTTTGAGGCGCGGACATTACTCTCCGTCGAAGGCGATCAGCGTCTCGCACGCCAGACCTGCCGCGCTCAGCCGCTGCGAGCCACCGAGATCGGGCAGGTCGATCACGAACAGTGCCGCCGCGACCTCGGCCCCGACATTGCGCATCAGTTCGGCGGTCGCGAGGATCGTGCCGCCGGTCGCGAGCAGGTCGTCGACCAGCACGACGCGGTGACCCGGCAGCACCGCGCCTTCGTGCAGTTCCAGCCGGTCGCTGCCATATTCGAGCTCGTAATCGACGCCGATGGTGACGCCGGGCAGCTTTCCCGCCTTGCGCACCGGGACGAGGCCCAGCCCCATCATCGTCGCCATCGCCGCGCCGAACAGGAAGCCGCGCGCCTCGACCGCGACGATCAGGTCGGGGCGGTATTCGGCCGCGCGCACGGCAAGACGCCGCGCGGCTTCGGTAAAGCCGGCGGCGTCGCCGATCAGGGTGGTGATGTCACGAAACTGGATGCCCGGCTTCGGAAAGTCGGGGATGGTGCGGACGAGAGCCGCGAGGTCCAGGTCGGGAGCGGGAGGAAGGGCGATCATGGGTGACGCGCCCTTCCGTGCCCGATCAATGCTTCTTGTCGGCCCAGATATTACGGTACGACAAATAGGTCAGCGTCGTGAACATCGCGATGAAGAGCAGCACGGCCCAGCCGGTCCACACGCGCTTCACCAGATTGGGTTCGGCGGTCCAGACGAGGAAGGCGGTGACGTCGCGCGCCATATGCTCGACGTCGTTCTTGCTGCCGTCGGCGAAGGTCACCTGACCGTCGTTCAGCGGCTTGGCCATCGCAAGGTTGAGGTTCGCGAAATAGGGATTGTAGTGCAGCCCCGTGCCCGGCTTCAGATCGGCCGGCAGGTTCGCCGGCGGGTTCTGATAGCCGGTCAACAGCGAATAGACATAGTCCTTGCCGCCTTCGCGCGCCTTGGTGATCAGCGACAGGTCGGGCGGCAGCGCATTGTTGTTCGCCGCGCGCGCCGCCGTCTCGTTCAGATAGGGCGACGGAAAATGATCCGACGGCAGACCGGTCCGCGTCGCCACTTCGCCGGTGTCCGGATTGACCGACGGGATAGTGTCATAGCTCTTGGCGAAGCTCTTCACCTGGCCCTCGGTATAGCCGAGGTCCGCGATGTTGCGGAAAGCGACGAGGTTCAGGCTGTGACAGGCCGAGCAGACTTCTTTGTAAACCTGCATCCCGCGCTGCAGCTGGGCCTTGTCCCAGTGCGGGAACAGGCCGTCGCTGGTCAGCGCGAGGTGGCGCGGGTCCTTATGGATCTCATGCGCGACATTGGGCTCATTCGTGAGCGGCGTCGTCAAGATCGCGAGCACGAGCGCGGTGATGAAACCGAGTCCGACGAGAAAACCGAGCGGGCGAACCATGGCTGTATCAGCTCCTATTAAAGTCCGGCGCTCAGGCCGTGGCCGCCGACGATTTGTCGGCATGCTTGGCGAGAACCGCCTCGGTGATCGAATTCGGCATCGGCAGCGGACGTTCGATCCGCGAAACGATGGGCAGGATCACCAGGAAGTGAGCGAAATAATAGATTGCGCCGATCTGGCTGAAGATCACCCACGGCTGTTCCGCCGGCTGCATGCCGCACCAGCCCAGCAGGAACACGTCGGCGACGAGAACCCAGAAGAACCAGCGATAGATCGGACGATAGGTCGACGATTTGACCGGCGAGGTGTCGAGCCACGGCAGGAAGAACAGCACGGCGATCGACGCGAACATCGCGATGACGCCCCACAGCTTCGCGTCGATCCACAGGAAGTTGAAGGTGAACGCCTTCAGGATCGCGTAGAAGGGCAGGAAATACCATTCGGGAACGATATGCGCCGGGGTCGAGAGCGAATTGGCCGGGATATAATTGTCGGCATGGCCCAGCATGTTCGGGCTGAAGAAGGTCAGCGCCGCAAAGACGAACAGGAACACGCCAAGTCCGAAACCGTCCTTCGCGGTGTAATAAGGGTGGAACGGGACGGTGTCCTGTTCGTCCTTCACCTCGATGCCCGTCGGGTTGTTGGACCCCGGAATGTGCAGCGCCCAGATGTGGAGGATGATGACCCCCGCGATCACGAAGGGCAGCAGATAGTGCAGCGAAAAGAAGCGGTTGAGCGTGGCGTTGTCGGGTACGAAGCCGCCGAGCAGCCATTCGCGCACCGGTTCGCCAACCAGCGGGATCGCCGAGAAGAAGCCGGTGATCACCTGCGCGCCCCAGAAGCTCATCTGCCCCCACGGAAGGACATAGCCCATGAAGGCGGTCGCCATCATCAGGAGGAAGATCACGACGCCGAGCAGCCACACCATCTCGCGCGGCGCCTTGTACGATCCGTAAAAGAGGCCGCGGAAGATGTGGAGATAGACGACGATGAAGAACATGCTCGCGCCGTTCATATGCGCGTAGCGGAGGAACCAGCCGGCGTTCACGTCGCGCATGATATGCTCGACCGAGTTGAAGGCGACGCCCGCATTGGCGGCATAATGCATCGCCAGCACGATGCCGGTGATGATCTGGATCGCCAGCGCGGCGCCGGCGAGAACGCCGAAGTTCCAGAAATAGTTGAGGTTGCGCGGCACCGGATAGCCGGCGCCGATGGCGTTATAGACGAGGCGCGGCAACGGCAGCTTCTCGTCCAGCCACACCATCAGCGGCTGCTTGGGTTCGTAATTCTTGGCCCAGGGAAAGCTCATCTTATCTCGCTCCTCAGCCGATCGTCACGACGGTGTCGCTGGTGAATTCATAGGGCGGCACGACCAGATTCTTGGGTGCCGGGCCCTTACGGATGCGCGCCGCGGTGTCGTAGTGCGAACCATGGCACGGACAGAAATAACCGCCGAAGTCGCCCTTGTTCTCGCCCTCGGCCGCGCCCAGCGGCACGCAGCCGAGGTGGGTGCAGACGCCCAGAGTGATCAGCCAGTTTTCCTTGCCCGGCTTGGTGCGCTGGTCGATCGTTTCGGGATCGCGCAGGTCGCCCAGCGGCACCGCCTTGGCTTCGGCGATTTCCTCGGCCCGCAGGTTGCGCACGAACACCGGCTGCTTGCGCCAGCTGGTCTTGATCGCCTGACCGACACCGATCGCCGAGATGTCGATTTCAGTGGTCGACAGCGCGAGCACGTCCGCCGACGGGTTCATCTGGTTGACCAGCGGCAGGACCACCGCGACCGCGCCTACGCCGGCAAAGCTGACCGCTGCGATATTGATAAAGTCGCGGCGGCGCACGCCATCTTCGACGACTGCGCTGTGTTCGGATTCACTGGCCATTCGATTGCCCTTGTATGGCTGAACTGACAATTTTCCCGGATTTTTCGGCCGCCCGCAGCACGCGCACGAAATGGCGCGTCCCGGCGGCCCCTCCGGGAATTGCGGGCCTGATAGCCGCACATCCGGGGCTTGCCAACAGGCAATTTCCCCTTTGCGAACCGGTCGCAGACAGTGTCTGCACAGCCCTCGATTTGCGCGCTTTTGCGCTCTATGGAGCATCCATGGAAATCGCCCTGTTTCAGCCGGATATTGCGGGCAATGTCGGGACCACGCTGCGCACCGCCGCCTGCCT
The DNA here is from genome assembly GCF_001984035.1 of Sphingopyxis sp. QXT-31. Taxonomy (NCBI): domain Bacteria; kingdom Pseudomonadati; phylum Pseudomonadota; class Alphaproteobacteria; order Sphingomonadales; family Sphingopyxidaceae; genus Sphingopyxis; species Sphingopyxis sp. QXT-31. The sequence continues at coordinate 961,124 of NZ_CP019449.1, read as the reverse complement.
CGGCACGCCTGCGCATATCATCGAGCCGTGCGGCTTTCCCTTTTCCGACGCGGCGCTGAAACGCGCGGGCATGGATTATGCGACGCGCGCCAATGTGACGCGCCACGCCGATTGGGCCGCCTTCACGGCTTGGGCGGCCGGCGCGGGCAAGAGGATCGTGCTGCTGACCACCGCCGGCGCAACGCGCCTGCCCGATTTCGACTTCGGTCAAGGCGACGTGCTGTTGCTCGGCGCAGAATCCTCGGGTGTTCCATCCCACGTTCATGACGCCGCGGCGGCGCGGGTCTTGATTCCGATGCAGGAGGGCTTTCGCTCCTTGAATGTCGCGGTCGCGGCTGGCATCGCGCTCGCCGAGGCGCTCCGGCAGACGAAAGGCTTTCCCACATGATTTCGCTCGACCCCCAACAACAGGCCGCACGCGAGTGGTTCGAGTCGCTGCGCGACCGGATCTGCGCCGAGTTCGAGGCGATCGAGGCCGAGGCCGGCAGCGACGCGCGCTTCGCCTACACCCCGTGGGACCGCGAGGCCGAAGGGCTGGAGCCGGGCGAAGGCGGCGGCGGCGTGCGCGGGGTGATGACGGGCAAGGTCTTCGAAAAGGTCGGCGTCAATGTGTCGACCGTGGCGGGCCAGTTCGCCCCCGATTTCGCGGGGTCGATCCACGGCGCTGGCGAGGACCCTAGTTTCTTTGCGACCGGAATCAGCCTCGTCGCGCATATGGCCAACCCGCATGTGCCCGCGGTGCATATGAACACGCGCTTCCTGGTCACGACGCGGCGCTGGTTCGGCGGCGGCGCCGACCTCAATCCGCCGATCGAATATGCCAAGGATACCGACGCCTTTCACGCTCGGCTGCGCGCCGCCTGTGCGCCCTTCGGCCCCGACGTCTATCAGCGCTACGCCAAATGGGCCGAGGATTATTTCTACATCCCGCACCGCGGGGTGCATCGCGGGGTCGGCGGAATCTTCTATGACCATCTCGAATGCGGCGACGATGCCGAGTTCGATCGCAATTTCGCGTTGACGCAGGCGGTCGGCGAGGCGTTTCTCGATATCTTCCCGCAGATCGTGCGGCGCCGCATGGGCCTGCCCTTCACCGAGGCCGAGCGCGAAGAACAGCTGATCTGGCGCGGCCGCTACGCCGAATTCAACCTCGTCTACGACCGCGGCACGCTCTTCGGGCTCAAGACCGGCGGCAATATCGACGCGATCCTGATGAGCCTGCCGCCGCTAGCCAAATGGAGCTGAACGAAAAAGGGCGCCCCGGTTTCCCGGAGCGCCCCTTTTTGGCAGCCCGCTAGCTATCAGGCGAAGACGTCGCCCGAAGACCGCGCCCCGAGCGCCCGATAGACGCCGACCGGCATCGAGAAGGACAGCATCAGAATCGGCAAATAGATGACCGCCGCGGAAATCACCATCGCGACGATCGCCGCCCCGACCGATCCGCCGGCAAGGCCGCCCAGGATCGCGCCGAAGATCATGCCGACGACGAAGCCGTAAACGACCATCAGGATCGTGAAGATCAGATAGAAGCCGACGATGATCCATTGCGAAGCCTGGGTCAGTTTCCAAGATTCGCTGAGCCCGGTGATCGGGTTGCGGGTCAGGCGGTCCGCCATGACCGGGCCGGCGACGATGAAGCGCCCCTGCACCCAGAGCATGAAGACGATCAGGGCAATGTACAGGATCGCGCCGATCACCAGCGCCCCGCCGCCCACGGCGCCGGCGTTCATGCCGCCGCCGCCAAAACCGCCCATGCCGCCGAGCGCGGCGCCGAAGATCAGCCCGAAAATCAGCATCACGATGAAGATGACGATATAGGCGGCGATGAACACCACGAGCATCCCGAATGCGAAGGCCGGCCCGGCCTGGAGTGCCCAGCCGAAGTTGGGAGCCTCACCCGGATGCAGCCCGCCGCGCCAGATCAGCATGCACGCGGCATAGAGGATGACCATGGCGATCAGTCCGAACAAGCCGATCTTGCCGAACGCGCCCATCATGATCGTGGGATCGTTGGGAGCCATCGCCAGAGCGGTGAAGGTCGATCCGAGCAAGAGATAGCCGAGCAATCCGACCACCAGCATCGCACCGCCGACCCATATCAGCATCTGCATCCAATTGGCCCGCAGAAACGCGAAGGTTTCCGAAAAGGCCGCACCGATACTCATCTTGACCATGATTTTTCCCCCTTTTGTTGAACCTGCTTTCAATCCTTCTTTTGCGTCCCGAGCTTTCTGGTTAACCGATTACCGGCCCGTTGGCGAACTTTTCTCGACGTTACGGAAAGCCCGCAGTTCCCGCCCGAGGGTCAGGAGAAGATGTCCTTGCCGTCGCCGCTCGCCAGCTGGCGATAGGTTGCCGCGACGATCGCGGTGGTCACCAGGCCGCTGACGGCGGCGACGCTGGCCTCGACCAGCCCGGTCAAGATGCGCCCGACACCCTCGCCCGTGCCAGCGACGATCGCGACCACGCCGCCGAGCATGATCGCGACGATCAGGACGACCAAGGTGACGAGGAACAGGAACAGGCAGATCCGCCAACCATTGCCCCGGGTGAGCTGCCAGCTCGTCTGAATGGCGGCGATCGGGTTGTACAGGGTCTTGTCGGTCAGCGCGGGCGAGATGACCGCGAGCCGGCCCCAAAGATAGAGCAGTATGGCGACCAGCGCGATCCCCCCGACGAACAGCAGCAGCACCGAAATCGCGCCGCCGCCCGCGGCGATGCCGGGCATGATCAGCAGCACCGCGCCAAGGCCGAGCCCGACGCCGAGGATGAGCTGGATCGCGATCATCGTCGGGACCATCTTGAGCGCGAAGACCAAAGCGTCGCCGACGCTCGTCCCGGTGCGCGACAGCCAGAGCCGCAGGATGCCGACGCCGCCGATCGCCGCGATCACGCTGACCAGCACCTGGTACGGCGCCGCCTGCATCGCGCTGGTGCGCGCCGCGGTCATGATCTGCTCGAAGGTCGCGGTGTCGGCGGGCTCGATCGGCACCGGCCCGAACCAGCTGACAGCAAGCGTCGGAAGAAACAGGAAAACCGCCGCGACGGTGGAAGTCAGCGCGATATGCGACTTCAGCAAGACCATGCTGTCGTCCCACGCCGCGCCCAAGTCGAATTTCGGCATCGATACCCCGTTGTTCTTATGATGTCGTGGCGCGGGAGAGTGGCCGCGTCGGCGCCGCTTGTCCAGCCCTGTCAGGGATTTAGCGACCGCCCCTTGCAACGCGCGGCGGACGGGGGCAACAGGCGGCGCGATGAACGCCCTCCCCGCACCCCATTGGACCGTCTCGCCGGGCCTGACCGACTATCCGGCCGCGCTCGCCGATATGGAAAAACGCGCGGCGGCGATCTATGCGGGCGATGCCGGCGAGCGCATCTGGCTGCTCGAGCATCCGCCGCTGTATACCGCGGGCACCAGCTCGGATCCCGCCGAACTGCTCGACCCGCGTTTCCCGGTCTACGCCGCCGGGCGCGGCGGGCGCTACACCTATCACGGGCCCGGTCAGCGCGTCGGCTATGTCCTGCTCGACCTCGCGAAGCGCGGGCGCGACGTGCGCGCTTATGTCTCGGCGCTCGAGGGCTGGGTGATCGACGCGCTCGCGGGCCTCGGCGTCGAAGCGCGGCGGGCCGAGGGGCGCATCGGCATCTGGACCGACGACGAAAATGGCCGCGAGGCCAAGATCGGCGCGATCGGCGTGCGCGTGAAGCGCTGGGTGACCATGCACGGCTTCTCGCTCAACGTCGCGCCCGATTTGGCGCATTTCGGCGGCATCGTGCCGTGCGGCATCGCCGAATTCCCGGTGACCAGCCTCGCCGCGCTCGGCAAGGCCGCAGGTTTCACCGAGGTCGACGCGGCGCTCGAAGCCGCCTTCCCCGCCTTTCTCGACAAGCTGGCGGGCAGCGACTAGGAAAAAAGCCATGACCCGTATCGCTATTGCCTCGCTGCTGCTCCTCGCCCTCGCCGCCTGCGGCAACGAGCCCTCGGGCAAGACCACGACCAAGCTCGACGCGGTCGAGGTCGAGCCCGGCACGATCAGCGATTCGATGATCATCCTCGACGATGCGAGCGGCGACGGCACCGCGGTCGATAACAGCATCCCCGACGACGGCACGGCCAAGCCCGCCGAGAAGAAGGACGAGGAAGCGACCGAAGGCAGCGCCGAGTCGAAGACCGCGGGCGAAGGCGAAACGATTTCGACGCCGGTCGCCAAGAAGACCGAAACCTCGGCACCGGCGGCGAAGAAGGCCGGCGAATAGGCTAGCGCAGCCCCAGGGTCTTGTGCGTCTGGAGCGACAGGCGCCAGCGCGGGTCTTCCATCACCAGGTCGATGCACGCCTGCACGTTTGCGGCGGCATCGGGATCGTCGAGCGGCTGGACCAGCCGATGCGCGAAGTCGAGTTCGGCGAGGCGTGCGACATCGCTGCCCGGCTGCGGCCAGACCAGTTTCAGCTCGTCGCCGCTCGTCTGCACCAGCTCGCTGCCGGCCTTGGGGCTAACGCAGATCCAGTCGATGCTGCGCGGGATCGCCAGCGTGCCGTTGCTCTCGATCGCGATCGTGAAGCCCTCGCCATGCAGCGCGTCGATCAGCGCATCGTCGACCTGCAGCATCGGCTCGCCGCCCGTAAGGACCACATAGCGATCTTCCGCTCCCTCGCCCCAGCTTTGCGCGATCGTCGCAACCAGCGCGGCCGCGTCCCCATATTTGCCGCCGAGCGTGCCATCGGTGCCGACAAAATCGGTGTCGCAGAATTGGCAGATCGCCTTGGCGCGATCCTTCTCGCGCCCGGTCCACAGGTTGCAGCCGGCGAAGCGGCAGAAGACCGCGCGGCGGCCCGCCTGTGCCCCCTCGCCCTGCAGCGTGAGGAAAATCTCTTTGACCGCATAGGCCATGGTCAGGCGTAGTGCGTCGGGTCGGCGAGCCCCGCGTCGGCGAAGCCCTTACTGCGCAGGCGGCAGCTGTCGCACGCGCCGCAGTGCAGCCCCCCGGGGGTCGGGTCATAGCACGACCAGCTCATGCCGGCATCCATGCCCAGCCGCGCGGCCTCGGCGGCGATATCGGCCTTGGTCATATGCTGGAGCGGCGCATGGATACGGAAATCGACACCCTTGTCGCCGTCGCGCGTCGCAAGCCGCGCGAGTTTCTCGAAGCCCGAAATGAACTCGGGGCGGCAGTCGGGATAGCCCGAATAGTCGAGCGCGTTGACCCCGATGACGATGTCCTGCGCCGCCCTTGCCTCGGCGAGGCCGAGCGTCAGCGACAGGAAGATCAGGTTGCGGGCCGGGACATAGGTGACGGGGACGTCGTCGCCGACGCCGTTTTTGGGCACAGCGATATCGTCGGTCAGCGCCGAGCCGCCGAACCGGCGCAGGTCGAGGGGCAGCACGATATGTTCGGCCGCCCCCACATAGTCCGCGATGCGCGCGGCCGACTCCAGTTCGACGCGGTGGCGCTGGTTATAGTCGATCGTCAGCGCGACGATGCGCGCCCCGGCCTCGCGCGCGAGTCCCGCACAGACCATCGAGTCGAGCCCGCCCGAAAGGAGGACGATCAGGGTTTTTCCGGCAACATCGCGCATCGGCGCCAGATAGGCCCGCGCCGCCGGGGGCGCAAGTGCTGCACCGCACCAAAGAAAACGGGCCGCACGGGGTTTCCGTACGGCCCAGTTCGGCATGAAAGCCGTTAGGGAGAAGGACACACATCGGTGCGTCGTTCGCTCTTCTTACCAGCCTATGGTTAACAAATTTGTTGCGCCCGGTCAGCGCCCGTCGCCCGCGGGGCAGGCGCCGATGCGCCGCGCCTCGATCGCCTGAGAGAAGGGCTTGCCCTCGGCGATGCCCTGCGTGTCGATCTGGACGAGACGGTTGGTTTCGGAGCGGATCGTCGTGCGGCCGTGCCCCGCGCCTGGGCAAGTATATTGGACGGTGACCGATTTCGCGCCATCCTCGATCACGAAGCGCGAACAGGTGCCGCGCGGGTGATAGAGCTGGATCATCCGCCGCGCGTCGCCGACGCACATCGACTGGACGACCTTGTCGCTGTCGCGTCCCTTGAGCTGCCACTGCCCCTTTTCGAGGCGATCGAGCATCGCCAGCGACGGCGCCTGCGCAGGCACAGCGGACGCCCCCGCGAGGGCACACGCGGCGAGGCCATATTTCGTCATGGGAGAGAAGATCGCCATTTCACCCTATCCATCGGCTGCCCTTATCGCGGGCAAATGCGACCCTGTGAGCGCAAGGTAGCGATTCGGCGGCGCGATTTCAACCATTTGGCGCTGAAACACTTCGCTTCGTCGCCAATGGGGTCAGTTAGGCGTGGCGATCTCTTCGAGAGGGATCGGGAAAATCCGCGAGCAAAAGGCGCAATCGACGACGATATTGCCCGCCTCGTCGGCCATGTCGACGCGCTCGCTCTCGGGGAACTGGCGCAGTACGCCGGCATAATAATCGGCACTGCATCGGCAGCCGCGCGACACGCGTGCGCCCGGCTCGATCCGCACCTCGTCCTCGTGGAACAGCCGCCAGGCCAGCGTTTCGAGCGAATGCGCCGGGTCGGTCAGTTCCTCGGGCTTCAGCGTCGCGGCGATGGTGCGCGCATGCTCCCATTCGGGATGGTCGTGGCGTGTGTGCAGCCGGTCGCGCCCGACCTCGCCCTCGGGCAGGTGCTGGAGCAGCAGCCCGCCCGCGACGCAGCCGGCCTCGGCATCGTGGCGCGCGGCGAGGCGGATCAGGCTGGGAATCTGCTCGGACTGCTCGAAATAATGTTCGGCCGCCTCGCCGATCGACGTCCCTTCCAGCGGCACGATGCCCTGATAGCGTTCGTCGGTCGCCGGCTGGTCGAAGGTGATCGCGAGAAAGCCTTCTCCAAACAGCGCGAAGAGCGTCGGATCGGGTCCGACCTCGACCAGCCGCTCGGCGTCGAACTTGAGGTAGCCGCGCAGCTCGCCGCCGCGATAGTCGCACACGAGCAGCTCGACCGGCCCGCCGCCGGTCTGCGCCTGCAGCGTCAGCTGTCCACCCTCGGCCTTGAGCGTCGAGCCGAGCAGGACCGTCAGCACCAACGCTTCGGCGAGCAGTTTCTCGGCCACCGGCGGATAGCTGTGGGCGCTCAATATAGTGTTGAGCGTGGGCCCGAGGCGCACGAAGCGCCCGCGCACATGGCGCTCGGCGATGGTGAAGACCAAAGGCTGGTCGAACCAGGTTTCGACGGTCTCGCTCATAACTTCCCCAGCGCCCAAAGCAGGACGGATTTCTGCGCATGGACGCGGTTCTCGGCCTCGTCCCAGACCCGCGACTGCACGCCGTCGATCACCGCGTCGGTCACTTCCTCGCCGCGGTGCGCGGGCAGGCAGTGGAGGAAGAGCGCGTCGCCCTTCGCCGCGCCCATCAGCCGCTCGTCGACCTGATAGGGCGCCATCGCCGCGACCTTGTTGTGCGCATGATCCTGCCCCATCGACACCCATGTGTCGGTGACGACCAGGTCGGCGCCAGCGACGGCCTCGCGCGCGTCGCGGAGGATGTTGATGCGCGCGCCTTTCGCACGCGCCGCCTCGACGAAGGCCGCCTCGGGCTCGTAACCTTGCGGCACGCCCGCGCGGACGTTGAAGCCGAACAGCCCCGCCGCCTCGATCAGCGACGCCAGCACATTATTGCCGTCGCCGAGCCATGCGAGTTCGAGCCCGGGCAATGCCTTGCCGCTTTCGACGATCGTCAGCAGGTCGGCGACGATCTGGCACGGATGCGACAGGTCGGTGAGCCCATTGATCACCGGCACGCTAGCATATTCGGCCAGTTCCTCGGCCTTCGCATGATCGTCGGTGCGGATCATGATCGCGTCGGCATAGCGCGACAGCACGCGCGCGGTGTCGGCGATCGTCTCGCCGCGGCCGAGCTGGGTCGTCCCCGCGTCGAGGATCATCGCCACGCCGCCCAATTGGCGGATCGCGATGTCGAACGAGGCGCGGGTGCGCGTCGAATTCTTCTCGAACACCATCGCCAGCACATGGTCGGCAAGCGGCTTGTCGGCATCGGGCTTCGCCTTCGGCCAGCCGGCGCGCGCGGCCTTGCGGTCGATCGCGTCCGACAGCATCGCCGCGATCGCATCCCCGCCCGCGTCGGACAAGTTGAGGAAGTTCGGCATTATGCCCTCCGTTCCACGGGAACGGAAACCATCAGGACTCGGGCGGCGTATAGCTCGCCGCGCCCGCCGACAATTTCTCGATGCACTCGTTGATGTGCGCTTCCTCGATGTTGAGCGGGGGCAGGATGCGGATGACATTGTCGCCCGCCGCCACTGTCAGCAGCCCGTGATCGTCACGCAGATGCGCGACGAAGGCGCGGCTGTCGCTCTTCATCTTGACGCCGAGCATCAGCCCCATGCCGCGCACGCTCTCGAACAGATTGTCGTGGTTCGGGATCAGCTGCTCGAGCGCGCCGCGCAGGCGCTCGCCGGTCGCCTTGACGCCTTCGAGGAAGCCCTCCTCGAGCACGACGTCGAGCACCGCCTGCCCCGCCGCCATCGCGAGCGGGTTGCCGCCATAGGTCGAGCCGTGCGTCCCGATCACCATGCCGCGCGCGGCCTTTTCCGTTGCGAGGCACGCGCCCATCGGGAAGCCGCCGCCGATGCCCTTCGCGCTGGCGAGGATGTCGGGGGTGACGCCGAACTGTTCATAGGCATAGAGCGAGCCCGTGCGCGCGACGCCGCACTGGACCTCGTCGAACACCAGCATCAGGTCGCGCTTGTCGCAGATGTCGCGCAGCGCCTGGAGGAAGGGCTGCGACGCCGGGCGGATGCCGCCCTCGCCCTGCACGGGCTCGAGCAGGAAGCCCGCCGTATTGTCGTCGACCAGGTCGAGCGCGGCATTGACGTCGTCGAACGGCGCATAGGCGAAACCGGGGAGCAGCGGATCGAAACCCTTGCGCAGTTTTTCCTGGTTGGTGGCGGAGATCGTGCCGAGCGTGCGGCCGTGGAAGGCGTTGTTGAAGGTGATCAGCGTATGTTTGTGGGCATTGCCCGCGCTCGAATGATAGGCACGCGCGGTCTTGATCGAACATTCGACCGCTTCGGCGCCCGAATTGGTGAAGAAGACGGTGTCGGCGAAGGTGTTTTCGACCAGCCGCGCCGCATAGGCCTCGCCCTGCGGGCTGCCGTACAGGTTCGACACGTGCATCAGCGTCGCGGCCTGATCCTGGATCGCCTTGGTCAGATGCGGGTGGCCGTGGCCGAGCAGATTCACCGCGATACCGCTCGCGAAGTCGAGATAACGCTCGCCGCGCTCGCCGATCAGATAGGCGCCCTCGCCTCGCACCGGACGCACACCGCACCGGGGGTAAACGGGCATCAGCGGCGTGATCGACATGTCGGGCACCTTTCCAGAAATCAAAAAGACCGGCCAAAGCAAAAAGGCGACCCCCTACGGGCCGCCCTTGGGTCGGGCGGCCCCTATACTGCCGCGCGCTTGGCCGCGTCAACACGGCGCCGCGCAAGGCAACCAAGGCACAGGCGCGGCGTATGAGCGAGGATGCGATACCGGTTCGCCCTTGCCTTCACTGCGCTGCTGCTCACCGGCTGCGACGGGATGCCGCGCGATGCGGCCGGTACGACCGAAGGAATTGAGCGGACGCACACGATGCGCGTCACGGTGCTGCCGGGCACCCCAGATGTACGACCAGCGCTGGCTTTGCTCGACAGCTATGCGCGCAAGCATGACGCGCGGGTCACGCTCGTCGCGATCCACGGCGAACATGCGCATAAGGCATTGGAAGATGGCGAGATCGACGCGCTGATCGGTCATTTCGCCAAGGCCTCGCCCTGGCAGGCCGATATCTCCCTGTCGAAACCCGTCGCGCGAGGAGAGCCGGACGACAAACACCGGCCGGTGCTGCGCATCGCGCGTCGCAACGGCGAAAATGCGCTGATTCTCGCAACCGACCGGCTGGTCGCCGAGAGCGCGCAATGAGCTTGCACAGCGGAATCCCCGCGGCGATCGAAGCCGACGTCCGACGCGGCGAGCGGCTCGAATGGTGGACTCTACTGTGGATCGGCAGCGTCGTCGTCGTGATGGCGCTGGTGATGGGCGCGAGCCAGGCGATGAAATCGGCGGTGATCGAGGATGTGCTGAGCCTGATCCCCGCGATCGTCTTCCTGCTGTCGGTGCATTGGGAGCGCAAGCACGCCAACAGCCGCTTCCCCTTCGGCTATCGCCGCGCCAACAGCCTCGCCTTCCTCGTCGCCGCGACCGCCCTCCTCGCGGTCGGCGGCTTCCTCGCCTATGAGAGCGTCACGACGCTGCTGCGGCAGGAACATCCGACCGTCGGGGGCATCACCCTCTTCGGCCACACCATCTGGCTCGGCTGGCTGATGATGGCTGCGCTCGTCTATTCGGTGATCCCGCCGCTGATCCTCGGGCGGATCAAGCAGCCGGTGGCGAAGCGCATCAACGACAAGGTACTCCACACCGACGCGCTGATGCAAAAGGCCGACTGGCAGACCGGCCTCGCGGCGATTGCGGGGATTACCGGCATCGGGCTCGGCTGGTGGTGGGCCGACGCCAGCGCGGCGCTGTTCATCGCGCTGTCGATCATCAAGGATGCGGTGGGGGCGCTGCGCCAAGCGGTTGCCGAATTGCTCGACGGGACGCCAAGAGCGCTGGATTCGAACGAGATCGCGGACGACGCCAAGGCGTTGATCGCGGCGCTGAAGGCGCGCTTCGGCGATGGGGAGGTGCGGCTGCGCGAAACCGGCCGCTATATCGCCGCGGAAGTCGATTGCGCGCCGCCAGCGGCTGTTCCCACCGCTGCAGAGCTCATGGGTGATAAGGCTTGGCGGTTAGCCAGCCTCAGTTTTCGACCGGAATAACCATTGACCCGTTCGTGTCGAGCGTAGTCGAGACACGCGCGGGCACGCGCTCCCCATGGGTGTCTCGACTGCGCTCGACACGAATGGGAATAGGGATTGCGTGCGGGAACTAAAGGCTCTTCGCCGCTTCCATTGCCAGCGCGACCGAGTGCTTGCGCGCCTCGTGATCGTACATCGAGGATGCCACGACCACTTCATCCACTCCGGTGCGCGCGACGAACGCCTTGAGCCCGTCGCGGACATCATCGACGGTGCCGACCGCCGAACATTGCAGCACATGGTCGAGGATCGCGCGCGCATTAGGCGGCAGGCTGTCCTTGTAACCCGCGAGCGGCGGTTTCATCTTGCCAGGGTTGCCGGTGCGCAGCGCGACGAACGCCTGCTGCTGCGACGAGGCGAGCAGTTCGGCCTGCTCGCGGGTGTCGGCGGCGAAGATGTTGAACGCTGCCGCGGCATAGGGCTCGGCGAGCTGCTCCGACGGCTTGAACTGGCGGCGATAGACGTCGAGCGCCTCGTCGAGCGCGTCGGGCGCGAAATGGCTGGCGAACGCGTAAGGCAGCCCGAGCATCGCCGCGAGCTGCGCGCCGAACAGGCTCGACCCCAGGATCCAGATTGGGACGTTTGTTCCCTCGCCCGGCACCGCGCGGATGCCGAGCCGTTCGTCGCCGGCGAGGAAGGCCTGCAATTCGACGACGTCCTGCGGGAATTGCCGCTCGTCGCTGGCGAGGTTGCGGCGTAGTGCGCGCGCGACGACGCCGTCCGAACCCGGCGCGCGGCCGAGACCGAGGTCGATACGGCCCGGGAAAAGTGCTTCCAGCGTGCCGAACTGCTCGGCGATGACCATCGGGGCATGGTTGGGCAGCATGATCCCCGCCGAGCCGATGCGGATGCTCGACGTCGCATGGCCGATATGCGCGAGCACGACTGCGGTCGCGGCGCTGGCGATCCCCTGCATGCCATGATGCTCGGCGACCCAGTAGCGGCCGTAACCGAGCGCCTCTGCGTGCCGTGCGAGATCGGCGGCATTGGCGAGCGACTGAGCGATCGTTCCGGTGTCGGTGACGGGTACGAGGTCGAGCAGGGAGAGTTTCAGCATGAAACCGATATGCGGACGCAGGGCGCCCGGTTCAACCATAGCGCTTCGCAGGCGCGGCCAAGAAATTCTACGCCCGCTCGTCCTTCGGCGATTCCATCAGCACATAGGTGGTGATCGAATGCACCTGCGGCAGCACGCCGAGCACCTCGGTGTGGAAATGCTTGTAGGCCGCGAGGTCTGCGGTTTCGATGCGCAGCAGATATTCGATCGTGCCGGTGATGTTATGGCACTCGCGCACCTCGGCCGCCTCGGCCATCGCGGCTTCGAAATCGCCCTGCGCCTTCTTGGTATGGGTCGACAGCCCGACCGCGACATAGGCCATGAAGGTCAGCCCGAGCTTCGCGGGGTCGAGCACCGCGCGATAGCCCTTGATCACCCCGCTGCGTTCGAGATCCTGCACGCGGCGCAGGCACGCCGAAGGCGACAGCCCGACGCGCTCGGCGAGCTCGAGGTTCGAGATTCGCCCGTCGCGCGACAGTTCCTGCAATATCTTGCGGCCAATGGCGTCGATCTTGGTCATCGATTGCATAATCTAGCCGATAACTACGTATCTTTGCAATCCGTCGCGCATCGAAACGCATTATGTTGCGCGCATGGAACAGACCACTCTCGCCGCGCTCTCCGCCTTCGCGCTCGTCTCGTCAATCACGCCGGGGCCGAACAATATGATGCTGATGGCATCGGGCGCCAATTTCGGCCTGCGCCGCACGGTGCCGCATGCGCTGGGCGTCGGTTTCGGCTTCACGCTGATGATCGTCCTCGTCGGGGTCGGGCTGATGGGGCTGTTCGATTTGTTCCCGGAGCTCAACACGGTGCTCAAGATCGTGAGCGTCGCCTATCTGCTCTGGCTCGCGTGGAAGATCGCCAATGCCGCGGCGCCCGGCGAGGGCGAGAGCCCGCGCGGTAAGCCGATGACCTTTGTCCAGGCGATGCTGTTCCAGTGGGTCAACCCCAAAGCGTGGACGATGGCGTTGTCCGCCATCGCGCTCTACGCGCCCGACCGCAATTTCGTCGCGGTACTGCTCGTCGCGATCGTATTTGGCATCGTCAACCTGCCCTCGACGAGCATCTGGGCGGTGATGGGCACCGCGCTGCGCGGCTGGCTGTCGAGCCCGGCGCGGCTGAAGGCGTTCAACGGGACGATGGCGGCGCTGCTCGTCGGATCGCTTGCGCTTCTGATCTGATCGCTTAAATCCCGGCGCGACATCGCTCGCGACCGGAGAGACAAGATCATGCAGACCCGCCGTCTTGGCAAAAGCGCCATCCATGTGTCCGATATCTGCATGGGAACGATGACCTTCGGCAGCCAGACCGACGAGGCCGAAGCCTTCCGCGTCCTCGACCGTTGCTTCGACGAGGGCATCAATTTCTACGACACCGCCGAGGGTTATCCGGTGCCGCCCGATACGAAGTGGGTGGGACGCACCGAGGAGATCGTCGGGCGCTGGCTGAAGACCAAGCCGCGCGATGCGATCATCCTCGCGACAAAAGTATCTGGGCCGAGCCATGTCTGGTTCAAGTCGCCGTGCCGCAATGGCATGACCGCGCTCGACCGCAAGAATATCTTCCAGGCGATCGACGACAGCCTGACGCGACTGCAGACCGATTATGTCGATCTCTACCAGACGCACTGGCCCGACCATGATGCGCCCTATGACGAGATGATGGACGCGCTCGACGAGCTGGTCCGCGCGGGCAAGGTGCGCATCCTCGGCTGTTCGAACGAGACGAGTTGGGGGCTGATGAAATCGCTTGCGGAGTCGGAGCGCTTGGGCGTGGCGCGCTATCACACGATCCAGAATAATTTCAGCCTCAACAACCGCCGCTTCGAGGATGAACTCAAGCAGGTGTGCCGGCAGGAAGGCGTCAGCCTGATCCCCTATTCGCCGCTCGCCGGCGGTGTGCTGTCGGGCAAATATCAGGGCGGCGCGAAGCCCGACGGCGCGCGCTTCTCGCGCTATCTCGGCATGGAAGGGCGGCAGGCGGCGATGGGTCGCCGCTTCGTCAACGACAAGAGCCTCGCCGCGACCGAGCGTTATCTCAAGATCGCCGAGGAGGCGGGGCTGCATCCGGTTACGATGGCGACGGCCTGGTCGAAGCAGCATGATTTCGTCGCCTCGACGATCGTGGGGGTCAGCGTTTATGACCAGGTCGATCCGATCCTGGCGGCCAAGGATCTGGTGCTGAGCGACGATGTGATGAGCGCGCTGCACCAGGTGAGCCGCGACATTCTTTATCCGATGGGGTGAGCGCCTTGCGTCGCGGGGGGCCTTTGCTATCCTGACCGGATTATCCCGGAAGGAAGCCCGATGTCCCCCGCCCGCCGCACCTTTTTCGCCCTCGCCGCCTTTGCCAGCATCATCGGCACTGCGCACGCCGCCGACCCGACGATGTTCCGCGACGCCGGGTGTGGCTGCTGCCTCAAATGGCTCGCACTGGTGAAGACCTCGTTCGGGGCGAAGGTGACCGTGGTCAACGCGGCCGATATGGACGCGGTCAAGGACAAGCAGGGCGTCCCCGACGCGCTGCGCAGCTGCCACACCGTCCTCGTCGGCGGTTATGTGATCGAGGGGCATGTCCCTGCCCGCGAAATCGCCCGGCTGCTCAAGGAAAAGCCCAAGGGCGTCAAAGGCCTCGCGGTCGCGGGCATGCCGACGGGATCGCCGGGCATGGAGTATCGGAATATCCGCGAAGCCTATAAAGTCATGACCTTCGGCCCGGGCGGCCAGCGCATCTATGCGAGCTACGCCGCGAGCGGCGGCTGAACCGCCGCCGCCCCATACTCAGGCCAGCTCGGCCTTGAACAGTTCGAGCATGCGCCCCCACGCCTTTTCGGCCGCCGCCTCGTTATAGGCGCGGCCGTCGGGCGGGCACCAGCCGTGCATCGCGCCGGCATAGACTTCGACCTCGTGCCAGTGGGGCGACGGCTTCAGCGCCTCGGCCAGCAGGACCTTCTCGTTCGGGGTTTCCTTGTCGTCGTTGTCGGCGATCGCGAAGAGATAGCCCGCGTTGGTATCGTCGATCAGCAAATGCGGGCTGTCGGGCTTGTGGGTCGCGACACCGCCGCCGTGGAAGCTCGCCGCCGCGCCGACGCGGTTCGGGTTGAGCGCGGCGGTGTAGATCGTCATCGCGCCGCCCATGCAATAGCCGGTGGTGCCGATCCGCCGCTTGCTATCGACCTCCTTCTGCGCGTCGAGAAAGGCGAGATGCGCTTTGGCATCGGTCTCGACGACCGGCCGGGTCAGCTGCTTCAAGTAGCCGAAGAGTTTCTCGCGCACTTCGGGATTGCTCCAGTCGTTCGCGGCGTCGACCACCGGCGATTTCTGCCAGCGGTAGAAGGGGTTTACGGTCAGCACCGCATAGCCCTCGCCCGCCAGCCGGTCGGCCATCTGGCGAAAGGCGGGGCGCAGGCCGCGGATGTCGGGCCACACGACCACGCCCGGATGCTTGCCCTCGGCGGGCGCGACGAAATAGGCGTCGCAGGTGCCGTCGGCGGTGGTGATCGTCACGTCGCGGCGCACCAGCGCCCTGCCCTCGATCGCGCGCG